>JBGSST010000294.1:0-4321 GCA_041736915.1 Bdellovibrionota bacterium
CGCGCTCGCTTGCCGCGGCACCACGGTAGGACGCCAAAAACCAATCGTGGAGGGTCGTTCGAGACTTTGGCGCCGCGCATGGCCCGAGGAGGTGACCTGCATCTCCTCCGCGACGGCCCGGTTGGTGGCAAGCCGGTGGGCCCGCCCCTCGCCGAAGATCGCGGTGGGCTTTACCTTTACCCCTTCGAGATCGCAACGCGAGGTGCCAGGGGCGGAAGGCGGTGGCTCGTCGAAGATCGAGAACGACGACGGAAGCTCCCCCTCCTGGCGGATGAGAAAAGAAAGGTGGTCCAAAAAGAGATCGCCTTCGAAGGCTTTGAGGAAGTGGACGAGCAACGCCCCCATCGCCTCTTTCGACCAGTAAACGGGAAAGCGGCCGCGAGGGGCGGGCCAAGCGGCGCGGCTGCCCACGCAGCCATCGAGCGAATCTTTGAAAAGGCTATCCCCTTTGAGCAACTTTTCGAAATCCGCGATGGAACTCGAGCCCACCTCTTTTTCGAAGTAACGGCGATCGGAGTTCACGCGGTATAGCCACGTGCCCTTCGCCGATACCTCTTCTTCGTTGCCGCGCTGAAGCTCGCCGGTGGAGGTGGCCACTTCGAAACGCCGCTGCGTTTCCTCATAGTGGAAACAGCCATTTTGAATGCCGCGTGACTGGTATGCGGTAAGGCAGCGTCCCTGATGCTGCAGTGACTTCCAGCGATCCTTGGGCAGCGGATCGGGCTGCGACTTCAACGGGGCGGGGGTGAGGCCGGGGGCCACGCCTAGCCACTCGAAAAAGCGGCCCGAAAAAGGGTGAGGGGAGACGAACCTTTCGAGACGTCCCTCGCGCATTCCCCAGAAATGAAATCCGTTGCGCCCTTCGCGCTGGGTACGCTCGACCCGATTCTCGATGGCGGCGGGGGCGGCGGCCGCCGACACGGCCGTCTCTTGGTATTCGTAAAGCCGGTAGTCGTACGATCTCACTACCCCAATTTCGCGGTAGAGCTCCCAACGCTCGAAGCCCCGTTTACGGGCGGCGTGGGCGACGCGTTCGAGATCGAAGGGTTCGAGAACCATGGTGTCTACCAAAACCTATTTTGGGTTTCGCGCCGGGGGGCGGCCTACGGACTGTGACGCGGTAAGTCTTTACGGAATGTGCTCTAAAAACGGCTTCGCGGTAGAATAATAACATGGGGTTCAACCTACGTTCAAAATGGCAGCCGATACTGGCTACGTCGTGCCTCTTCTTGGTCATGGGCTGCGCTACCACGGCGCCCGTCGTAACCGAGGTGAAGAAAGATCCCCAAGACGACAAACTGATGTTGATGCAGCAGCGGATGGAAGAAAAAGAAGCCGAGCTGGAAAAGCTGAACGCCAAAATGGAAGCGTTGCAGGCGAAACAGGAGATGGAAGTTCGTAACGGCGGCGATCCCGACGTGATGGCCATCAACCGGCTTCCGCGCGTGAAGCTGTCGCCGGTACAGCCGGTGGAGGTCAAGGACCCGGCGGAGGATTTGATTGGTCACGAAGAAGAGGTAAGCCTCGCCGATTCCCGTCACGAGTCGATGCATTGGTATTTTCGCGGGCTCACCTTGCTCGAGCATGCGCAGTACGAAGAGGCGGTGGAAGCCTTCTCCGCGTTTTTGAAAGCTTCGCCCCGCCACGTCTATTCCGATCGCGCGCAGTATTGGATCGGCGAGTGCCGTTACCGCGCGAAGGACTACGCGATGGCGCTCATCGCCTTCAACCGGCTCGAGGGGGAGTTTCCCGATAGCTTCCGCCGCGTCGAGGCCGGTTACAAAAAAGGTATCTCGCTCGAAAAGATGGGCCGCAATGATGAGGCCGTGGTTCAGCTAAAAGAGCTCGTTCGCCGCTTTCCCCGTCATCCGCTGACTTCCGAGGCCTCAGCCAAACTTGCCGGCCTCGAAGTCAAATTAGCGAAGTAGTTTTTCTTTTTTTCCCACAATCAAAGGTCCACCTATGAAGCACTGCCGTCGCGTACTTCCGTCCTTTATTATTGGTTCGCTTGCCTTGACCATTGCCTCCGGCGCCGCCGGTGAGGGGATCGTGGCGCAGGACGCGGGCTTCCTCAACATGATGAATATCGAAGAGGCGCTCACCACGATCGCCAACCGCCCCCGCCTGGTCGAAGACGAATGGCTGAACATCGTGGGCGATCGCAAAGAGGGCACCTATAAGGTGCAACGGGGCGACACGCTGTGGTCGATCTCCACGAAAGAGTTCGGTGACCCGAAGCTGTGGCGCAAGCTGTGGCAGGTGAACAAATACCTCTCCAACCCGCACGATCTCGAGGTGGGGCAGATTTTGAAGTACTACATGGAAGGCGACAAGATGGTGGACGGGCCGAACACCTTGCCCGACAACGCCGAAACCACCCCCGAGCTTCGTATTCCCTTCGTGAAGCTTTTGCCCGAGCGCGCCTCGGGCGGCTTCGATCTGGATCTGGACAGCGTGTACCAGAAGAATCTGAACAATCAGTTCCGCCCTCCCATTCTCATTCTGACGGATAAGGAGCTTCTGGGGGAAATCAGCGGCGCGTACTCCGAGCGCGACGGTTTGAACGAGCACGACGAGGTGTGGCTGAACATCTGGGTGCCGGAGACTATGCGCATCGGCGACCGCTACGCCATCGCGCGCTTCGAACGACCCATTCGCGACACCACCGTGTTTGCCCGGCCCATCATCGGCAATCTGCTTCGCCGCATCGGCGAGCTTAAGATCGTGGGCTTCGGTGAGAAGCTGGTTCGCGCGGAGATCGTCAATCTTGCGGGCATCGTTCGCCGTGGTGATTCCATCGTGGCGATGCCGAAAGTGGTGCCGATCGGACAGCTCTTCAATCCTCCGCCGGAACTCACCGCGCGCCTCATTGGCGGCGACAATGAAGACGCACGCTCCTACAACCAGGGCGAGTTCGTCGTGGTAAATCGTGGCAAGAGCGACGGGTTAAAGGACGGCTACTTTTTCCGCGTGTACCGCGAGCTAGACCCCAAGGTGAATCGCGCCGACGGCGTGGAGCCCACCTTTAAGGGCGAAGTGCAAATCGTGTACACCGGCGACGCCGCCAGCGTGGGTCTCGTGTTACGCAACAAGGATCCCTTAGTCTCCGGCGAAAACCTCATCCCCGCGCAATCGTTTCTTAACGTAATTCCGCCCAAGCTGCGGCAAACTCAGCTTATCGAGCTGGACGACAATTGAGCATGCGTACCTTTATCTTTTTGATGGTGTTGCTTCTATGGTCCACCTCGTCGTTCGCCAAGTTCGAACTAGGATGGCAAATCGACTCGCCATGGAGCGTGACGAACCTGCGCGCGAAGATCAAAGCCATCCCGGCGTTCGTGGTGCTGCAGTCGGGCAACATCGATTTCAGCGGCACCGTCACGCTCAACACCCCGTTTTCCGCGATGACCGACGCCTGCGGTCGCAATGCCGAGGTAGAGTATCGCTTTCTGATGAAGACTAGGAAGGTGGACGAGCTCGACCCGAAGATCTTCAAAACCCTGAGGGCTTCCCTGACGGAGAAGTTGATGGGGCTCTGCCCCGCGGCCGTCGAGCTGAGCGCCATGCCGGTTCTGAAGAAAGGAACCAGCATCTGGGTTCCCTGGGCGAAGGCTTTGAATGAGGCGGTGCGGGGCGACTTTCCGGTGAAGATGCTCGTTCCTCCACTAGGCGAAGAAGGGGAGAAATCGCGCATCACCAAAGCCATTGGCGTCGAGGTATTGAAGTCGATTCAGGGGCTAAACATCTTGTTGTCGGGCTTGGAGCTGGGCAAGGGTGAGTACCGTAAGCTGCTGGCCGCCAACCTGGCGTGGGGCAATGAACAGGCGGCGACGGGAAAGGTGATTACCCTCATCGTGAGCGGTGCCATGAACTTCGGCAAAAAAGAGACCTCTCCCGATGAGTTGCCGCAGGAAACGCTCGAAGTGGTGAAGTCATTCGCTCCCAAATCGCTCATGCAGCTTTGCACGGGAAAGCTTCGCTTTTCCGTGGCCTCCGATCGCATCAACGAGCTGAAGCAAGATCGCGCCTTTGCCGAAATCGAAAAATGGGCGAACGCCCAATGCGATGACTGACGCGCGCCCCCTCGCGCCCCCCGCTGGCGATTGACCCTTTCGCGGCCGCGTGTGATTCGCGGGCGATGCCGAACGACGAACGTTTTTTTCAAGCGCTCCCTCTGCTGAACGAGATCCACGATCCACCCGCCGAGCTTTACGTGCGTGGCGACGGTACGGTGCTACGGCGCACTTGCGTGGCGGTGGTGGGCACCCGTCGCGCGTCACCTTACGGACTGCACATGGCCTGGAAGCTATCGCACGAACTC
>JBGSST010000300.1:0-7399 GCA_041736915.1 Bdellovibrionota bacterium
GAGTTCGTCGTTTCTCTACGAGCTCGCCATGATCACGGCGCTCATCACCTTGTCGTTCGCGATCGGAAGACTCGTGCGCGGCCTTAAAGCCAGGCGCGCCGCATATCTTTCTTCACGATCTTCGCCGCAATATAACCCGGCGCCCCCATCACCCCGCCACCCGGATGGCAGCCCGAGCCGCACATATACAGGTTCTTGATCGGCGTGCGGAAGTCGGCCCATTTAGGCAACGGCCGCATGAAAAACATCTGATCGAGCGACATCTCGCCATGCATGATGTTACCGCCGGTCAGGCCGTACGTATCCTGTAGATCGACCGGGCTGATGACCTGGTAGTCCTCGATGAGATTTTTGAAACCCGGCGCGTACTCTTCCACGTCGCGGAAAACGCCTTGGGCGAACTCATCCTTGCCGGCCTTGTCCCACGACTTACCGTCGGTACGCACGAGCGGCGCGTACTGGATGAACATCGACATCAGCTGCTTGCCGGCCGGGGCGATGGTGTTATCCATCACGCTCGCCATCGTCATCTCGATGATCGGATGCTTGGACGGGATTCCCCTCTTCACATCTTCGAACGCGCGCTCCATGAAATCCATGTCGGGGCCGATGTGCATTGTGCCGCGGTGGTGGTCCATGGGCTTATCGCCTACGTTCGGTTTCGCGGTGAAGTTCGGCACGCCATTGAGCGCCACGTTGATCTTGATCACGCCCGAGCGGAAGCGAATCGCCTTGATGCCTTCCGTGAAATCAGTCGGCAGTTCTTTTTCGTCGACCATCCCTAAGAACGTGCGGTGAGGATCCGCGTTCGACACCACGGTCTTGGCGAAAAACTCACGTCCATCCTTTAGCGCCACGCCGGTGGCGACGCCACTCTTGATGATGATGCTATCGACGTCCGCGCCGGTGAGGATGTGCCCGCCCATCGCTTGAAACGAGGCCGCAATCGAATTGCTGATGCCGCCCATGCCGCCGCGGGAGTAGCCCCACACGCCGGGCTTGCCGTTGGTCTCGCCCATCACGTGGTGAAAGAGAACGTAAGCGGTGCCGGGGCTGGAAGGGCCGGCCCACGCCCCGATGATGCCGTCCGACGCCAGACGCGACTTAAGCGCATCCGATTCGAACCAAAAATCGAGATAGTTCGCGACGCTCATCGAGAACACGCGCATGTGCTCGTACAGCTCCGTGCCGATGCCCTTCACCCGAAGCCCCAGCTTCAGCGAGCCCAGGATGTCGGCAAGCTTGCCCGAAGTGGGGTCCGGCGGAACGGTGGTCAGCAGCGGAGTCACGAACTTCGACATCTCTTCGAGCTTGCGCTCAAACTCCGGATATTTCTCCGCATCCTTCTTCGAAAACTTCGCAATCTCTTCGCACGTGCGCTTTTGGTCGCGCCAGAAAGTGAGCGAGCGGCCATCCGGAAACGGCGAGAACGATGACGGGTCGCGCTCGATGATCTCGTAGCCGTACTTCTTTAGTTCGAGATCCTGAATGACCTCCGGACGCATGAGGCTACAAACGTAAGAGGTGGTGGAAACTTTGTAGCCGGGAAAAACCTCTTCGGTGACGCACGCGCCGCCGACCAGGTGGCGACGTTCGAGCACCAGCGTTTTCAGTCCGCTCTTTTGTAAGTAAGCTGCAGTAATGAGGCCGTTGTGTCCCCCGCCGACGACAATCGCGTCGTATCTGGAAGACAGTCCGCTCGCCGTACCCGTGCCAATCGCCGTCGCGCCAATGCCGCTGGTAGCCATGTTCCCCCACTCCTTACCGTAGAAATTGATTCACAAATTCCTACCATAAGGAGTTTCGCGGCGAAAAGGCTATTCGTACCGGCGAAGGTGCCGGAGCAGCGACAGGTCTTGCGTGTCCTTAGCGAATTCGAGCGCCGCTTCCAGTTCGTCCGGATCCTGGAAGTAGTCGCGCGAGATCTTCTTCAGGGTGTGCCCCGCGTCTTCCGTGCGGCCTGAGTCACGCTCTAACGTGAAGCGGTAGAACTGCAGCCATTCCGCTGACCGCTCGCGTTGTAACTCTTTCACGTGATCGAGGGCGTGGTCTTTCTCACCGACGCGATCGTAACAAACGCTCAGGTGATAACGAATGTGCGAGTCTTCCGGGTAGCGCTTGTGCGCGGCGCGCGCGAACGGCAGGGCCCGCTCGTACTCCCCCGCATCGAACAGCAGCACCGACACGTGGTGGTCCACCCGCGGCTCGACCTTCTTGTCTTGGCGCAGCTTGTTGTAGAAGCGCTCGGCCGCCTGCTCTTCGCCCACCAAAAGGTGCGAGTCGCCCGCCACGAAGTAGTTCGTGGGGTAGAGCGTTTTGTCCGAAAGAATATTTTCGATGGCCCGGCGGTGGAGCTCGGCTTCGCGGCAGTAAGCCAGCGCAAAGACGAGATTCAGGCGAGCGGCGCGTAGCTCGGTATCGAGCAGCAGCGCCTTCTCGTAAAACCGGCGTGCTTCCGAATAGTCCTGGTGGCTGAATGACAGGTTGCCTTCGATGGTAAGCAAAAGGGCCTGCCCGAAATTCTCTTTTTCGCGCGACCAGAAATCCGACCACGTCTCCACGTCCCGAATCGCTTTGGACTTGGTGCCCGTCACCGTTTCGAGCACGCCGCCCAGGTGACGATCGAACTGGCCGGGGAACGAGTGCCACAGCGCCAGGATCTTTTCGACCAAAGTATCTTTGAAGAGCATCCCTTCGCGCGCCAATTCGTTCACGTTCTCGAACTGCGAGTAGAACCGGCTGTCGATTTCCAGGAAGCCGGCCTTTTCCGGATTGGTCAGGCAAAGGTGGTAGAGGTAACGAATCGTCGATTCGAAGTTTCCTTCCACGTTGTCGCCGTGCTCTTTGAACCAGCCGAGCTCCGCCAGCCAGTAAAGCGTGGACCGCAACTCTTCTTCCAGCTCCACTTCGCGCGTGAGCAGGTCGCGGCCCAGGGCGCGGGCGCGATCCCAGTTACCGACGGTAATCCACGACAGAACCAAAAACGGAATGCCGCCTTCGCGCTGAATCTGATCGACCAGCGGAAGGATCTTGGCTTGAGCCTTTTCCTTCGTATAGGGGGTCAGAAAGATCGACTGAAAGAGGCTACGCGCGAACTTACGCAGCGGTTCGGACTCCGACTCGCCCGTTTCCATGAGGTGCGTGTAAAGACGCGCGACCTTGGTGGCCGCCAGCGTGATGTCGTCGGCCGCAGGGTGAACGAGAACTTCGGGATCGAGCCCGGTCTCCAACACGCGGCTACCGGCGAAGGTCTTGTCGAGAAATCGCTTACCGGCAAAGTCGCCGTCGAACACGAGACTGCGCAGATAGACCAGCTCATCCAGCTGGGTAAGCCAGCGGCGCTCCTTCGGGCCATCGGCTAGCTCCACCGCTTGGGCAATCTTAAGTCGGATCTGGCGCTCGCGTTCGGGGCTGGACTGCGACCAGCGAGAAAGCATCAGGGGCAACCACTGCAGGCCACCGCGCGCGTCCTGGCTACGGGGACGGGCGAACTGAATGCGGACTTCGAAGATGACCCACAAAAGCCCCAGGCCCGCGGCCAGGGGAGACTCAAACCACAGTCCGGCGAGGCCCAAAGAGATCGGCAATAAAAACGCCACCGACCGCAGCAAGCGGCTCGTCGAACCATTTAAAAAGTGAAAAAACATCAGCCAGCGCAAACGTTCCACGGCACCACCCCAAAGGGATCAAAAGACAGACATCCGGCCCCGCGATCGAGTCGCGACAAAAGGCCTTGCCCGGGTACAAAGCAAAGGCGATGCCGAAACTTTGCGGGCGGCGCTGAGCCTAGGTCAGGCGGAAAAGGGCCGAGAATGGCTTACACGTGAATACTAGGTGTGCACTGGCACTTAGGCTCAGTCAGTAGCCGCAATCTCTTTCCATTCCCAGATGGGCGGCGGAAAAGCCGTGTCGGACGGGGTCGCCCGCAGGGCCAGCTGGCGGGTGATCGCCATCTCGAAAGCTTCCCAGTGGCGCTTTTCAATCGTCAAAATCTCAGCCACTAGGCTATCGGGCCAGGCATCGTCGCCGAAGAACTTCGCGTGGTGCTCTTCCTGCGCCAGAACGGTGCGCACCGCGCGCCGAACGTCGGCATTCTTCGTACGGGCCAGATAGGCCGGGTATACGGCCAAAGCGCGCTGCTCAATTGCCCAACTCGTAAGCGCATACGGGATTTCATCCGTATCCAGCTGGGTCAGGTTTTCATCGAGACCCGAAAAGTACTCCCACCCGAGCTCGCCGAAGGGATTTTGCCCCCAGCTCGAAAGCCCCTGCTTGCCCAGCGCCTGCTTCAACAAAAACGCGTGCTGCGCCTCTTCCTGAATGTGCTTCAAAATTTTGAGGTCGACGTCTTCCCAAGCGAGGGACCGCAGCATCTTGCGACAGCCGACGTACTCCAGCTGGCTCAGCATTTCGACCCAGTTGTGTTCGAGGTCGGGGTCCGCCGCGGCCTCATCGAGAAAGCTCAGGAACGACGAGGATAAGGGTAACGGGGCGGTCCGAATCAGGTGTGCCACTTAGGACTCCTTTTGAACCGCCGACAATAGCACATCGAACGCGCGACTCAAGTCTTCGGGGGTGGCGCAATAGGGCGGCGTCAAATAAAGATTTTGATGGAGTGGCCTGAGCCATAACCCCTTGTTCCAACAGGCGGAAGCAATACGCCAGCCCGGACCGTTGGCGGGAACGGGCGGTTGCCCCGTGGCGGCGTCTTTCAACTCTACCGCCCACACCATGCCCAAATGCCGGACCTCGGCCACGTTGGGGAGGGCGAGAAATCGGGCTTTTTGGGCCGCCATTTGCTCGATTAGCACCCGGTTTTTTTCGACGATCTTCTCCTCTTCGAAAATCCTGAGCACCTCGAGCGCCACCCGGCAGGCCATCGGGTTGGCCGTGAAGGTATGGCCGTGAAAGAACGCCTTGGCCGGACCACCCGTGAAGGCATCGTAAACCGTTTTGGTTACCGCGGTGACCGCGAAGGGCAAAAAGCCGGACGTGAGCCCCTTCGACAAACAAACCATGTCCGGACGCAGATCGCGCGGCATCGTCTCCAGCGCAAAGAGCGGGCCCGTGCGGCCAAAGCCCGTAAAGACCTCGTCGAAGATAACCAACGCCCCCGCGTTTCGCACGAGCCGGACCAGCTTTTCGAGATAGCTCAACGAGTAAACGTGCATGCCGGCGGCGCCGAGCACCAGCGGCTCCGCGATGAGGGCGGCCACCGTGTCCCCCTCGTTCTTCAAAAAGTTTTCCACTTCGCTCAAGCACGCAGCCTCGTCGTCGGCGCGCGAAGGAACGCGCGCGCGGAACACGTGGCTTTCGAACGGCAACAGATCGTGAAACTCCCCCACGTGGCTTACCGCCACCGCCCCCAGCGTATCGCCGTGGTACCCGCGCTCGAGCGCCATGAAACGGCGGCGCTTCGGTTGGCCCACGTTCTTCTGGAACTGCAGCGACATCTTTAGCGCCGCTTCCACGGCCGTGGAGCCGTCATCGGAGTAGAACAGGCGCCGGAATGGTTCCCCCAAGGCGCCGAGCAGCTTGTCGCCGAGCTCGATAGCCGGGCGATGCGTGTGGGGGGCGACCATCACCTGGTCCATCACCTTTGCCTGATCGGTAAATGCTTTCACCAGACGGGGGTGGCAGTGCCCTAACGACTGGCACCACCAGCTGCTCGTGGCGTCGAAAAGTTTATGGCCACTCTCGGTGTAGACGAAGGCCCCTTCCGCGCGGGCCAATACTTCGCGCGGCCCCACCGGCGGCATGGGAGTGAACGGATGCCATAGCGTATCGGGACGCCCTAAAAAGGAATCATCGAACATCTTAAGCCCAGACTTAGATCGGAAGCAGCGGAAGGCCAAAGATCTTCCGCAGCCGGGGATTCGCCGCTACCTTGCCGAGCAACGCCGTCGACTCTTCCGTGGTCGGAAACTCGGCCAAGACGTCGACCTTGCCAAAGTGGGTGATCGCTTCGGCGTTGCCGAGATTGCCCCGCGCTTTGGTCACGATCACGCCCAGCACCTTCAAATTCTGGCGCTCACATTCGTGCAGGGTGAGCAACGTTTGGTTGATGGCCCCCACGCGATCGTTGGTGATGATCAGAAGCGGAAGACCGACCTTCTGCAAGAAATCGATCTGCAGTTCTTTCTCGTTGTAGGGAACGAGCAGGCCGCCGGCCCCTTCCATCACGAGGAAGGTGCCTTCGGCCATCTCCGCCAGCGCGGTCTTGGCCATCTCGTCGAGATCGATGCGCTTGTTCCACTTCTTCGCCGCGTAGTGGGGCGAGAGCGGATCGGTAAAACGATAAGCGGGCTCCATGAAGCACTCGCTCGGAAGTTCGGTGGCGGCCTTCACGTCCGTGGTGTCATCGCCCACAATGGTGCCCGTCTGCACGGGCTTCCAGTAGCGAACCGGCTTGCTGCCGTGGAGCATCTTCACGATGCCCGCGGCGACGGTAGTTTTACCGACGTTAGTGTCCACTCCGATAACGAAAATGCCGTTCATCACACCCACTCCACATGCGTTACTGATTCGACTAGGCGATCCACCTCTTCGTCGGATGCCCGGAGACTTAGCGAGAGGCGCAGCCGTTCGGCTCCGCGAGCCACCGTTGGATACCTAATCGCCCTAACTTCGAGGCCAAACTCTCGCATATTTTGCGATAATCTCAAAGCCTTATCGTTTCCGCTCACGCGCAGCGGCAGCACGGGAGATAGCCTTGGCCACGTGCCCGTCACGGGAAGCAGAACGCCTTCCGGAAGCTTTGCCAGCAAACGGTCTCGCGTCGTCTCGACCCTTTCCCACAGGCGCCGCCGAAGCGTGTTTCCCTCGTCCCGTAAAATCGAAACGGCCTCGCTCACCAAGGCCGCCTGCCACGGAGACGGGGCCGTCGTGTAGATGAACGAGCGGCCCACGTTGACGATCCATTCCTTCACCTCGGGAGCGCAAAGCAGCACCGCGCCGCCAACGCCGAACGCTTTGCCGAGCGTTACCGTGACCACGGTGCGCGTGTAGTCCCACGGCGAGGTCAGGCCGCGGCCGTCTTCTTTGAAGACGCCGGCGGCGTGCGCCTCATCCACCAGCACCCAGTCTTCAGGCCCCATGGCCGCCTGTAGGGCGGGCCAGTCGACCAGATCGCCGTCCATGCTAAAAAGTGATTCGGTGATCCACAGCCGCGGCCCCGGGCCGCCTTCGCGCGTAGGCTTTAGGTGGGGATAGATGTGCTTGGGCCGGGCGGCCAGCCGGATGCCATCGATGAGGCTGGCGTGGTTGAGCTCATCGCTTTCGATCCCTTCCACAAGCGGAGCTAGCGCGGTCACCGCCGCCAGGTTAGCGAGGTAGCCCGACGAAAAAAGAAGGGCGGCCGGTGCGCCGAAGTAGTGGGCCAGGTCGGCCTCGGCCTGCA
>JBGSST010000343.1:0-4212 GCA_041736915.1 Bdellovibrionota bacterium
CGATCATGGAGATCTCGGCGCAGGCCGCGGAGCTTAAGGCAAAAGGTCACGACGTGATTTCACTGGCCGCCGGTGAGCCCGACTTCAACACCCCCGAGGCGATTCAAGCCGCTACGACCAAAGCGATGGCCGATGGCATCACGAAGTACACGCCGGCGCCTGGCTTTTTGGCCCTGCGCGAAGCCGTGGCCGAAAAGGTCACCCGCGAAAATAAGTTTAAGGTGACTCCCGAAGAGGTGCTGATCACCTGCGGCGCGAAGCACGCGATCTACCTCACGCTGATGACGCTGGTCGATCCCGGGGACGTCATCCTAGTGCCCACGCCGGCGTGGGTAAGCTACGGCCCCATGATTGAGCTGGCCGGCGCGCGTATGTTCCCGCTGCCGATGTTCGAAGAGGACGGCTTCCGTCCCAACGTCGATCGCTGGAAAAACATCGCCATCCCGCCGAACGCCAAGGGCATCTTCATCAACTCGCCGAACAACCCGACGGGGGTGACTTACACCCGTGAAGAGCTGACCCGTTTGGTCGCCTGGGCGATGCAGCGCAACTTGTGGATCATGTCGGATGAGATCTACGAAAAGATTTTGTACGACGGCGCCGAGCACGTCAGCGTGGCAAGCTTAGGGCCCGAGATCGCGTCGCACACGATTACCATCAGTGGTTTTTCGAAAAGCCACTGCATGACCGGCTGGCGTTTGGGCTGGGCAATTGGCGACAAAGACGTCATCAAAAAGATGGGCTCGTACCAAAGCCAGAGCAACAGCCACGTAACGTCGTTCGTGCAGTGGGGCGCGCTGACCGCGGCCAAGCTGCCCGACTCGGTCGTTACCAACATGGTGGCGGAGTTCGATAAGCGCCGCAAATACGTGATGGACCGTCTCGACCGCTTGAAGGGGCACGTCACCTACACGCGGCCCACCGGCGCGTTTTACTTCTACGTAAACCTCGCTCCGTGGCTGACCCAGCGGAAGATGAGCGACGTCGAGTTCTGTAAGGCCGTGCTGGCCAAGCAGTACGTCGGCCTCGTACCGGGCTCGACGTTCGGCAAAGAGAACTCCATTCGGTTGTCTTATGCGACAAGCCTGCAGGCGCTCGAAAAAGCCTTCGATCGCATCGAGGCTTTTCTCAAAGCGTAACTAGTGGCGGGTGTCGAATTTGCCCTGTTCGATTAACTCGATCATGAGGTTCATGCAGCCGGCGCTGCGGGAAAATAGAGAACGGCCCTGGTAAGCGAAGGTTTCGCGGATCTTGGCGCCCTCTTCTTCCATGACCGCATTGAACGTGGCGTGAGCAATCTCTTCTTCCGTAGCGGTTGCCGGTAGATAGCGGGCGGCGGACATCGGGCGGCCATCCGGCGGGATGAACTGGAAGTAGGCGCCCCGTTCTCCGGCGCGGCTCATTTCGCCCGTTTCTAGTTTCCAGTCGCGGTACTTCACGCCGCTGAGCGATTTTAGTACGCGTTCCACCGTGGGCACCGGGGCGACGGGTTCGCGACCGGCCATTTTGGCTAGCGTTTTGGCCCACGCGTCGTGGTTGAAGTGGGGGCCCAAGACCGCGTGGCCGTTCACGGTGAAGTTTTCGCGCGTCTCGTGCTCGGCCGCGGTGACCACGGCCTTTAACGCCGTCTGCACGATTTCATTGGGCACCGACCAGCTCGACACGTACCACTTTCGGCCGCCCTGCGGCTCTTCCTTGCCGGTGACGTGGTTTTTCTCGGTGAAGCGGGCTTGCAGAAAAAAGCCGTCGCCCAGGGGTTCCAGACGGAAAGACCAGTCGCGAAACGTGACCTCGTTCAGGATGGCGCGGAATTCGGCCCGCTTTTGTTCGAGCCGCGCACGCTGCTCGGCCGGGGTGGGGCCTTCGGCCCGAACACTCCCCGTAAAGAAGGTGAAAATGAGAATCGCGATTAGGTGGCCCACCATCCCTCTATTATGACAGCAAGCTCAGCGGTACCGGCACTGGTTATTTACGCAGCTAGGACTTCCCCCATAAGCCAGTTCCGGGCACCCACCAGCGCTGGGGCAGTGGGCTCGATAGGCGTGGGCCGCGTAAGCCAACGTGCCGGGATCGGCGGTGCGGTGATGCGCAATGCCACGACAGTCAATGGCATGGTCCGGTTGTTCCGCACAATCGGAGTCTTGCTGGCACTCGGAGATTGAGGCCAGCGCGCTATCAAACTCTTGCTCCAGGGAAGAGCAGCTCTTCTCGGAAGGGCTGTCATACCAACGACCACAATTTTCGTCCGGCTCGCGATTTGCCAGCGTGAGTTTCCTCCGTGACGTTACAATCGGCCAACCCTTGCGGTTTCACCGCGCATTTTGCGTCGTGAATTTGGCTGCGCATCAAGATTAGTGTTCGGTCTTCCAACGAAGGCGAGCTCTGCAGCTTCGTAGACGAAGAGCAGTGGGGAAGAAGAAGGAGCGCGAGGCCCCCAAAACAAAGTTGCTTAAACCATGGTGTCGACATCTTAGGGGATAAGAAGTGCAAACCCTACGCCGCCCCCTTTGCCTCAGCTAATTGCCAAAAGCTGCTCAAAAATCAGGCAGAAAGGGGCCGGTGTCTAAAGTCGAGACACCGTGCCCCGGCCCGTAATTTAGTCGAGCAGCTGAGGGTTTTTCAGTATGAGGACCATCGCGATCACCTTCGAAAGGTAACCGGGATAGACCTCCGACCCCTTACGCACGAGCTCCCACGCGTCCCGCGTTTTGTGCTTCTCGATCGCTTTTTGTACGGCCCCCTGCCCCGAGTTGTACGCCATGAGCGCCAGCTCCCAGCTCTTGAAGCGCAGCTTTTCCGCATGCAGCATTCGCATCGCCGCGTCGGTCAGTAGCTCCACGTCGAGCCGCTCGTCGACCTCTTTGTCGACGCGTAGTCCGTAGTGGCGCGCGGTGGAGCGGATGAACTGCCACAGCCCCGCGCCGTGGGGTTTGTCCTTCTCGGGCAGATTCTGAAACCCCGACTCGACGATCGGTACCGCCAATAGCTCCAGCGGTGCCTGGTAAACGTCCATCTTATCGACGACGACTTTCTTGAGCGACTTCATGCGAGCGAGACTGTCGCGAACGAACTGACGGCCGTCGGGCGTGCTGACGTAGCGATTCAGTTCGTTCACCACAAGCTCGTTCACCGCCACGGGGAACTCCTTGTCGGAGGCGACCTTAAGCGCCTGAGCTTCGGCCATGGTAATGCGGCGGTCTTGCACGAGATTGCTCGAAACGGTCGCCGCGAACGCGGCGCTCGACAGCCCAATGAGCCACCAGATTGCTAGGGCCTTGAGCCCCCGGGTATGACTTGTTTTCGACATGATGAGGATTCTCCTTTTCAGCCGGGACCTCTCGGGAAAGCAGAGGCCGGCTGCGCACACCGGACTATGATTTCCCAAGAAGTTACCCGTCGTTTGAATTTGGGCCACTTTCAATAAGCAGCCCCCCATCGCTTTTGCCGAAACGCCGCGTTTAATCAGCGTCTCGTCACAAGCGAATTCTTGAAGCTCCAAAAGCGTGGTTCTCCACCACTTCACGAGTGGATTGCCAATGAGCAGCCACTGCCAAGCCCACAGGGCGTAAACCGCAGTCGTGTCTCCCCTACGAAGGTGCTCGAACTCGTGCTTTAGAGCAATGCGTAAACTTTTCCGGTCTTCCAGGAACCCTTCGGGCACAATCACCCAGCTGCGACCGAAGGCCGACAGCGAAAAAGGGCTCGCCGTGTCGCCGCTGAAGCGAATCCTTACCCTCCGCCCCGTTCGCCACGGGATAGACGTGTGTAGCAGACGGCCGGCCAGACGCCCTTGGCGTAAGAAGAACAGCAGGCCTAACCCCAGGTAGAGTGAAAAAAACCACCAACCCGCATGGCCTACCGCGGAAGGCGCCTGCACGACCTTGTCGTTGCGCCAAGAAACATTCAGAGCGCCGCGAGGTGCGGTGGCGTACTCCCCCTGAAATTTTTTGGCCGATGGCGCGGCCCAGACGCGGGCTCGCGGCAAAAAATCGGGCTGCAAACCGGGAAGCCACGGACTCAACGCCACGATCGCCACGAGCGAGGCGAGAAAACAATAGTGAGCGGTGAGCTCCCGCCGAAACGACAGCCACCGGTAGCGGCCGTTCGCCCACGCCAACGATAGCGCCGCCACCGCCCCGACGGTGAAAACGACCTGCAACTGCAGATAACGCGACAAAAGCTCGATCATCATTTGAGCCTTTCTTTGATCAT
>JBGSST010000372.1:0-11318 GCA_041736915.1 Bdellovibrionota bacterium
AGCCCATCAGCACCTCTTCCACGTCGCCCGGCGAGATCTTCGCCCGCTCGACGGCGGCCTTGATGGCGACGGCGCCTAGCTTAGGCGACGGCGTGTCTTTGAGAGACCCTAAGAACGTTCCAATGGGTGTCCGGGTGGCGGACAGGATTACCGTTTTTTCCATGGGGGGAGGGTAAGCGTGAATAGCCACCCAAGGCAAGTGCACGTAAGCAAGCTTTGTTCCGAAGCAGCTTCATAATTGAGTCGGTAGATACATGTAATCATTAGGTTATTTCGCTGTATTCCGCTTGTGCGCTTATGATGCCTTGCGCTACAATAGAGGTAGCAGAACGTTGGATGGCAAAAAAAATACACATTCTATTTCTCTTCGCCCTTTTCCTTTCCGGCTGCGGCAACCCGATGAAGGTTTCGCTGCGCCCCGAGGCCAACACCCTGGCCGTGGATGATTTCACGGTAGACACCCTTGGCGTGGTCAAGATTTACGGCGTGGGGCAGTCGCTCCATAGCATTAGCGCCGCCCGCGCCGTGCGCGGCGTGGTCAGCCTTTCGACGCTGGAGCTGGTTTTCGTTTACGACGGCCGGTCCTTCAATGCGACCGATGAGGCGTACGATGAGGTCGAAGACATGCTGACCGGCAAGATGCCCAGCGAGCTAGACGGCCTTCCGGCCACCGTGCTCGTGCGTACGGACAGCGGCAACGTGCGCGCGCTGGCCAAAGACGGCGAAGCCGTAGCCGTCACCTTCACCGCCCGTTAACCCGCCGGCCGCACCTAATTCTTCCCAAAAGGGGCCAACCCCCTTTTGGGTGGGGTCCGTTGCCCCCTGCGCTTCTATAGCGTAAGCTCGCCCCTCAAAATGATTACCGAACGATACGAGCCCTCCGCAATCGAGGGGAAATGGCAGAAACTCTGGGACGACGCTAAAGCCTTCAAGGCCAACGACGACGATCCGCGTCCCAAGTACTACGCCCTGTGCATGTTTCCGTACCCCAGCGGGGCGATTCACATGGGGCACATCCGCAACTACTCCATCGGAGATCTGGTCAGCCGCTACAAGCGGATGAAGGGTTTCAACGTGCTGCAGCCGATGGGCTGGGACGCTTTCGGATTGCCCGCGGAGAATGCGGCCATTCAGCGAGGCATCCACCCCGAGACGTGGACGCTGCAAAATATTCAGCAGATGAAGGCCGAGTTCAAACGAATCGGCATCTCGTACGATTGGGATCGGGAGCTGGCAACCTGCCTGCCGGATTACTACCGGTGGGAGCAGCTGCTGTTCACCAAGTTTTACGAAAAAGGGCTCGCTTACAAAAAGAGCGGCTAGGTCAACTGGTGCAACACCTGCCAAACCGTGCTCGCCAACGAGCAGGTGCAGGACGGCCTTTGCTGGCGTTGCGACAACGAGGTCGTGCTGAAAGAGCTGTCGCAGTGGTACCTGCGCATCACCGACTACTCCGATCAGCTTTTGGATGGACACTCGCAGCTCGGCGAATGGCCCGAGCGCGTACTGGCGCTGCAGAAGAACTGGATCGGCAAGAGCCACGGCGCGCGCGCCAAGTTCCAGGTGGATGGCTCCAGCGACGAGATCGAAATCTTTACCACGCGTCCGGATACCCTGTTTGGCGTAACCTTCGTCACGATTGCGGCCCAGCATCCGCTCGCGGCCAAGCTGTGCAAGGGTGACTCGGTTTCGAAGCTGGAAGAGATCAAAAAGCTCGTGGCGCTGAAAAAGGGCAACGACGCTAATCCCGAAAAGAACGGTTTCTTCACGGGAAGCTACGCGGTTCATCCGCTCACCGGCGAGAAGGTGCCCGTGTGGGTCGGCGATTTCGTGGTGATGGACTACGGCACCGGCGCCGTGATGGCGGTACCCGCCCACGACGAACGTGATTTCGAGTTCGCCAAAAAATATAATCTGCCGATCAAGCTGGTCATCCAGCGTGACGGCGAGAAGCTAAGCGAGCCGCTGGAAGCGGCCTACACCGACTCCGGCATTCTCGTGAACAGCGCCCAGTTTTCCAACTCCGCCAGCGAGGCCGCCAAAATGGCGATCGCGTCGGAACTAGAGATGCAGGGTAAGGGCAAGGCTACGATTCAGTTCCGCCTGCGCGACTGGGGCATTAGCCGTCAACGCTACTGGGGTAACCCGGTGCCGGTGATCTACTGCACCGACTGCGGTCCGCAGATGGTGCCGGAAAAAGATCTGCCGGTGACGTTGCCGAAAGACATCGAGTTCTTAGGCGTCACGGGTAACCCGCTGGAAAAGCATCCCACTTACAAACACGCCCCGTGTCCGAAGTGTAACAAGCCGGCCACGCGCGAAACCGACACGATGGACACGTTCGTCGAGTCGTCGTGGTACTACGCGCGTTTCACCGATCCTACTAACGACAAGGCGCCGTTCAACAAGGCGGCCGCCGACAAATGGCTTCCCGTCGACTGTTACATCGGTGGCGTAGAGCACGCGTGCATGCATCTGCTGTACTCGCGCTTCTTCCACAAGGTATTGCGTGACTGGGGTTACCTCTCGGGCGACGAGCCGTTTAAACGCTTGCTCACTCAGGGCATGGTGATCAAAGACGGCGCGAAGATGTCGAAGTCGAAGGGGAACGTCGTTACCCCGGCCAGCATCATCGAGAAGTTCGGCGCGGATACCGCGCGGCTCTTCTCGCTGTTCGCGGCGCCGCCGGAAAAAGATTTGGATTGGAACGACAAGGGTGTCGAAGGCTGCTTCCGTTTCGCCGGCCGCGTATGGCGTTTGTTCCAAACGTTCCACACCACCTTGGCGACGACGCAGGAGTTACCGCCCAACGAGCTTCCGGACGACTTGCTCACCGTGCGTCGCAAGACGCACTGGATGATCGCCAAGATGACGGAAGAAATCGAGACGCACAAATACAACACCGCGATCTCGGCGGCCATGGAGTTAGTGAACGAAGTTTATAGCCTCATGGACAAGTCGATCAAAAGCTTCGAAACCCCCGCCGGCAAAGCGGTGGTCTACGAAGCCGTCAAAAATTTGATCCTGTGTCTCGCCCCGTTCACGCCGCACCTCTGCGAAGAGCTGTGGGCGGAGATGGGCCACAAGTCGATGGTGTCGACCGCGGCGTGGCCCGCGCACGACCCGAAGATGCTGGTGGCTTCGAGCATCACGCTAGTCGTGCAGGTGAACGGCAAGAAACGCGCTTTGATCGCCATGCCCGCGGGGGTCAGCGAAACCGAAGTGCGCAAGACGGTCGAGGCCCACGCCGATGTTCAGAGGTTCGTAGCGGGGCAACCGATCAAGAAGTTCATTTATGTGCAGAAGAATAACCTGGTTAGCATCGTCGTATAGCTGGCTGCTGATCACGAGCTTAATGCTCGGGCTTAGCGGCTGCGGCTACACGTTGAGCCACCGTTTGCGCGGTGAGTTTCAAAGTAAGCGCGGGTTGTTCGTGCCGGTGTTTCACAACTACACCGAAGAGACCGGGGCCGAGCGCATCTTCACCAGTGCGCTCGTGAAAGAGCTCGAAAGCCACGGCAACATCGTGATGGACCATAAAGGCGAAGACGGCCTCGAGCTTCGCGGCGCCGTCACGGGTATCAGCTACGCCCCTTCGGTGCTGTCCGACTTTGGCTACAAGGGGCTTCAGGTTTACCGCCGTTTGCCCGTGGAGCTGGGGCTCAACGTGAGCGTGGCCTTGACGCTCGTCGACACCCGCACGGGAAAGGTGCTGTGGAGCGGAAGCTTTGCCGGCTTCCGCCGCGTGGAAACCCCCACCAACCGCACGTACGACTTCGAAGCCCCTAGCTCACTCGGACTCTTCACGCTCAGCCTCGTCGAGACGCGTTATCAGGACGTGGCCCGCGATATCATGCGTGACGTTTACGACGCGATGGTGGAGTTCTTTTAGTTGTGTTAGCCAACGACGTATTCAGAGAGCTAGAGGCCGGAAAGTTCCGTCCCGTTTACCTCATCGCGGGCGAAGAACCGTTTCAGGTGACGGAGATTCTTCAGCGCTTCCGCCGTTTTTTCGCGGAGAAGAATCCCCCGGACTCGGGGCTAGACGAGTTTCGCACCGAAACGTACGACGGCGAGGGGCTCGCGTTCGATGAGTTTCGGGCGTCGCTCGAAGAGATGGCCGGCCTATTCGCCGAAGGGCCGTCGGTCCGTTTCATTATCTGCCAACGCTACGAGCGCGTGTCCGCCGCCCAACAGGAAAAGCTGGAAAGTTATTTCGCCAACCCCAACCCCGACGTTTGCCTCGTGCTGTGCGCGGGTAAGGCCGACAAACGCAAAGCGTGGGTGAAGGCTATAGAAAGTGCCGGCGCGGTGCTTACGGTCGAAGAGCCCAAGTACAAAGACTGGGCGAAGTGGCGCGGTTATCTCGAAAAGAAATTGGGCAAACGCTTGGGCCCCAACGCGTGGGAACGTTCGCTGGAAGAGGCGGGCCATACGCTGAGCCTCGTGGCTTCCGATCTGGAACGCACGGCGCTTTACGTGGGCGATCGCAATGAGATCACCGAGCACGACGTAAAAGAGTTTTCTCGCTCCGGCGCGTGGACCGATCTCTTCGCGTTCGTCGACGACGTCGCGCAAAGAAAAAAGGCGTCGGCCTTACTGCGCTACCACGCCCTGGTACGCACGGGCGAAGCGGAGCTAAAGCTCTTATCGCTACTCGTACGCCAGTTCCGCCTGATGGATCGCCTAAGCCGTTTGGTAAAAGAAGGCGCACCGGAAAACACGTACGCCTCCGAACTAGGCGTACCGCCGTTCGCGGTCTCCAAATTCAAAACGGCCCTCTCCCGCCAACCCAACGGCCCCGAACTCGGCCTCCGCCTTCTCTCCGAAAGCGACTACTTACTAAAAACCGGCAAGGGCTCCCTCTTCGACACCTTCCTAGTCCCCTACTTTTCATAGAGGTCGGGAAGCAGAAAGCGGAATAGCCGTTCCTAGCACGCCCGAGGGCACGAGGGGGGGGAAGTTCACCCCGAAAGCCTCCGCAGGCCCCGGTACGAATTCAACGCGCGATCAAGCGCCGAGGCATTAGCCGAGGGGTGAACTTCCCCCCCCTCGTGCCCGGTCGACCTACCGCCGGATTACCCCAGTTTCGCGCGCGCGCGTTTGCCTTCGTGCGGAAAACCATCCCCGATGTCCTTAACTTCTTTACCATCGGGGAGACGCACTACCTTATGGGCGGCCGCGTGGCCTTTTTTCTTGTCGCGCTCTTTTTTGAGCTGAATCTCAATCTTCTTCACGGCGTCGTCGATCGACTCGTATAAATCTTCAGTCTTCGCGATGCCCACGAGGTCGCGGTGTTCGGCGTGGCAAACGATCTCACAAATGTGGATGGTCTTCTCTAGGCTAACGGTAACGTGCACGTCCATGGGGTACGTGATGATGCGGCCTAGCTTGGCCGTCTTCTTCTCAATCATTTTTCTCAAAGCGTCAGTAACTTCCATCTTCCGAAAGGCAAAGTGCAGGGTCATTTGATCTCCTTACTACTATGACGGAATAACGGACAAAAACGTGAAGCGCTGAATTTAGAAGACTTTCTTACGTTTCGACGAGGGAAGGATACCGAGCATTTCCCGGTACTTCGCCACCGTACGGCGCGCGATGTTGATGTTTTCTTTCAGCAGCAGCTCCACGATTTTTTGATCGCTGAACGGATGATTGGGCGGCTCTTGCGCGACGATGGCTTTCACCTTCTCCTTCACGCTCTCGCTCGCCACGTCGGCTCCGTGGACTCGGGAAATACCGCTATTGAAGAAATACTTCAGCTCGAAGATACCGCGCGGCGTGTGGACGTACTTATTGGTGGTTACGCGGCTGATCGTCGATTCGTGCATGCCGATGTCGTTGGCGACGTCGCGCAACACCATCGGTTTCAAGAAGGCGATGCCCTTGTCGAAGAATTCACGCTGCTGGCGTACGATCGACTCGGTCACTTTGAAAATGGTGCGTTGGCGCTGATGAATCGAACGGATGAGCCACACGGCCGAGCGCAGCTTGCCCTGCACGTACTCTTTCGTGTCGGCGCCGCCCGCGGTGTTCTCTTTGGCCGCCTGCGCGGCCTTATCCTTGTCGCCTAGGAAGTTTTTGTAGAACGGCGAGATCTTGAGCTTCGGAAGACCATCCTCGTTCAACATCACCACGTACTCCGCGCCGCGCTTCACGACGTAGATGTCCGGGATGATGTAATGCGAGGGGGCGCCGCCGAAGGCACGGCCCGGCTTGGGCTCGAGCTCTTCGATGATCTTCACGCGCTCGATGACGTGCTCGAGGGTGAGTCCCAGCGTTTTGGCGATTACCTGGTAGTTCTTTTTCTCGAGATCGCCGAGGTGGTTCTCCACCATTTTTTCTAGGTAGTCGTCGTTGTACTGAAGATCGTAAAGCTGAACGAGTAGGCACTCTTTCAAGTCGCGAGCGCAAACGCCGAGCGGATCGAACTCTTGCACGCGGTAGAGCACGGCTTCCAACTCGTGGTAGTCGAAGCCTTCCTTCTGCGCCATCTCTTCCAGGGTGGCCATCAGGTAGCCGTCGTCGTTGACGTTACCGATGATCGCTTCGCCCATCTTCTTCTCGTGATCCGTCATGGTCGCGAGCTTCAGCTGCCAGCCCAAATGGTCGGAAAGGGAAGAGGGATTCGTCAGCGTGTTTTCGTAAGTCGGAAGATCTTCGTCGCCGCCGCGGTAGACGGGCAGGCTGGGGGTAGAGCGCGCGTTCTCGAGGTAGCTCTCCCAGTTGAACTCTTCGTTCGTGTTGTTGCCTTCCTGCTCCTTTTGCGGAGTTTCGGGCTGCTGCACTTCATTGATCGACTGCGCGGTCGCTTCCGAGTCCGCGGACTCTTCCAGCGCCGGATTGTCGACCAGCTCGGTGTTGATCAAGTTCTCCAGCTCCATACGGGATAGCTGAAGCAGTTTGATGGCCTGCTGAAGCTGGGGAGTCATCACCAGCTGCTGACTCATGTTGAGAGATTGTTTTAGTCCGATTGCCATGTTGTCACTCTCTAAAGCCGAAAGTTTTCACCTAAATAAAAACGCTTTGCGGCTTCATTTTCAACGATTTCTTGCGGCGTCCCATGTAGCCAAATTTTACCGTCTTTGATGAGGTACGCGCTATCGCAGCTCGACAACGTTTCACGAACGTTATGGTCCGTGATGACGATGCCGATCCCGTTGGCCTTCAACTGCCGAATAATGCCTTGAATCTCGGCTACGGCCAAAGGGTCGATTCCTGCGTATGGTTCATCCAACAATAAAAATTTGGGCTCGAGAACTAGGCTCCTGGCAATTTCCAGGCGCCTGCGCTCGCCGCCGCTAAGCGTAATCGCTTTGTTTTTAGCTAGATGGCTGATGCTCAGTTCCCTGAGTACCCGTTCCGCTCTAGCCCTCTTTTCTTTTCGGCTAATTCCGAGATTATCCAAAACTAATCCGAGGTTATCTTCGACGCTTAGCTTCCTAAAGAAGGAAGCGTCTTGGGGAAGGTAACCCAATCCTAGACGCGCCCTGGCAAAGATGGGTTTGTCGGCCAGGTTCTCATCCCCCAGCCACACCTTTCCCTGATCCGGCCGCACCAGCCCCACCATCATATAGAAAGTGGTGGTCTTACCGGCGCCATTGGGCCCCAAAAGCCCCAGAACCTGCCCCTGGTCGACGCTTAGGGACACGCCGTCCACGACGGTACGTTGCTTGAACGCCTTAGTCAGGTTCTCTGCTTTTAGAATCACGAGTCGGAGCTTCCTTCTGCCTCTTCCACTTCGATGCGGTCTTCGTCGGTGAAGAGTAAAATCTTTTTTCCCCGGATCTGGTTGTCCTTCGAATCTACGCGAGCTTTGCCCTCGAGCAAGATCTGGTTTCCTCCCACGACCAAAGAGGCGGTATCGGCGTAAGCGGTGCGGCCCCGCGTTAAGATTTTGACGTTGCCCCGGGCCTCGATGTCTTCGGTGTCTCCGGACAGTACCAAGCGAAGCTTGTCGCAATCCACCGTCATCTTCGGCATCAGCGCCTTCACCTTGCCGGAAAAGATCGAGCGTTGCTCACCGGTGAAGAACTCTCCGGTTTGCGAATCGATCTTGAGCCACTCCCCCGTGGTGCCTAGCCGGCGCTCGGCGTGGATCTGCTTCTTCAAAAAGAAGTACTCGTTATCGACATTGCCGTTCATCCCCATGCCGCGCAGTCGCATGCGCGGCCGGGCCGGATCGGGCCCTTCCATTCTCACGAGGTCCGGGCTTTGAAACTGCCGCGTGCGGCCCGAGTAGGTCAGCGACTCCATGCGAAACAGGTACCCTTGTTTGGAGGTAATCCGCACGTCACCATTCATCTCCACCACTTTGCGGGAGAGGTAGCTGCGGCCGTAATCGCTCTGGGTGCGCACCACGTTGCCCGACTTCATCGACGTGAACTCGGCCACTACCGTCTTCATGTAGGTGTAATCGTCGCGGCGGTGCAGCTCGGCAAACTCGCTGTGAATTTTCCAGCGGCTTTTGTCTTCGAGCGTTTCGTAGAAACGGGCGTTGAGCATACCGAAGTTGGCCTTGGTGCCCTGCCACTCGTAAAGCTCGGAAGAACGCTCGACCGTGGAGTTAGACTGCGGACGGTCGACGGCCACGGGAATGAACCAGAGCGCAAACACCCAAAGGGCGGCGCCTAGGTAAATGGCGGGTCGAAAAAGATAGTCCACGCATCCGAAGATACCTTTAGAATGGGGGAATGGCGCCCCAAAAAACCTCGGCCGTTTCCCCGCTTCCCACGGGCAAAGACACGATGAGCCCGGCGATTCCGCTGGCCGTAAATTACCACCGCTGGATCGAAAAGCTGATGATTCCATGGGTGAGCGGACGTACGCTGGAGATCGGCGCCGGCTACGGGCAGTACACCGATTTTTTGAAGGCCCGCAGTCAGTCGCTAGTCGCCACCGACATCGACGCCGCGATGGTGGCCAAGATTCGCGCCGCGCGGAACGACATCGAAGCCAAGCAGGCCGATTTGAGCACCGACCAGTTTGCCAAAGCGGTGGGCGTGGCGGCCTTCGACACTATCGTGTGCCTGAATGTGCTCGAGCATTTAAAGGACGACGTCGGCGCCTTGCTGCACATGAAGCAGGCACTGAAGCCCGGAGGAAAATTATTTTTATTCGTGCCGGCGCACCAGGCACTTTACGGCAAGCTCGACGAGCTGGCCGGCCATTTTCGCCGCTACTCTCGCGGCAGCATGCGCGACGCCTTGCTCGAAGCGGGTTTTCGCGTGAACCGGGTGCGCTACTTCAACCCGGTGGGCGGGCTAGGCTGGTGGGTGCAGGCCAAGTTCGGCAAGGTGAACGAAATCTCCGACGAACACGTCAGCCGCCAGGTTTTGATCTTCGACAAGTACCTGCAGCCCGTATCGGCGTTGCTCGACCCGCTTACTTCGAGCTGGTTCGGGCAGTCCTTGTGGGCAGTGGGTGAACGTTCGGAGTAGCCGCGTCCTGGAGCGGCTCGGCGCGCGAGGTCCCCGAGCGGTTGAAGTGCCGCACGATTACATCCGCCAGAATGCCCGTCAGAAAAACGTTGAGCGACACCACGAACAGCACCACCGAGAGGCTGCCTAGGTAGCCGAGCAGTAAGAAGTCGCGCGTGCCCTTGAGAAAGCCCGCCACGAAAAAGAATCCGGCCAGGGGGATGAAGAAACGCAGGGGATCGAAATAGGTGGCTAGGCGCACGATCAGCATCGTGAAAGCGGTGAAGTCGCGGATGGGGTGAATGTGCGACTTGCCCTGACGTTTCTCGTACTCGACGCGCAGGTAGTCGACGCGAAAGCCGTTGTACAAGGAGACCACCGTGATCGTGGTGGTGAATGAGAATCCCATCGGCAGTAAATGTTTATAGTTCGTATAAAGCGCACGGCGAAAGACTCGCATGCCGGAATTGAGATCAGGCACGTACGTGCCGGTGAGCGCGTGGACCAGTTTGCGCAAAACGTAGCGTGCCAGAAAGCGAAGCGGCGCACCGGTTATCCCCGAACCTTTGCGAGCCCCCACGGCCATGTCGGCGCCGTCGTGAATCTTTTCCGTGAGCTTCGTCAGATCTTCGATGGGGTACGTACCGTCCGCATCGACGATTGCCACCCAGTCGCCTTTGCAGGAGTCGAGCCCCGTCTTTAGGGCGGCGCCGTACCCACGATTGTGCGGATGAGTCAGTACACTAATGCCGCGAAGGTTACGGAGCACATCGGGCGTACCGTCGCGTGAGCCATCGTCCACCACCACGATCTCGAGATCGCAGTCGAGTTTCTCTTCGAGCCGCTTGGCCTGGGCGATCGTTTGTTCGATGGCCCCCTCTTCGTTGTAAGCGGGAATGACGAGCGAAAGCAGCGGACGTGACTTGGGGGGAGACACAGGGGCACCTCGGGAGCGGTCGGTTTGTTATAATTTGGGGTAAAGATGAATCAGACAATGCTAAAGGGCGGCTCGCCGGATCGGTTTGGCTACGAATGGGCGACCTATAATACGATCCTACCTGAATCCCGGGATCAATTGAAACACTGGTTGGGCACGACTCCACTAGAGTCGTTCGCCACCAAACGCGTGCTGGATGTGGGCTGCGGCATGGGCCGAAACTCTTACTGGGTGGCCAAAGCTGGCGCCCGGGAAGTGGTGGCGGTCGACGTGGACGAGGGCAGCCTTAACTCGGCGAGACAAAACCTCGGCGGGATGCCCAACGTGTCCGTGAAGCCCCTTTCCGCCTACGATCTCGCCCCCGACAAGTTGGGCGCCAAATTTGACGCAGCGATTTGCATCGGCGTGCTCCACCACTTGGCCGATCCGCCCAAGGCTCTGGAGAAGATGTGGAGCTGCCTGGCTTCCGGTGGCGAGCTGCACCTGTGGTGCTACGGTAAACAGGGTAACCGCATCTGGCTCGTGCCCATTCAAATGGCGCGCTTTCTCGGATCGCGGCTGCCGATTCAGGCCAGCCACGTTCTCGCCAAGATTTTTACCGCGATGATCTGGCCCGTTCTACACTACTTCCCCTGGAAGACGCCGTACTACCGCCGGTTCAAGGAACTTTCCTACAAGAACATCGAGAGCATCGTTTTCGATCAGATGCTGCCGCGAATTGCTCACTACTGGACCGCCGAAGACATGCACGCCCTCGTGGCCCCGCTCGGTGGGAAAGCTCTCGTCGAAGAGGTGCTGGGCAACAGCTGGCACGTCTGCGTAACCAAAACCTGATTCTCGAACTGACTCCCTATGTGCGGAATCGCCGGCTTCGTTCATCCCGACAGGAATCGTCCCGCCGACGGGGATTCGCTCAAGCGCATGCTCCATCCGTTGCGCTTTCGCGGCCCCGACGCCGAAGG
>JBGSST010000139.1:0-13067 GCA_041736915.1 Bdellovibrionota bacterium
GTGCCCAAGGAAAGCGGCAGCTACGAGTACCTCGAGCCTTTCTTCGGCCCCTACTTTTTTGCTTTGGGAGATCGCGCGGCTTTGGTACGAACGCTTCACGGTCTGGAGAAGTTTCCTCCCGATCGCGAGCGCATTCGTCAGGCTAAGGAGTTCGTGGAGACCGCCCTATCCTGGAAAGTAATTGGTGGCCGGTTCATGAGGTTGTACCAACAGCTCAGGCCGCCAACCGATTCTGGTCTCCGCAAAGTTGGTTAGGTGAGCAAACCCCTGAAAGTTCGTTGTCCCCACTGCCAAGGCGAAGCCGAATGGCAGAATAATCCGCACCGTCCGTTTTGTTCGGAACGCTGCCGCCAGATCGATTTGGGAAATTGGGCGACGGAGAAGTACCGAATCGCGTCCAACGAAGCCCCCGAGGAAAAACAGGTGCCCAAGAAAGACGAAGAGCAAGGCGACTAAGCGGCCGCCGCGGCCTCTTGATGTAGGCGCTCCGCAGCTTTCTTGGCGAGCTGTCGCGTGAGCTCACGCGCGTAATACACCACGCCCCACAAGCAGAGGCCCCCCAGGATCAGCGACGGAAGTACCCCCACCGTGTCGATGAGCGCCCCCTGAAGCAACGACGAGAGCGGTGCCGCCGACATGAAGAACATACGCAGGCATGCGTTCACTCCGCCCATCCGTTCCTTTGGCACATGGGTTTGCCGAATGAGAAACGTACCCATGTTCAGTACCGAGCTTCCGGCCCGGGAAAAGGCAAAAATAACGGCGAGCAGAAGCGGATGAGGAAAGAACAAAAGGGCCACCGAGGCTAGCACGGCCTGCCAAATCGCCGCCGCGTAAAAGGCGGTGCCGAACTCCATTCGGTCGAAGAAGTAGTTCGACATCAGGTAACCCACCAGGCCAAACATGCCGATCATACTCATGATGGAGCCGTACTCGGCGGCGCTCAGCCCTTTGGTGGCGGTAAAGTAGAAGGTCAAAGTAGGGGTGTTGGGGATGAGCGGCGACAGGTTCCACAAGAACATAAGCGGAATGAACACGCGAAATACCTTCGACGCCCAGATGAACTTCACACTTTCCATGAAGCTTATCGAAACGCCCTTGGCGAACGAGGCGTTTCGTTTTCTGACGCCTGGTTCCCCGAGCAGATCGGCCAAGTTCTTGGTTTTGGTCACGAAGTGTAAAGTCGCCGCAAAGCTAACCAGGTTCACCACGATGCAGCCGCGTACGCCAAATGCCCCCATCATGGCTCCGCCCACCAAGGGGCCGACCACCTGAATAAGGCGCAGCATCGATAGGAACGAGGCGTTGGCCGTAGCCAGGTCCGACGGTTTGACCAGCCCCGGAATCAGCTGAAAGGTCGTCACCGTCTCGAACAGGATCATCAGGGTTTTGATAACGAAGATGCCGGCCAAGATTGGCCACATGGCGGCCGAGGCGGTGAGGTCGTAACAAAGCAAGAACATCAGGCAGAGCACCTGCCCGATATCGGTCACCAGCATTACGCGACGCTTGTCGAAGTGGTCGGCCCAGTAACCCGTGAACGGTGCCATTAAAAAATAGGGCAAATTCAGGGCTACGTGGGTAAGCGCGAGCGCTACGGCTGAACCGGTTCTCGCAAAAACGTACAGTGGCATCGAAAGATCGAAAATGCTGCTTCCCAGCATCGAGATGGTTGACGCGGTGAGGAAGTTTCGAAAAATCGGGCTTCTTTTTAGAAGCTGAAAGGTGTTCTGGCGGCTCATATTTTGGGGGGAGAATCTTCAGTTTACCGCAGCCCCCGAGCATTTACTTTGAAATCCTTGTTCTATAAGGTGACGCCATGGTCGAACTCCTCGAACCCCTTTCCGCACAAGAGTTATCGCGGTTGAGCGGTGCTCTGCTCAGCGGAAATCCCGAGGCCCAAGTCTCGAAACTTGGGGCCCTGGATGAGCTTTCTAGCGGAGTACTTTCTTTCTGCTCGGATGCCTCGATGACTAACCGGGTGAAGGCGGCTCCCGGCGGAGTGGTTTTCTGCGATCCTTCGTTGGTTCGCGAGCAACCCGGGCTCACTTTCTTGGCGGTCTCGGAACCGAAGTTGGCGTTTTCGCGAGTGGCCGCCAAATTCGCCATCCGCGTGCTAGGAGATGGCGTATCTGAAAAAGCGGTCGTTAGCCCGGAAGCCAAGCTCGCTACTTCGGTCGTGGTCGGCCCTTTTGCGGTCATCGAAGCCGGAGCGGTCATCGCGGCCGGTACCAAGATTGGGGCCTTTTCCTACGTTGGGGCGAACGTCACGATCGGTGAAAACTGCGAAATCTTTCCTCACGTCACGATTCTCGATTCGGTTCGCGTGGGTAACCGCGTGAAGATGTACCCGGGCACGGTGGTGGGGTCGTCCGGCTTTGGTTACTTCCCTTCCCGCACGGCGGGCGGTTTAGTCGAACTTCCGCAGATCGGAATCGTGGTGGTGGAAGATGACGTGCGCATTGGTGCCAACAGTGCGGTCGATCGGGCCACGCTTGGCCAAACCACGGTTGGCCGCGGAACCAAAATCGACAACCTGGTGCAGGTTGGCCACAACGTGCAGCTCGGCCGCTCGAACATTCTGTGCGGTTGTGTCGGCATCGGCGGGTCCGCTAAGTTTGGCGACGGAGTGGTTCTCGGCGGCGGCGCGATGATTGGCGACAATGTCGATATTGCTGCCGGCACTCAGCTCGGCATGAGCTCGTGTTCGACGGCGGACATTCTCGAGGGCAAAGGTTACACCGGCACCCCTCCGGTTCCGGTCAAAGAGTTCTTCCGCAATCACCTCAACGTTCGCAAGCTCGGGGATATGTTCAAACGCCTCGCGCGGCTCGAAAAACATCTGGGCATAAAGGCTGACGAGGGCTCGGCGACATGAATGAGCCGCTCATCCATCCCTCCGCCGTAATTCATCCGGCGGCTATCATCGGTCCCGGAACCAAGGTGGGCCCTTTTTCGGTCATCGAGGCCGACGTTACCATTGGCGCAAACTGCGAGATTCAGGCCCACACGGTTATCCGCAGCTTTACCCGAATTGGTGACCGGGCAAAAATTTATCCTTTCGTTTGCATTGGCGCCGAGCCTCAGCATCTTCGCTATAAGGGCGAGCCGACCACGGTAGAGATCGGTAACGACGTCACGCTTCGCGAGAACGTCACCGTTCATCGCGGCACCACACTCGGCATCGGGACCACCAAAATTGGCGACGGCAGCTTCATCATGGCGTACTGCCACGTGGCCCACGACTGCATCATCGGAAAACGGGTCATCATGGCAAACTCCGTGCAGTGTGCCGGCCATGTCGAGATCGGCGACGGAACGTTCTTGGGCGGTACTACGGTGGTTGCGCAGTTCGTCCGCATCGGGCCTTACTGCTACATTGGTGGCGCGAGCGGTTTCAATCACGACTGTCCGCCCTTCGTCATTGGTCGCGAAAGTCCACTGAAAGTCATTGGCGTCAACGTCATTGGCCTTCGTCGAGCTGGCTTCTCCGAAGAGACCATTCTCAAGATTCGGCAGATCTTCCGGATCTTCTACGTACGTAAAGAGACCGTTTCCCGAGCCATTGAACGGGTCACCATTGAGTTTGGCGATCTGCCCGAAGCGCAGCTCTTCCTCAACTTCGTGAAGAGCTCGAAGCTGGGAATCGTCCGTTGAGTCTCACTAAAATTCGAGTTGGAATCGTAGGCGCGGGAAAGATGGGCGGAATCCATCTCACGCGACTCGTCGAGCGCGCCGATATCGAAGTTAGTGGGCTTTACGATTATTCACCGGTGGCCGCTGCCGCCCTGGGTGAAATGCTCGATGTACGGGTGGCGGCCTCCCTCGAAGAGCTTCTTTTTGAGTCGGATGCTCTCATCATCGCTTGCAGCACTTCGGCTCACTTCGACGTGACGATGAAAGCCATTGAGGCTGGAGTACACGTTCTACTCGAAAAGCCGGCAACGGGCTCTGTGGACTTGGCGATGCGCCTTTTCAAACGCGCCGAAGAGAAGAACGTAGTCATGAAGGTTGGTTTTTTGGAACGCGCACGTCTAAGCGCCATTCCCGACGGGCTGCTTCCGCGTGAGATTACTACCGTCCGCGCCCACCGTTTTTCCGTGAATCCGCCGCGGGATCCGAGCGCGGACATCGTTGCCGACCTCATGATTCACGATTTGGATATCGCAGCCCAGCTAATCGATCGTGAACCTATCTCGGTCGAGGCACATGAGGCCGCCGATGGAGTTACTTCGTGCCAAATAGATTTTGGCGACGGGGTGCAGGCTGTTTTTTCGTCTAGCTACCGTGCCAACGAGCTAAGCCGCGTATTCGCCATTGAAGGTGAAAGCAAACAACTGTTCATTGATTTCCAAAAAAGCGTCTATCGCGAAATCGCTACGGGAGCCTCTGGCGAGCTTCCCACCGACGCCATTACTTTAGAGTGCTCGACTTTCCTCGACGCTATTCGATCGGGAAAAATCAAAGAGCAGCACCGCCAAGTGCGTTCGCTTCACTGGGGTGAAGCCATTCGCCTAGCGCTGGGCCGGACCTCGGCATTACCCGTGGGCTCCCCCCACATTAGCGCTTCTGCTCCGGAGTCCAAGCCGTTATGAGCCGTTCAGTTTTTCTCATCACGGGCGAAGCCTCTGGAGATCTGCACGCCGCACATCTCATCCGTGAGCTCAAGCAGCGCGAGCCCGATCTCCATTTTTACGGTGTTGGCGGACCCCGCTGCCGCGAAGCCGGGATGGAAGTGCTGGTCGACGCCGATTCGTTGAGCGTGGTCGGACTTTTCGAACTGTGGCGCCAAGCGGACGAGCTATTGGGCGCTTACAAGAAGGTGCGTCGTCTCATCGAACACCGCAATCCCGACATGGCGATTCTGCTCGATCTTCCTGACTTTAATCTCAAGATGGCCCGCCATCTCAAACGTCGCGGAATTCCCGTGACCTATTACATTTCGCCTCAGGTTTGGGCGTGGCGAAAAGGCCGCGTGAGCACCATTCGGCAGTACGTTGACCGCATGTTGGTCATCTACCCGTTCGAGCGTGATTTTTATTTGGAACACGGCGTACAGGCCCAATACGTCGGCAATCCGCTGGCCAACTCCGTCCCGCAGCGCAAAAGTACGCGTTCGCAAGAAGAGGTTCGTCGAGCACCTCGTATCGCCGTTCTACCCGGCAGCCGCCGCGGAGAGCTTCGCATGCACCGCGAGCTTCTCGTGCAAACCACGGCGGAGATAAAGAAACGCTACCCGCAAGCCGAGCTACGAATTCCCGTCGCTAGCTCTCTGCCCCATTCGCTGGTGGCGGAGGCGTTTGCCGGTAGTCCCGTTTCCGTCGAATCCAGATCACCATACGAAATTTTGGAATGGGCGGACGTGGCGCTCGTGGCCTCCGGAACTGCCACGTTGGAAACGGCCTTGGTCGGAACTCCTTTTTGCATGTTCTACCGCCTGAGTCCGATGACTGAGAATTTAGGAAAAGCGATTGGCGTGTTTCGCAAGAACGTCGGTCTCGTGAACATTCTGCTCGGCAAAGATTCGGTCGTCGAAAATTGCTTCGATAAGGCCACGCTGGAAAACTGCGCGGCTACGCTCACGCGACTCATCGAAGACGAACCTTACCGGCGCAGTCTGCAAGATGACTTCACCTCGGTGCGCCATTTACTGGGCAGCAAGAGTGCCGCCGAAGGGGCCGCTTCGGCCATTCAAGCCGCGCTGTCATGACGTTTTCTCGAAGCGCGCATTCCCTTTTTTGGTTTCCGCTTTTTTTATTGTCGTTGGTTTGGACCACGCTCGCCATACTTCGCCGTTTCTTTCCGGACCGGCGATTTCGCGCGAGTGTCCCGGTAATCTGCGTAGGCAATCTCACCATGGGCGGTACGGGTAAAACCCCGTTCGTCGGCGCTCTCACGAAGCTGCTGAGCGATCGGCATCCCGCGATCGTAAGCCGGGGCTACAAAGGCCGCAAAGAAAGAACCGGCGGCAAAGTCGATCTCAACGAAAAGAACGGCGCCCGCGAGTTCGGTGACGAACCCTGGATGCTCGCCCACCAAACCGGGGTGCCCGTTTACGTAGGAAAAAACCGCGTGCAGTCGGTAAAGCGCGCGGTGGCCGAGGGGGCCGAAGTCATTTTATTCGACGACGGATTTCAGAATCGCTCGGTCCACTACCGCCGGTCCATCCTTCTTTGGGACAACTCCACCGAGCCAGCAAGTCGGTATGTGTTCCCGCTAGGGCGTCTGCGCGAGCCGCTTTCCGCCGCCCGGCGCGCGGATAGGATCGTAAGCCTCAAGGGCGGAGAAAACCTACCCGCCAAGGCCCGGATCATGGAGCTTCGCCACGAAGGGCCTTTCGACCACCGGGGAGAGCCGGCCGCCATCCCCGGAAAGCTGGGCGCGTTTTGCGGAGTGGGCAATCCAACCCCCTTTTTCCAGCTTTTTAGCGACCGCGGGCTACTGGCCTACGAAAAGTCCTTCCCTGACCATTACTGGTATACTGCGGCTGATCTCGAGGCGCTCAACCGAGCCGGCGAGGCCCACGAACTGTCGGGCTGGGTCACCACCGAAAAGGACTGGTACCGGCTTCACGACATCAAGGGTCAGATTCGCCTTCCCCTGTACTGGTCCAGGTTGACCGTGGGGCTCGGCCGCGATTTTCTCGAGTCATTAGACATTTTTGGGGAATCGAAGTGATCCGAGTTTTACTCACACCGCTGGCTTGGTTGTTAAGACTGCTGCCGCGAACCTGGTTTCAAAGGCTAGGGGCGTTGCTGGGTGACCTCTTTTGCGGCCTCGCCCCGAAACGCCTCGCGATTGCGAAAAAAAACCTGCGGGAAGCGATGCCTGAACTTTCCGAGGAACAGCTCGATCGCACGGCCCGTGAGTCCTTTCGCCATCACGGCCACTTCGTCGTGGAAACGATCGAAGCCATCAGCTGGACTAAAAAAGATTTCCTACAGAATGTCGATATTCAGGGACTCGAAGTGTTCGACGAACTACGCCGGCAGGGTAAAGGCGCGGTGATTCTGGGCTGTCATCTGGGCAACTGGGAAATCTCGATTTTGAGCTTCGCCGCGCGCGGCATGCCGCTCGATATCGTGGTGAAAAGTTTTCCGTTTCGCCCCATGGAAACGTTCATGAAGTGGTTCCGCAGCCGCACGGGTGCGAAGGTACTCTGGGAATCGGTACCGCCGACGGAGTTCTGGCGCTCGTTTTCGCAGGGCCGTTTCGTGTGCTTCGTATTGGACCAATACATGGGGCCGCCCATCGGCATTCCCGTTAAGTTTTTCGGCCGTGAGGCCGGAACCGCGGCGGGGCTCGCTTTGCTTACGGAGAAAAGTAACGTGGCCGTGGTGCCGGTGCGTTGCTTCCGGGATGAATCAGGCCGTTTGGGTGCCCAGTTCTATCCTCCCCTAGAGTTTGGTGATCTGTCCGGCAAAAAACGGGTGGAGCGCCTTTACCAAAAAACACAAATCTACAACGACGCCATCGAGAAAAACGTGCGACTAGAACCTTCACAATGGACCTGGATACATCGTCGCTGGAAACCATTTAACGGCACTTCGCGCTGGGTGATGGCTTCCTTATTTGCCCTCGCCGCCAGCGGAATCATCGGTTGCGCAAGCTCCGCGCAGCCAACTGAAACCGGCATTGCGCTTCCGCCCGACCCACAGATCACGGCTCCCGACGTCGTGGAAAAAACCGAGAATCCTCCGGTCACTCCGCAAACGGTCGCGGTCGTGGCCCCGCCGCCCATTGCCGCCGGAGTCACCGCGGATCCGGCCCCGGTCCCGGTCGATACGAAAAAGAAGAAAACGAAGAAGAAGAGCCCGATTCCCGCGCCGGCAGCCGGCAAAACGGTTACGGCCAAAAAATGGGATCGCCTTCCGTTCGAAATGGGCGAGCAAATGATAATCGAAGGCAGCTGGATGGGACTTCCCGCCGGTCGCGCCACGCTCGAAGTCCGGCCGGGCCCCGAGCTCGCCGGTCGCAAAACGATACTGCTCTGGGGTAATGCTTTGTCATCGCGACTCATGGATGCCGTTCTGCACGTGGATAACACTCTAGAGTCCTACGTCGACGCTCAAGGGATCTTTCCCTACAAATTCCTCCTACACATGGTGGAAACGTTTCAGACTAAAGAAACCCGCGTTTCGTTCGATCACCCAAAGCAGAAAGCGCATTACTGGGCGAAACGTATTTCGAAAAAGATGGGTAATCAGGACGAAGACCGGCAGGACTCGATCATTCCCCTTACCCAGGATATGTGGAGCGCCCTCTACGCTTTACGGCTTCAAGACTACGAGATCGGCAAAAAAGTCTACGTACCCGTCTACGAAAATGGAAAAAGCATGGTCGCCGAGCTGGTACCCGTGGCCAACGAGCTCGTTCGAACGAAAGCCGGGGTGTTCCAGGCCTGGAAGATCCTACTGGAGCTTAAGCTAAACAACGTGTTACGTCCTTCCGGCGCCATGTTCCTATGGCTGAGTGACGACAATAAAAAGTACATCGTGAAGTTCGATATCAAGTTGAACTTGGGCTCGCTCGCGGGAGAACTCGTTTCGGTAAGGGAAAGTAAGTAAGTGACGGTTTCGGCGGTACTCATCACCAAGAACGAAGAGCGGCACCTCGAAGAGTGCCTTAAGACTCTTTCGTTCTGCTCGGAAGTCATCGTCGTGGATTCCGGCAGTACCGATTCGACCGTCGAAATTGCAACTCGCCTCGGGGCAAAGGTGGTTCAGCGCGAGTGGACCAATTTCACGGATCAGCGAAACTTCGCGCTGACCCAGCTTAGCTCGGCCAGCCGCTGGGTTCTCTCTATCGATGCGGACGAGCGGGTATCGCCTGAGCTGCGGGCCCAGATCGAAGCCGCGGTGAAAGATCCTGGCGAGAGCACGGCTTACTCGGTTCCCCGCAAAACCTTTCACCTTGGCCGCTGGATTCAGCACGGCGGCTGGTATCCAAACTATCTAGTTCGCCTATTCGACAAGACCAAAGGGAAATGGGAAGGCGGCGAGCTGCACGAGTACTGGTCTACCTCAGGCCGAATTGTTACACTCTCGGAGCCCCTTTTGCACTACTCCTTCAACGACTTGGCCGATCAGGTAGAGCGTAACAACCGTTACTCCTCACTTGGGGCTACCGTGCTGAAAAAGAATGGCCGGGTCTTTTCGTTCCCCCGGATGATGGGTAAAACCGTTTCAAAGTTTTTTGAGACATACCTGTTCAAGCGAGGTTTTTTGGATGGCCTGCCCGGACTCATCATTGCCGTTTCCGCTGCCTATTCCGTCTTCCTCAAATGGGCAAAGCTTTGGGAAATGGAGCGCGGCCCGGGCCGTGCCGAAGGCTGACATGGAAAAAAAGTTAACTTTCAAACGTGGATTCATCGTCTCGATCGATGGGCCGGCCGGTGCCGGAAAGTCCACGGTCAGCCGCCAGCTGGCGGAATCTCTAGGCGGGGTATTGCTCGACACGGGCGCGATGTACCGTGCGGTGGCTTATTTCGCCATTCAGGATGGCGTGAAGCTCGCCAAAGACTTTGGCCGTATCGCGAACGGTCTCGATTTCGAATACAAGAAAGAGACCGGCACCCTAAGCATCAACGGCCAGGATCTGGGCGGAAAGATTCGTTCGGAGCAGGTTAGCTCCATGGCATCGTCGGTCAGCCGCTTCAAGAGCGTCCGCACGGCCCTCACCCGTCGTCAGCGGGTACTCGGCAAAAAGCTCAGTAAGAAACTCCCCGTGGTCATGGAAGGCCGCGATATCGGCACGGTGGTTTTCCCCGAGGCCAACTACAAGTTTTTCGTCACGGCGAGCCCCGAAGTGCGGGCCGAACGCCGCTTGGCTCAGCTCAAGAAGATGGGCATGAAGGGCGAGTCGCTAAAGAGCGTGCTCAAACAACAAACCGAGCGCGATCATCAAGACTCCCACCGCAAGCTTGCCCCGCTCCGTTGCCCAGAAGGTGCGGTCGTAGTCGACACGTCCTCCATGGGAATCTCGCAGGTGGTTCACTTTCTGACGGATCACATCCGTAACGTGGAAGAGATGAAGAATAGAGATTAACTCTCAGCGGGAGTAGTCGTCGTCGTCGCCGCCGCTGTTTTTGAAATTGCGGCGCTGAGTATCGAGCGCTTCCATGCTCTTGTGCGCGGCTTCGGTCAGCTTCTTAAGCTCTTTCTCGTACTCGACGAGAATCCGCTTCTCGAGCGTGCTGCGCATTTCCGCGTTCAAAGGATGCGCGATATCGCGGAACGTTCCGTCTTTGCGTTTCTTGCTCGGCATCGCCACGAAGAGCCCCGTGTTGCCGTTGATAATTTTCAAGTCGCGAACGACGAAGCAGTTGTCGAAGATGACGGTGACGTAAGCCTTCAGCTTGTCCTCGTTCACCGGGAATACTTTCACTTCGGTGACTTCCATGGTGCTCTCCTTGAAGAATCTCTCGCTTGTTGTGACTTAAGAAATACTAACGTCGTGAGTTTTCACGATTGCAGTCTCACAATGAGTAGATCGGAGAATTTCGGAGAGCCCTTTAGTCTTTTTTTCGAGTTCTTTTAGATTGCCGTACACGGCGTAGCAGGTCGAGCCGGAGCCCGACATCCCGCACACCCACGGGTCAGTGTTACCCAATTCCTTCACGATCACGCCCAAGTCGGGATGAAGATCTGCCGCCGCCGGGAAAAGATCGTTGGCTCCGCCGCCAGCCAGCAATCGCAAGTCGTCCTTTGCAATTTTATCGGGCATCACGTAGCTCGCGGCCGGTGAAAAAGGGCGTCCGCTTTCTTTATACATACGAAAGATGGCCTTGGTTTCACACCCGAATGGGGGAAGGACCAGCAAAATGGCCAGATCGTGGAGTGAAGGATGTACGTCCATGGTCACTCGCGTTTCCCCAATGCCGGTAACCCAAGCCGGTTTAGGGTTCAGAAAATACGGAACGTCGGCCCCGAGCCGCACCGCCTCCCCTTCCATGACTCCTACCTTCAGTGACATTTTGTCCGCGTAGTAGCGAAGCAAGGTGCCGGCATTCGACGACCCACCGCCCAACCCGGCCCCCATCGGAATCCGTTTTTCCAACTGGATGTCCGGAGTCCATTCGGGATGAGCCGCTAAAATTTTGGACAGAATGTTGTCGCTTCCGGTGGGAATTTCCCCGGTTTTTCTGGGCGCCGAGTCAGCCCATACCGCTTGGATGCGACCCGTTTTTCCGTCTTCCACCCTCACCTGATCGTGCAAGGTTATTGGCCAGAAAAGACTTTCCAGTAGGTGGTATCCATCCGGTCTTCGCCCCAAAATGCGTAAACCCAGGTTCAATTTTGCGGGCGAAAGTAAGTTCTTCATTCCAAGTCTTCAGTGACTAATCTTCATCAGCTCATTCGCCCTTGGAAAGATAATTGTTCTGCCCACTTAAGTACCCCCACGCCCAATCATATTGGTCGCTGTAACGACTTTAGACGCTCCCTTCCCGCTCAAACTTTCAAAAGTCATGTGAAACCCGATGGTTAGCAGGGTGAGCCTGAGGCACGCACCTTGAAGTAGCAAAGTACGGTTCTAAGGGGTCTATGCGCTACGGTTTGCAATACATGTACAGTATCCTGGTTTTCTTCGGGGTACTGGCTTGCTCATTTTTTCTGGTGAGCCGGGAGTCCGGTCCCGCCATTCCGTTCCGTACGATCGAAGCGCCTCCCATGCGCGCTGAAGCATCGCCCCTTGCTCCGGGCGTTACCAATCTCTTCGAGATGGAAAACAGCCTGGCTAAAATCAAAGTTCAAAGAGACGATTCCGAAGACGCGTACGACAACAAAAAGGTTAAAGACGAAACTTTGACCCGGAGCCTTTCGGAAACTCCCGAAGGCGAATAGTATCGCTCCGTGCGCGCCATCATCGTTTCCGACGTTCATCTAGAAGATCTCAGCGCCGCCCGCGATCGCCATTTCCTTCACTTCCTAGAAACGCACACGAAAGACATCGATCGCCTCTACGTACTGGGCGATCTCTTTGATGTGTGGCCGGGCACCAGCCAAACGTTAATCGATCGTTTCGCCCCCGTTTTCAAAGTTTTCGCCGACGTGGTGAAACGCGGCGGTCAGGTCCACTACATCGAGGGCAATCACGACTTCCAGTTGGGTAAGGCCTTAGAAAAAAAGACTGGCCTTCGCGTTTACCGCGACGACATCCGTGAGAATTGGGACGGCCGCCGCATCTTGCTTTGCCACGGCGACACGGTGAATGAACATGATGTCACTTACCTGCGGATACGAAAGCTTCTGAGAAGCGCCCTCTTCCGCTTCGTCCGTTTCGTTCTGCCGGACCGCCTTTCCCTCTATCTAGGAACCTCCGCTTCGCGCTTAAGCCGCGATACTCAAGCCAAACGTCCCGACCGCGAGGAGCGCAAAGGCCGGATCAAAATTCGTTATCGCGAGATCGTGGCCGACCTGTTCCGCCAGGGCAACGACGTGATCATCATGGGACACACCCATATCCCCGAGGATCATCGCCTCGAAGTCGAAAACCGCCCGTGCCAGTATTTGAACTCAGGCGATTGGGTAGAGAACTTCACCTTCATCCGGTACGACCAGGGCGAATTTGCCCTGCACCGTTTCCCCATTCCCAAAGCTTGAAACCTTTGGTAGATCCCTTGTTTCCTTGCTCCCCAGACTTTCTTTAACCAATTGGGGGGCCTTAGACCGGAAGGAGACTCAATGTCGCAAATCGCGAACAATTCATACGAAACCATCTATGTTCTCCGCGCAGGCCTCACGGCTGACGCGGCTACCGCCATCCACCAGAAGTTCGATAGCGTCGTGTCCAAGTTTCAAGGTGCCGTACAGCACCGTGAAGACTGGGGAACCCGCGAATTGGCTTATGAAATCGATGACGAACGTAGCGGTGCCTACCATATCGTCGTCTACCAGGGCCATTCGGGCGTGGTGGAAGAGATCGAGCGTCATTTCCGTATTACGGGCGACGTCATTCGCTATCTGACGGTGAAACTGGCCAAAGATTACGATTTTACGGCGGTCCGCAAACGCATTCAGGAAACTGAAGAAGAAGTGAAGCGCGCCCGTGAAGCCAAGAAAAAAGGC
>JBGSST010000402.1:0-1950 GCA_041736915.1 Bdellovibrionota bacterium
GAGAAGAAGGAAGAAAAAACCGCAGCCGCGTAACCCTTCCCGACTAATTTTACCGGGCCAGTCATCGATTTAGATGACTGGCCCTTTTTTTTTGCTTACCGTGGCCCACATCCCATGACGCTTTCCGAAAAACTCAAATCGGGCGAGTTCGTTTACACGGCGGAGATCACCCCCCCCAAAGGGGCCGGGGTGAAAAAGCTACTGGAGCATGCGCACGCCATTGGGCCGCTCATGGCAGCGGTGAACGTTACCGATGGCCAGCGCGCGCTCGTAAAGATGTCGTCGCTCGCGGCGTCCAAGGTGCTGCTCGATGCGGGCTACGATCCCGTTTATCAGCTCACCTGCCGCGACCGAAACTCTATCGCGCTGCAAAGCGATCTGATGGGGGCCGGCGCGCTCGGCATTCAAAATGTGCTGTGTCTGACCGGCGACCCCGTGAAGGCCGGTGACCACCCGCACGCCAAGTCGGTTTTCGAGGTGGAGGCCATTGGCCTATTGAACCTAGTGCGCAAGTTGCAGTCCGGTACCGACTTCGGCGGCAACAAGATGAACAAGGGCACCAAGTTTCACGTAGGCGCCGTGGTGAACCCTACCCTCTCGGCCGGCAATCAGCTGGAACGGATGGGCAAGAAAAAAGAGGCCGGCGCGGTCTTCTTTCAAACGCAAGCCAACTACGATCCGGAAGACTTCGCTAAATTTTTGCAGGCGGCTAAGCCCATGGGGACCAAGGTGCTGGCCGGCATTCTCCTTTTGCACAGCAAAGAGATTGCCCATTATTTGAAAGACAATATTACGGGCATCCGTTTTCCCGACTCGATGATTTCTGATTTCGATAAGGTGCAGGGGGAAGAGGCCGAAGAGAACTTTGGCATCGACTGGGCCCTGCGTACGATGGAAACCGTTCGCCCCTACTGCGACGGCTTTCACCTGATGACCGTGAGATACGAAGAGGTCATTCCCAAATGGATGGCCCGCTGGAACGCCAATAACAAGGAAGTTCACCCATGAAACGCACTCCGCTTTATGCCCGCCACCTGGAACTCGGCGCCCGCATGGTTCCCTTCGCCGGTTACGAAATGCCGGTTCAATACTCGGGCGTACTCGACGAGACGAAAGCCACGCGCACGAATGCCGGGCTCTTTGACGTCAGCCACATGGGTCAGTTCTCGGTGCGTGGCCCGGGTCATCTCGAAGCGGTAGCGGCACTCGTCACCAACCAACCACACAAAATTGCGCTGGGTCAGGCGCAGTACAATTTACTGTGCAACGAAGCGGGCGGCGTGATCGACGATCTCGTCGTGTACCGCCGCTCGGAGCAAGAGACATACATTTGTGTCAATGCGAGCAACCGCGAAGAGGACTTGGCGTGGATGCAGTCGCGGCTACCCAAGACGGTTACGCTCGAAGATCAGAGTGACGCCACTGCGCTGATTGCGCTGCAGGGGCCGATGGCGGAAACGATTTTGAAAAAAGGGGCCCCCGAAGCGGTAGTCGCCAATGTGAATTATTACTGGGCGGTAGACTCCACGGTGTTCGGCGTGCCCGCGCTCATCTCGCGCACGGGCTACACGGGTGAAGATGGCTTCGAACTTTACGTGCCGGCGGATAAGGCGAGCCACGTGTGGAACAGCTTACTCGAGCACGGCCGCCCGAACGGCCTCGTGCCGGTGGGCCTGGGCGCACGCGATACGTTGCGGTTGGAGATGGGTTACCCACTGCACGGCCACGAGCTGTCGAAAGAGATTAACCCCTACGAGGCCAACCTCGGCTGGACCGTGAAGGTCGATCGCGCGGAGCCTTTCGTGGGGCAGGCGGCGCTCAAAAAGATTCACACCGAAGGGCCTAAGCGGAAACTCGTGGCTTTGAAGCTAAACGATCGCCGGCTCGCCCGCGTGGGCTACCGAGTGGGCACCGAGGCCCACGAGGCCACCGGCAGCATCACCAGCGGCA
>JBGSST010000443.1:0-3020 GCA_041736915.1 Bdellovibrionota bacterium
TCTTCGGCATCGGGGTGCCGACGGCCCACGGATTTACCGAGCCGTTGCATTGGCTACTGGTGGCCCGGCTAGGGTTTCTTTTCGGGATTCTCGTAGTCGTGGTGCTGCGGCAGATGCTGTTCCTGGAGCAACCCCAGGAAAGTTTCCAGCTGGCGTACCTGTTAATCGGTGCGGGCTTTCTCTTCAACCTGACCCAGGGATGGGTCGTTCACCACGCGCCACCGCGCTGGTGGCTGGCGGCCGTCCAGATTATTTTCGACATCTCGCTCACCACCGTCTGGATATTGCTGTCGGGGGCGAAGGAAACGGTTTTTGCGCTGATCTACCTGACGCAGATTCTTTTCAACTCCCTCATCCTTTACCAAAAAGGGGCGGTCGGTACGGCGGCTTTGGCAGCGGTGGCGTTCGCGGTAGTGATGTCGCGCAGTGAGCAAGCGGGCGGTGGCCTAGCCTGGGCCATCTACTCGACGTTGTTTTTGCTGCTGGGATTGATCGGCGGCTACCTCAGCGAAGAGCTGGTGCGTACGGCGCAGAAGCTGCACGAAAAGGGCGAGACAATGAAGAAGCTCGTCGACGAGCACGAGCAAAAGCTCAAGCAGCACGAAAAGCTGGCCGCGGTCGGACAGCTGGCCGCCGGTATCGCGCACGAAATTCGCAATCCCCTGGCGAGCGTAAGCGCCAGCATTGAAATGCTGCATGGGTCGCCGCCCGAGCTGCTCGCGAGCCCCGAGAACAAGAAGTTGATGGAAATCGCTCAGCGCGAGATGGGACGCCTCAATCGTCTGATCACCGAGTTTCTCGATTTCGTGAAGCCCGAAACCATTTCGCCGGTGCCGGTGGACATTACCGCCATCATGGGCGAGGTGGTGCTATCGGCGAAGCAGATGAAGGAATGCCGCGACCGAATCGTGTTTCATGAGGAGAACGGCGAGTCCACGGCGTTGGGCCACAGCGGCCGAATTCGCCAGGTGGTTTGGAACCTCATCATGAATGCCGTGCAGGCCGTTCCTAAGCAGGGGCTGTTGCGCGTAGGTAGCCGTACCGAGGGTACGAAGGCAATTTTCTGGGTGGAAGACAACGGCGTGGGAATGAACCCCGAGGTGCTCACGCACCTTTACGAGCCCTTCTTTACCACCAAGGACAAAGGCACGGGTTTAGGGCTCGCTACCGCTTACAAGATAATCGAGGCCCACCACGGCGAAATTAAGGTTACGTCGACTCCGGGCAAAGGCACTCGGGTCGAAGTTCATTTGCCTCGGGCGTAAAGGCTAAGCATGAAATGGATTTTATTCATTCCGGCGTTCTTCTGGCTAGGATCGGCCGTGGCGGCGCCGCACACCACGGATGAAGATGCCGAGTTCGATAGGGCCACGCTTCAGGGCGCGACGGAATCCTCGGCGGGCGAAGACGTGGTGCCGACGCTTAACGTGAAGGCGCGCTTCGATGCGGCCTTTTCCGGAGGCGAGCCCACTCAGCAAGGCTTTACGCTGCCGCATTTTTTTCTGGGGGTCGACGGTACGGCAAACCCGTGGATGACCTACCGCCTCACCGTGAGCCCGAGCCGCGAGTACTCGACCGGGCTCGTGCCCAATGTGGTACCGACCGAAGCGTTCATTCGGATGGGCAGCGTTTCGCAGAAAGAGATGGCCGACACGGCCAACATTACCGCTACGTTGGGGTTGATGGCCCCCACGATCAATCCCTGGTGGAGTCCCGATATCGGTGACCTCTGGGTTCCCGACTTTTTCTATGGCCAACGTCTGCTTTTGCTCAGCCGCGACATGGGGCTAGAGCTAGCGGGCCACCTCATCCCCAAACGCCTCGAAGTGGCGGTGGGCTACTTCAACGGCAACGGCATATTTGGTTTCAATACCAACAACTCACGCGCGCTAACGGCCTTCGGGCGATTGCATCTCATTCCGCCCGGTACTTGGCAGATGTACGTCGGCGGCGGCTTTTTTCATTTCGCGCAGGGAGTTTCGGGGGCTACGAACTACCGGCAGAACTGGGTGGCTAATCCGTTTCTCGCCATCGAAGGCGAGCCGCTGCAGCTGCACTTTTCGCTCGAAGGCTGGTGGGGCGGGTTTCAGGATAGCGCGCGCCGCTATTCCCCCAAGGGCGTCGTCGCCAGCCTCAGGCTCGGCCATCCCCGGCTGCAGGGCTTCGTGCGTTACCTCAACCTCTCTTCGGTACCGACCTCGATGGGGCGGCTCAGCGAGCTCCATCTGGGGGCAACCTCCGATCCCTTTCCCCACCTGAAGATATTCTTCTACTTCCAGCAGGTGGCCGGCCGGTCCACGGGTACGGAGAACTCCGTAAACCTACGTGCGCGCTTTGCGCTTTGACGGCTTAGCGGCGAAAGCGGACGGGCAGAGATCGTTCAAGAAACACCCGTCACATTTCGGCCGCCGGGCAATGCAGACCCGGCGACCGTGGAAAATCAAAAATCCGTTCACGTCGCTCCACCATTTTTCGGGGATGAGGTCACGCAGCTCGAACTCGATCTTTTCTGGATCGGCATGCCGGGCCCACCCCAAGAGATTGGCCACCCGTTTTACGTGGGTATCGACGGCGATGGCGGGCTTATCGAACGCCTGATTGAGCATCACGCTTGCGGTTTTACGCCCCACGCCGGCCAGCGTGATTAGCTCGGGGATGGTTTCGGGGATCTTGCCTTTGAATTTGTCGACGAGGTCCTGCGATGTTTTTTGAATCGCTTTGGCTTTCATGCGGAAAAAGCCGGTGGACTTCACGAGCCGTTCTAGCTCCTCTATCGGGGCCAACGCCATGGCTTGCGGCGTGGGGTATTTCGCAAACAGCGCCGGGGTCGTCAGGTTGACGCGGGCATCGGTGCATTGGGCGGAGAGAATCACGGCAATGAGCAGCTGAAACGGGGTTTCGTAATTGAGCTCCGTCTTAGACGTCTTGTAGTTTTCTTTCAGACGGTAAAACGCGGTTTCAATCGTCTTAGGGCTAACGGCGGAGGTCTTTTTCACGCCGCCTAGTGTAGCGGGAGGGAT
>JBGSST010000448.1:0-4133 GCA_041736915.1 Bdellovibrionota bacterium
CCCTTCCAGCCCACGGTATTAAGCGGATCGAAAGGATAAAAGATCCGCGTAATCTCTCCGCGGTGCAGAACGCGGAGCTCGAACTCTCTTGTAGCTTTGGCCTTGCGCGGGCCCGGCTCGGGCACCCGCACGACCGCCGGATCGAATAGCGCGTGCTGCCCGAGCATTCCCTTTTCCGGAAAACGCACTTCACTGGTGCACTGAATGATGAGCAGCTCGGTAGCGGCCCGTGGCGTGAGCCGGTAGGCCGTGCCGCGCGGAATCACGAGGTAGTCGCCTTCGGCGTACTGGGAAAAGCCAAAATCACTTTCCAGCTCGCCCTGGCCCGCGTGCACGAAGAACACCTCGTCCGCATCGGCGTTCCGAAAGGCAAAGTCCATGCTTTCACCGATTCGCGCGTAGGAGATCGTGACGTCGTCGTTGAAGAGGTAATCCCGCCGTGACGCCAGAAAGTCCGCGCCACTCGGCGGCACATACGATCGCAAATCGAAAGCCCGCGGTCTTAGGGGGCCTTCGATTCGCGTCCAGCCCACCGGAGCCTCTGAGCGGTACAGGTGGGCGTAGCCGCCCGAGAAGCCGTTCCGGGCGTACTCCTCCTCGACCGTGTTTTCGGGAATGTCGACGTGGGCTTGCTTCGTCACGAGCCCTTTGATGTGTGGGATCATGTGACGATCGTAGGAAAACTCAGTGTGCGGAAAAAGAACTAATATTTGAGTATTACTGTGTGATTTTCAGACATTGTTCGTTTCGTGAACGATGCGCTCGACGACGGTCTTGCCCGCCCGCCCCAGAAACCGTTCGCCCCGGTGGTAGAGAAACGGATGGTAGTGATGCTCGCTCGTGCCCTGCCACTTGAGCAGCTTCAATTCCTTGCGCGCGAGCTCTTTGCGGATGAGGTACTCAGGTAACCAGCCGAAACCAAAGCCACTGAGAATGGCCGTTTTCTTCGCGTGAAAATCGCTCAGGTGAACCATCGAGCTGCGGTCCAGCCCCCGCGTGCTCAGCTTCAACCGCTCGTCCGAGCCCCGCACCGTCAAAAATACGTGCTCTTGCAGCTGGCCTTCGGAAAGTGTTTTGCGCCCCGTCACGAGCGGATGGGATTTCTTCGCGACCAGAAAGGCGCGAAGGAGCGGTAGCTCGACAGCCGTAAGCTTTAAGTGCTCGGGCGGCAGGATCGACACCATGATGTCCGCCTTACTCTCGACGAACTTCTGCTCCACCCCGCCTAAAAATTCCGTGTGCAACGACACGCGCGTGGGGACTTTTTGCTTTTGCAGTTCGGAGATGGCCCTGAGCCCCCCTTCAATCGAAACGATGCCGTCGAAAACCAACGTAAGGTAAGGCTCCCAGCCCGACGACAGCTCCTGGCAAACCTGCCGCAATCGTTGCTCGGCCTCCAAAACCTTCTGGCACTCCGCCAGCACCAGCGAGCCGGTGGGGGTGAGCCGCGTGCGGTAGCCGGTGCGGTCGAGAAGCTTCAGCCCCAGCCGGTCTTCGAGCGTCTTGATGAGGTAGATGACTCCGGTGTGGCCTTTTTTCAACTCGGCCGCGGCGCGGGCGAAGCCGCCGCGCCGCGACACCGCATCCAAAGCCCGCGCCTGTTCGCGAGGAATTTCCATGGTTCCCATCACTGTCAGTTTTTCGCACTTTTTATGGCAGTTTTTAGTTCTTTTTTCAAACAGTTGATCTTCCTATCCTAACCCCATGAACGCACTCAACCCCGTAGGATTGCTAGGCATAGAGTTCATCGAGTTCTCCTCTCCGCAACCCGCAGCCCTGGACAAGTTGTTTACGGGCCTGGGCTTCCGGCACGAAGGGCACGTTCCGTTCGCGGCGGTATCGCTTTACCGCCAGAACGACATCCGCTGGCTGCTGAACACCGAAGCCGGTTCGTTTGCCAAGCGATTCGGTGAAGCGCACGGCCCCAGCATTCCGTCGGTTGGCTGGCGGGTCCGCGACGCTAAAGAGGCGTTGCGCATCGCGGTCGAGCGCGGCGCCCGCGAGTACGACACGGGTGACTACCACAACGCCGACGGCGAGCCGATTCCCGCCGTTTACGGCATCGGCGATAGCCTCATTTACTTCATCGATAACTTCGAGGATGGCCGGTGCTACCGCGACATGGGGTTTGCGGCACGCGCGGCGGATACCTCATCCATCCCGTCGCCGGGCTTTCTCACCGTGGATCACCTGACCAACAACGTTCCTAACGGATCGATGAACGAGTGGACCAAGTTCTACAAAGAGGTTTTTGGTTTCACCGAGGTTCGTCACTTCGATATCAAGGGCAAGAAGACCGGGCTTACGTCCTACGCCTTGCGGTCCCCCGACGGTTCGTTCTGTATTCCGGTGAACGAGGCCAAAGATGAGAAGTCGCAGATCAACGAGTACCTGCGCGAGTACGGCGGAGCCGGAGTTCAGCACGTGGCTTTGCTCACCGACGACATCGTGAAGAGCTTGCACGCCATTAGGACTTCCGCGATTTCGCTTTTGTCGGTAGATCCCGACTACTACCGCACGGTTTTCGATCGCGTGCCCGGAGTGGTGGAGGACAAGCGTGAACTCGAAAACCTCGGCATTCTCGTGGATGGCGACGAAGAGGGGTACCTCCTGCAGATCTTCACCCAAAACGTCATCGGCCCCATATTTTTCGAAATCATACAGCGTAAAAACCATCTCTCGTTCGGCGAGGGGAATTTCGGCGCCCTGTTCCGGTCCATCGAAAACGACCAGGAAAAACGCGGAGTGCTTTAAGGAAAGAACATGACGGCTACCCATTCTCCTTCGCTTCTTAATAACGATAAGATCAATCGGCTCTATCTGCAGTCGGCTGCCCAGCAGTGGGCGGCCCATAAGGAGCTCGACTTCACGCAGCCGCTGGAGATCGATCCGGAAGCCCGCCAGGTGTGGACCGACCTTACGACGGTATTTTTTACGCTGGAGAAGATGGGCTTGGGCGTGCTGACCAACATGTTCACCAAGGCCGCTAATAAGTACGACAGCGAAGAAACGCTGCTGTACCTCACCATGCAGTGTGCGGACGAGGGGCGCCACGTCTACGCCGTGGAGCAGTACCTGGAAAAGCTGGGGAAGAAGCCGACCTACGAATGGAAGTACCACGTGCTCGGGCAGGTCTCGTCGCTCGGGTTCTATCGCGTAGAGAACTGGCTTTTCTCCACCCTTTTCTCGGAGAACTTCGCCTCCGCGTTTTTGCGCCGGGCCAAATCGAGCCACATCGATCCACTGGGCTCCGAGCTGTGTAAGCGCATTCTGATGGACGAGTCGCGGCACCTTCATTTTCTACACATCGTGCTGCCCGACATCATGGCGCGCATGTCGGTGTTCGGAAAGGCGTACGTAAAGACCTCGCAGTACTTCATCATGAAGTTCACGGAGACGGTCACCAAGACGATTGCCGAACAGGCCAAAATCGTCGGCATCGATCGGCGCGATCTGCTCGAAGAGGTTTTCGAGAACATTGAAAAAGCCTACGAGGGTTTTGGGGTCACGCGGGAGTTCTTGTACTTCCCGAAGATCTCGGTGAATTGAGGCGGTTCATGAAACCTGAGGTCATTCAAGGCGGCATGGGAGTGGGGGTGTCGAACTGGCGACTGGCGCGCGAGGTCTCGCTGGCCGGGCAGCTTGGCGTAGTGGCCGGTACCGCGGTGGCCACGTTGCTCGTCCGCCGATTGCAGCAGGGGGATAGAGGAGGCCACATGCGCCGGGCCTTATCCCAGTTTCCCGATCCGGAGGTTTCCGGCCACGTCCTCGAGCGTTATTTCGTCGAGGGGGGGAAGTCAGCCGACCAGTCGTTCCTGTTGAGCCCGCTCTATACGGTGGAGCCCAACCTCGACCTGCAACGCTTGACGGTGCTGGCGGGGTTTACGGAAGTTTACCTCGCGAAGGAAGGTCACTCCGGCGTCGTGGGGATTAATCTTCTGGAGAAGCTGCAGCTTTCGAACCTGGCGGTGCTTTACGGCGCGATGCTCGCCGGCGTGGACTACGTTTTGATGGGCGCCGGAATTCCGCGGGAGATCCCCGGCGTGCTCGATCGGATTGCGCGGCACGAAGCGGCGTCGCTGAAAGTGGCCTTGGCTCCGCACAGTGCCAGCGCCGACGTGCATACCGAATTC
>JBGSST010000150.1:0-9592 GCA_041736915.1 Bdellovibrionota bacterium
GCGCCACGGCCTCGAAACCGACCCGCCGGTTTAGGAGGAAGCAATAATGAAATCGAAACTAATGCTCGCCTTCATGATTTTTTTGGCCGGCGTAGGATTTGCCGCCTACGAATACTACGAGTTCATCAACACCGAAGTGGTCGAGATGGAGCAGGAACAGGAAGCGATCCGCACAAAAATTCAGGCTAAGCAGAATGACTACAACCGGCTAAAAGGGTTCGCCGCCAATATCGAGCTGGTGAAGCAGGAGTTACGAGAGCTGAACTTGCAGCTGGAGTCGGCGCTCGAACATTTACCGAAGTCGTTCAATCTATCGGGGCTTCTGCGCAAGCTGTCGAGCCTGGCACAAAACTCGGGTGTGGAGCTGGCCAGCTTCAAGCCGGACAAGACCGAGACCCGTAACGACGGACAGTTCTTTGCTTCCCTCAAGATCGATTTCGACATCAAGGGCACTTACGCCCAAACGCTGCTGTTTTTCGACCAGCTCACGCGCTTGAAGCGCATCGTGAACCTCGAAACCATGAAGATGCAGATTCGGGACAACAATTCGTCAAAGTCGGCATCTTCGATATCGGTAGCCGACGTCACCGGAACAATCCGCACTTACCGTTTTACGGACTAAACCTTTTGGAGCGAGCTTGAGACACCTGCTAATCACAGCCATGGTACTGTCAGCGCCGCTTTTCGCGCTGGATACCGACAAGGACAAGCTGCAGATCTATTCTCCGATCGGCAAACGCGATCCGTTCAAGCCGCCTTCCACCACGGCGACCGGCAAAGAGATTCTGTCGCTCAATCCGCTCGAACGTTTCGCCGTCGAGCAGTTTCAGCTACGCGCCATTCTGAAAGGAATGGGGAAGAACCGCGCCATGATTGAGGACCCGGAAGGCCGCTCGTACATCATCGCCGAAGGCGATCGAATCGGAAAAGAGCGGGCCACCGTCAGCAAGATTTTGACGAATGAGATTATCGTCACCGAGAAGACGTTCAACTACCTAGGCAACCTGAGTCTCTACGAAAAGATTCTGTCTCTGCCGCCGGACAAGGAAATTTCCCAAGCCTTGCCCGAACGGACTGAAAACGTGGAACGCGACACCACCTCCACGCTCCAACGAGGTCTATGATGAAAACCTTAAAACTGTTCCTGATTGCTGCGGCCCTCACTACGCTCTTCGTCCCCCGCCCGTTTGCCTGGGGTGAGGATGACGACGCACTGGAACTAGAAGACATCATCAAGCCGAGCCCGCAAAGTCCTGGCTCCGCCACAAATAATGCGGCCTCCGGAGATGACGAGTCGTTGAAGGACCTCGAGAAGATCATCGAAGTTCAGGAAACGAACGAGAATCGTCAGGCCCCGGTACGTTCCGCCAAACAGGAGAAGTCCAGACCCGTTCAGGACGACTTCGCCGATGATGGCGGCGAGCGGGCCCCGGCCGAAGACGTGCCCGACTTCGACTCCGAGCTGGCCGGTGGAGACGATGCCGCGCCGACCCGAGTGGCCCAGCCTTCACAGCAGCAGGGCGATCCGTACGTCCGCAATGTGCTGAACAACCTCGAGTTCCGTCAGGACGGCCCGAAATCTCGTATCATCGTGACCTCGCGCGTGCCCCTGCGTTACCGCGAAGTGAAGAATCCGACGATGAAGCAGATCATCTATTTCTTCGAAAACACGGAAACCCCCGAGCGCCTGCAACGCGCTTACGACACGACGGAGTTCGTGAGCCCGGTGGCGCTGTTCACTTTGCTGCAAATGCCCAAGGAAAGCCCGCCCAGCAGCAAGCTCATCATTCAGCTGCGCGAAGATGCGGTTCCGTCGGTAATCACCTCCGAGCGAGGCATGTACATCGAGTTCGGCCCTCCCAAGTCGACGGGGCCCGACGGGGGCGCGGGTATTCGCATCATGTCGTCGAACAAAGAGCGCGCCGGCAGCGGAGAAGAAAATCTTTACCTGAGCAACCAGTCCTTTACCGGACGGGTCATCAACAAGCTCGAGATCAAAAACAGCGATATTCAGGACGTGCTGCGCCTCATCGCCAAGACCTCCGGTTACAACATCGTCGTTGGTGATGACGTAACGGGTAAGGTCGGCACGATGAGTCTGAACAACGTTCCCTGGGATCAGGCATTCGCCCTGGTGCTCCAGTCCAAGAAGCTCGGCTACGTAAAGAACGGCAACGTGATCCGCGTCGCCACGTTGACCTCCCTAAAAACAGAGAAGGATGAAGCGCTGGCGAGTGAGCAGGCCCGCATCAAAGTTGAACCGCTGCGAACCGTTTTGATTCCGATCAGCTACGCAAAAGCCGCCGAGCTTGCGCCGCAGGGTAAGAGCTTCCTCTCCGAACGGGGCGCCATCGATACGGATCCCCGCACGAACACGATCATCGTAAAGGACGTAGACCGCGTCGTAACGCGCGTGCAGAAGTTGTTCGCCGCTCTCGATACGCAGCCGCCTCGCGTCGCGATCTCCGCTAAGATCATCGAGATGAAATCGGAGTTCTCACGCTCTTTCGGTTTCAATGCCCTGAGCGCCTCCACGAATTTCTCGGGTATCAACCTCGCGGCGAATCAGAACCTCGCGTCGTCAGGTTCCAACGTTTTCACGCTGCGCGCTCCGCAGTTCGCAAGCTTGGAAACGCAATTCCAAGTTGCCGAGAGCGAAAGCAAAGCGAAAACGCTGGCCAATCCGTCGGTAAGCGTCGTGGCGAACCGTCAGGCCAGTATCTCGCAGAGCTTGTCGTTCTTCGTGCAGGACTCGTCGGTGGCCGGTGGCGTGGTCATCCCGACTTCGCGTCAAGTCACCACGACGTTGACCATGGACGCGACTCCCATCGTCGCGGGTGACGGCTCGATCTTCTTGACGCTGAACCTCAAAAACGAAATTCCCAACTTGGCGGGAAGCAGCACTACGATCGACGCGCGTAACGTAAGCACGCAGGTGCTGCTCGAGAACGGGGATACCGCGGTCGTCGGTGGTGTTTTCACCAACAACCTGAACACCGGCCACGACGGTATTCCGCTGCTGATGCGCATTCCCGTACTGGGCAATCTGTTCTCGCGTCACTCGGTCATCGATCGCCGCAACGAGATCTTCGTCTTCGTTACGGCCAAGATCACTAACGCGGAAGAGTCGTTCAAACGTAATTTTTAATTTAGCAAGACCTCGGAGGCGACATGACGACCACGGCAATCCTTACGGTGTGGGCTTTGGGAATGACCACGGCCCTGTTGGTAGTGCGGGCATTCGCGAGTGCGAAAAAATTAGTGCACGAGCTTCGCCGGGATTTTCAAAAAGTGGAATCGCGTCTCGCTACGGTGGAAGAAGGTTCGGAAAAAATCCGCCGTGACGCCGAAATCCAACTGCGTGCGTTGACCAACATCGCCGTGGAAGCGCGCACGATTCTCGAAAGAGCGCGTGCGGTGACTCAACTTTCTTCAACCATGGAAGGTGAGCAACTGCGTCGCCTCCTGGAAGTGAAAACCGAAGCCAATCCCGTGCTAACAAATTCGCAACGAACGGATGAGTTTGTTAACGCCGCGGTTGAAGACAAAACCGCGACGGTGCGCAGCCTGTTCTCCTGATTTTCCCACTCCCAAAAAAGTGTGAACTCCCCGAAATCAGCGACATTAGCCCCTTCCCAGCCTCGAAGTTGCCTTTAACAAACTTCGTCATTTTTCTTCAGCGACCTCATAATTTCTTGACAGAGAGAGTCAGTTTTTCAAGAATCGTGTCTCAAAACGACCAGGCATTTTGGCTGATGCCTGTGAAGTTTGGGGTTGGGGGAATAGAAAGATGGGGCCTAGTTACCCGAGAGGGTAATCGGGAAAGATACCGTTAGGTATCTTTCTAAATGCACCGTTTTTCATTCCTTCTGGTCTCCAACTTCATCGCTGTTTGGTCCTTTTGTTTGTCTTGGGTTTTGCACCGATTATGGGTTTCGGGGCGGGCTTAGGGCATAGGGCAACAAGTCTATTAGGGTTGGGGGTAAATCATGGAGAAGGCAAAGATCATTAAGCGTTACCAAAACAGGAAGCTCTACGATACGGATGCGAGCTGTTACGTGACGCTAGATGAAATAGCGGAGATGATTCAGCAGGGTGAGGAAGTTTCTGTGGTGGATAATCGGAATCAGAAAGACATCACCGCCGCGACCCTGACTCAGATCATCTTCGAACGGCAAAAACGCTCGGAGAGCCCGGTGCCTCTCTCGACTCTGCGTCACATCATTCAGCAGGGCGATGGCTCTTTTAGCTCTTACTTGGCTAAAAGCGCCCATGGCGACCAGCTGGAAGTGATCCGTGGCCTGGAAAACCAGGTTAAGGATCTCAGCGGCAAGCTCGATGCGGTCGAGCGTCGCACACCTGCTGGGGCTAAAGACGCTAACGCGCCTAAGTCCGTAGAAGTATAAGCGAAATTAGCATTCAAAATCGAGAATGCTCTTTGGATTGGACTTGGCCTGGGGCTCAGGATTTGCCATAATCAATGTATGGCTCCCCTGTGCGGTTCGTGAGTACACAAAGTATTCGCTAACCTACAAGACTTTCTATCCTGGAGCTCTTACTTGCCGCGGTGTGCATGCCTGTAATGGGAAGCCTAAAGCGGTAATAGAGCACCACCTTAATCGGTAACAGGGTTAGAGAATCTTAATGACCACGGCCAATGCGGGGGGGCACTTTTTTGCCCCGCCTCCTTCCAAAGAGCGTTCTCCTTTTTTCAGCTACGGTGAGGCCTCAATGGAGATTAGTGTTCATTCTCTCAGGTGGGTGGAGCGTTTAGCGGAACAAGAGAGTGGAGTCCAGGCAGGGGAACGGTCCCAGCTCGATCTCTACCAGGTTCGTGAAGAGGTTCTGCAGCTCGAAAGTGCTCAGTTCCTGCGCGAGCTTCGTACCGCTTTGGAAACGCTGACCAAGCTGTTCAACGGCCAGATGCTTACGGCCGATACCAAGATTCTCATTCAAAGCACTCCGGAGTCCAAAGAGGGCTTCTCGCTCACCCGTCTTACGACGCGCGTGCAGTTCGAGTCGGCCCGTCCGGGGGTCATTCAGGTGCAGACTAAACGGGTTGCCGTCGAGAACCCGATTCATCTCGCCACGGCCACGTTGGAGGCGCAATTTGGTGCGTTCGACGAGGTGAACTGGCTTTTCCTCGGAGAGAAGATCAACAGCGAGCAGGTGGCTCGCCACTATCTCACCGAGCTGGTTCAGAGCACGCTGCGGCCCCGTCATTCCACGGCCAGCTAGAAATAAAAAAGCCGGCGCTTAAGGCGCCGGCCCAATTCTTTTCCAAATACCTACGACTGATTAGTAGTTTTCGACTTCGATCAGCTCTTCGTCTTCGCGCAAGCGGTAGACCAAGGCGGTCTCGAGCGTCTTCGGCTTGAAGGTTTTCTTCAGCTCCGTGTACACCTTGTCCGGATCGAAGTCCTTACAGCTGTAAATGTCGAAGGTGAAAAACGGCTTGAAGACCCGGCGCTGAATGCCGCGCGGCTTCGGCTTTCCGTCCTTCTGCCCGTTCGGGAAGGTATGGATGGAGATGTGTGACGTTGCGATGATCGCGGTACCGGTGATGCCGATATCCGGATGATCTTCCGGGCGCACCTTGTAGACGATGGGCAAACCCATGCGCTGCATGCCGACGACATCCGGCAACTTCTTCAAGAAGCCGTAGACGGCGTCAAACGACATGAGAGCGCGTTTGTCGCAGTCGAAACCGGAACACATCAAGTGGGGCCAGCCTCGGTAGTCAGCATCCATCGTTTTGAGATCTCCTTGGGTAAAAGAGAAAGCATGTACCCAATTTCTGCATAAGATCCAATAAAATCTTTGGTTAAACCAGTACTTCCGTACGCATTTCGGTCACCTTGGACCGCCATTCGGTCTCTCTTTGTCGTCGATAACCGTGAATTCGCGGCATGGAAGTGGCACTCGTCCATCCGCCAAGGAGAGTGCACGTGTTTACACGAATGAAGAAACTCGGAAACAAGGGGCAGGGGCTGATGGAATATCTAATCCTGGTCTGCCTGATCGCGGTCGCCGGTATTACGGTAGTCAGCGCGGTAGGCAAAAATCTGCGCGAACAGTACGCCAACATCTCAAAGGCTCTGCAGAACAAAAACAAAGTGAAAACCACCGACGTCGAGGCCTCCGCCTACGAGTCGCGGGGCATGGACGACTTCATGGATGGCGCGAAGGGCCGCCCGTGAAGGGCAAAGACCGAGTGGGCGGGCAGATTGTCGTGGAAGCGCTCCTTGCGCTCCCCCTTGGCCTTTGCCTGCTCGGCCTGGGGTTGGATCTTTTCCGCCGCGTGCAGCTCCGCGCTGTTTTTCATCATGCCGCCTGTCAGTTGGCCCGTGAGCAGGGGCTGTTTCTACCTAACGTCCGGATCGAAACCCGCGCGCGGCAGCTCGTCGAGTCGCTACTAGCCGGAGCGGCGGGCGAAAACCAAATCACGGCTTCGACCCAACGAACGGCGGGGCGGGGAGTGGAGGTGCGATTGCACCTGCGCTATCCCGCCTTCGTCCGTTTTCCGTGGCGCGGGGGAAGCAAGCACCACATGGAGGTCACGCAGCGGTGTTTTTTTCCTATTGGATAGCCATGCTCATCCCGATTTTGCTCGGGCCTATGCAGTCACACCGTCTGTACGCCCGAATTTTCGAAAAGGAACGAACGAGAATCGCGCTCGATAACGGCGCCGTTGTCGTCGGGGAAGCCGATCGCGGTTGGCTCGAGTGGCTCGCGAGCGAAAATGCGGCGTTGCGAGCGTGGGATGCGGCCCACCACCCGTGGCATCTCTGCAAACTGTCGCTACTTCCCCAGCAGGCGGCTACCTGTCTGGCGGCCGATCGCCTCTGGGAAGGGGCTATCCTCACACGCCACGCGAGGGTGCGCGCCGAGATTCAGCTTCGCTGGTCGCTGGCTTCGGCTCGCGCTCGCACCGAGCTCTCGAGGTTGGCGGTGCAAGAACCCGGACTGAGCCGAGCCGCCATGCCGGAGCTTCGTCCTAGGCGCTGTGGGGTCTGCCAGGGGCCGTTAGGCTGGGAGGTGGTGAGGTTGCCGTCTACACGAGTTTGGGGCGGGCGCAGTCCGCGTCAGGAAGCTCTCGTGCGGCTCAGCCGGTGGGGTAGGGGTTTTCAGTATGAAATTTTGGAGTGAACGCCGGGCCGAGGGCTTTGTGTTCTGGGAGGTTTTGCTATGGATTGGTTTCGTCGCGCTAGGATCCTTGGTGGTGCAGATTCGGGTGACCGGCGAATGGAAACGGACTCTCGAGGCCCTACAAAGCGAGCGGCGGCCCTTTACCGGACGACGCTCCTCAAACTGACCGGTGTTCCGGCCAAGCGTCGGCGGCAAGCACTACGTACCGCGGGGCTAGTGCTGGTGGCGTCAGTAGCTTACGCTTTGACGCCAGCCCGGGAGGCAAACGGCCCCCGCTTTCTCATTGCTCAACGCGACGTGCCAAGTGGTGTGCCGGTGACGAGTCTCCACTTCGGTATGGTTCCGGCAAGCCAAGCAGGATCGGCCGCCGCCGATACCGTCTCTGACCAAGAGCTGCACCTGCTCAAAGGAAGTTTGGTAAACTTGCCCTTACGGCGCGGCGAGCTTCTCCGTCGCGGGCACCTCAAGGCGCCGTCTTCCCCCAAAAGTTTGGCCGAACGGATTCCCCTGGGGAGCCGTGCCTACCTGTTGGAGGATGTCGCGGCGGCCAAGGTGAGGCCGGGCGATCGGATTGATTTGAACTTCGTAGAGTCGGGAAATCCGGCCAAAGTGTTCACGTTAGGTGACGACTTGTTGGTGTTGGATACGAACCAAAGGGACGAAATGACGCTGGCGGTATCGATGGAAGACCTCGAGACGATAGAGTTGGCTCGTTCGCGAGGGCGCATGGCCGTCGTAGTGCGCAATCCGCGTGACACTCACCGAGGCACGCGGGCCCGACGGCCCCGTTTCGCCAAAGCGGCGGCCAAACCGGCGCGAATCACGATCATCCACGAGGGGGAAGAGTGAAACGACTCATAGTACAGGTGCAGGTATTTTTACTCGTTCTGCCGGTGCCCCCGGTGTGGGGAAGTGTTTCGACGGACCGGCGACCGCTCCGAGTTGGCGTGCTTCGCTATAGCTCGGGCGATGACACGGTCCCGTCCTCGCCCATTCTTGAAAAGCGGCTGGGAAGGTGGCTCGAAAATCTCGAGAACGTCGCTGTCGAAGCGGAAAGCCTGCCTTCCTCTTTGGCCGCACTCAGCTCCACGGTCGATAGTTGCCGGCCGCTGCAGGCCGCCGTCGAGAAATGCCAGAAAAGTTTTTTTCTCAAGAAAGGTTCGGAGTTAACGAGCTGTGCTCCCGTTGAGCCACTCGCCCACTCGGCGGCGGCGCTGGGCCTTTGTGGCGAAGATTTGCAACGCGGCTGGGTTCTTGCGGGATTGGCCGCCCAGGCAAATGAAGATTGGGCTGCGCAGCGAACGCTATTTCGTCGGGCCGTACGTTGGCATCCTCAGGGGCTGGTCGTGAGCCCGTTCGGAAGTGGAGAGGAGCCCGAAGGGTTCCGAGCCGCCCAGTTTTGGGGCACCATCCGGGTAATCAAGGAAGGGCTAGTGCGCGATTGCCGCGTCGACGTTAAGTCCCCCGAGCTGTTCGATACGCTCGTGGTGAACGGCTTTGTTCAAGAAGTTTCGCCTTCTTTGCAACTGCACCGAGGCAATCGCTGGGTGGTCAAAGGCGAGCGAGAGGGAAAGAGCTACCGTTCCATCGTAAGCTGCCCCGCCGGCAATCGGTTCCGTACCGAAGTCGATCTGGTGCGCGAAGAGAAAGACTGGGAGCTCAAGAAGCACCTCTCTCAGCTCGCCGAAAAGCGTTCACTCGATTCACTGCTGGTCGTGCGGCCGGTGCGTGAGCAGATTCACCTGTTTTTGTACCACGCAAAAGATTCGGGCTTACGGGAAGTACCCTTGGACCATCCGTTGTCGAAAAAAGACTGGGAGAGCGCGTCGATGGCGCTACCTATTCGCCGCGAAAAGCTGGCTTCGCTGCTGACCATGGAGTCGGGACCGATTTTGGCCTCCGACTCGGCGCCGGTAGGCATGCTGGACGTGGGGCTGGGGCGTGAACCCAGATGGTATAATAGTTCAACGTTCTGGTGGGTCACGGCGGGGCTCGCCGTGGGGATCGCCAGCGTAATCCTCGTCACACAACAAAATGGCCAAGTTAGACCAAACCCAGCGGTACGAATCGAACTCCCCTAGACCCGGAACTATGGTCCGTAAGGACAAGTTTTTGGTGGAGTGGGCAAAAAGTGTTGGCCACCGGCAGCTCTTCTTTGGTTTCTGGGCACTTCTAGTCTTGGGAATCGTGGGGATGATTATGGCCTATTATCGTAGGGTCACCCGCCGTAACTTTCGCGGGGCAAACGATGGCCTGCCTCCCATTTTTACCCCCCGGAACTCTCGTCCTTTGCCGGGCAGTAAAAAGGATTCGGTGATCGTAAAGGACGATCCGAAGAACAATGGCCGCAAGTCGGGCTAGGCTTTAGTACTCTTCGTCGTCTTTATCTTCGACCACTTCGATGTCTTCCACATCATCGTCGCCGCCGAGGTCATCGACGCTC
>JBGSST010000049.1:0-13283 GCA_041736915.1 Bdellovibrionota bacterium
GCAAGAAGACCCCGAGCCGCGTTCCCACCTTGGCCCACACCTCGACGCGGTACGTGCCGGGCTTGTCGAGTGAGAAAACCATGGGATGCGCAGCGTCCGAACTCTCGGTCACTAGCTCCCCGTTGCGGTATAGGCGCACCACGGTTTCGAAAGGGAAACCGGTCGGAATCTCGACGGTCGACGTGCATTTTCCGCCCGCCGAGGGCACCCGGCTACCCGAACGCCCGGTCGCGGTGCCGCACGCCACGCTCCAGTCGTTACCGGCGAATCCTCCCACCGGTTTGAACAGCATCGCGCTTTTGCCCTGGCGAAGCGATTCGTACAGCGACGCTTTGCGGGCCGTGAGATCCCCCGTGGGTACGTCGCCGAAAACGATGTTCGTACCCAGTAGAAAACTTTCGCGATAGCCGGGCCAGTCGAGCTTGAACCGATCGGTGAGCGGTAAAACGCCGTGGGCGTCCGTTCCCAGCAGGCCAAAGCGGCCGGTGGACAACGTGTTCATCGTGTCCCACGACTTTCGATCCTTCTCCGGAATGTGGAGTAGTCGCAAAGTGCCGACGTAATTCTGAAAGGGATAGATGGCCGCCGATAACAGAAACGAAAGCGGTGATTCTTCCCAGTACGATCTCCAGAGCATGTCGAAGTTGATCACCTCGGTGCCGTCGGCAAAACGCTCGAGCCGAGTCCAGGGCGTTTTCGGATGATTCGGGTGCGCCGTCACGGTAAACATGCCGGCCGGCCCTTCGCCAAGATACGACTTCCAGCAGCGATCCTTTAGCTGCGCGTCGGTCGGCAACGTCGGGTCGTTCGGCGGCAGAAAACAGAGCAGGTGGCCCGCGGGCGTGGAGATCTCCGACTCGATGTACACGTCGGCACGACCTACCGTCTTCTCTCCCTCTTCCCGGCGGCCGCGGATCGTGTCGTGATCGGTGACGATGGCAAAGTCGAGCCCTAAGCCCTCGGCCGCTTGGCCGATAGCCTCGATGGTGCCGGCTCCGTTGGAGTGAATGCTGTGCACGTGGACCACCCCTTCGCGGTACGGCACGTGGGCACCGGACTTGTCGCCGATGGGGCGGGGAAAAAGTGAATAAAGCTCGACGAGAATGACGACGAGAAAAACGGTGAGAAGGAGGCTACTAAACGCCCCGCTCGGTTTCATCACGGCGTGGCCCCATCCTTCACGGGCTCCGTGGTCCGCGACATCTTCACCACGGACATCGAGCCCAGCACCTGGTCTCTTACGGTGTACGGAAACACCTTGATCGTCTCGCGGTTGGTAAAACAGTTTAACGCTTCGGGGATCTCATTGTTCTCGACGAGTACCACGGCACCGTCGGCCGCACACGGAGCTGGCGCCTCGCTGGTGAAATGGCTGGCGCGACCGTAGGGCACGATCTGCTGCGCGGGCACTTCGTTAAAGCGTAGGTAACTCACCCACTGGTATCGCCCGGTCAGTACGGGCAGAGCTTCCTCGCCGGGGGCGGTTTGGGTGCGAATGGTCGTGGCGATCTCTTTCGCCAGCCGGTCGTTGGCGTAGAGCTTACCGACCCGATCCTTGTCGGGGGCCACCGCCGAAAACGGATGGATGAGGTGAATGACCAAAAACAGCGAGACCGCCCAGCCCGAGCCAAAGCCAATCGCGGTAAGCGTGCGCTTTAATCCGTCGAGGCTAGTGGTCTGATAAAGACGTTCGGCCAAGGGCCAAAAGGCGAGGTAGGCGACGAGCCCCCAGTTGGCTTCGAGCCGCGTTTGGGTGGCTTTGTAGAGGAAAAACAAAAAGGGCGGCAGAAAAAACCAGAAGCACACGCGCGTGGCCGGCACGTCGAACAACAGACGCAGGCTCATTAGGATCCATGGCAGACAGAGCAGCGGCAGAATCCCCACGAGGGCCGCCTGGGCCGCCACGAAGCTGCCAAAATTTACCTGGCCGCCCGTGCCCTGCACCGATCGCTGCCACTGAAAGAGCAGCGGTTGCCACTGGTGCTCCATGTTGAATCCGAACAACGGCACGAGAAACGCGAGCGCGACCAAACCGTGCACGATGTAGCCAGCAAGCCAGCTACGCCACCGGTGGTGAAACGCCAGCGCCAAAAATCCGCAGCCCGCGGCCAGCGCCATCGTGTATTTACTGAGCAGCCCCAAGCCGAGCCACACGCCGCCTTCGAGCCAGAACGCCCAGGGCACCGGCGTCTTGTGGTACGCCCGGTAGATCGGATCGACTTCCCAGTCGGTAAACCGGCGCGCTAGCCCAGCAAACCAGCGCAGGTAGAGCGCCCAGAAAAACATCAGCGGCGTGTCCGGCGTCATCACGATCCCGCCAAAGAAGACGAGTGGCGTGAACAAGAAAAGCGTCATCAGGTTGCGCGTCTTGGAAAGCGAGGCCACCGTCCACAAAGTAAAAAAGGTGAACACGCACGAAAAGAAGCGAATGCCAAAAACGGTGTCGCCGAAAATCGTGGTGGAAAACTTGATCCAGTACGCCACCATCGGTGGATGATCGAAGTAGCTCGCCTGCAGCCGCTGCGCCCAGGTCCAGTAATAAAGCTCGTCTTCCATGGGCGGTAGCACCGCCGACAAGATCAGGTGCAGAAGGAAGAGACCACACAACGCCGGCAAGAAGAGCGCATCGCTATTCGGCTTGCGGAAAATGGAGGTCTTGGAGGGTGACGCCAACACTCCAACGCTTTTTGTCCAAGGCTTTAAACTCATTATTAGAAGTCGTACCTTAGCAAAAAAATCCGAGACCGCTAACCGCCAATCCAAGGGATTTTCGACTCGCCGAATCAGTGCGGGGAGCCGAGATAATGGACGGCGAGGGTCCGGGGGGCCGAAACGGGGGCCCCCGCTATCTCCAGGCGCAGCTTACGGTATCCCAGCCGCCGCCACTCGAGGTCGAAGTATTGATACCGGGAGGTCGGGGAGGTCCGGGGGGTGAGGCTGTGTTCCCGTCCCCATTGGTCACTCACCACCAGCTTCAACCCGGCGCGCCCCGGAGCGTCCGCCCGCCATTCCACCACCAGCCCCTGTACGCGCCAGCGTGACTTCTTCGCGGTGGGGGTGAGTTGAAAGGTCGGGTTGGGGCCACTCAAGGTTTCGGTGGCGAGCCGCTCACATTTTTCTTTGAGAAAAAAATCGGGAAATCCCGAGATGGGCACGCAGTAGGCGTCGCGCTTGACGAGTGGGCGGTAAAGTTTCCAGTCCGACGGCCACTCGTCTCGAGCGTAAGGCAGCGAGGTGTGCCACCGCCCCGTGGAAAGCCCAACCAGCAGCGCCACCATTACCGGCACCGCTAGGCGCGGCCAGGTGGGCCAGCGGCGGCCCCAGTAAGTTAGCAATGTGAGCACGCCCGAGAGCGAAAGAATTCCCAGAAAAAGCGTGTAGCGTGTCGCCTGCTGCGCGGGATCTTTATCCAACGTGAAGAAAGCGAGGTCGAAGGCTCCCGTACGCCGGCTGGCGTAGCCCCACGTCAGAAACGCAATGGCGCCCGGCAAGGCCACTAGCGGTAGGAGCAAGGCGGAAACGCTGTCGTGGTCTTGCCGGCGGCGGGCGTGGATCAAGGTGGCACTCCAGGCCACAATTAGGGAAAGCCCCGCCACGTAAGACAAAGTGACCAGCGTGACCCGCGGTACGCTGAAGATCGGCTCGGGAAATGCGAGAAGCTGGGCCGCAGAAAACGACGCGGCCGTCGCGAAGTTCGTAAGCCAAAGCGTGATTAGTCCGTTAGCCAGCGCGGTGAGTGGCGCGGCGGGGGCGTTGCGCCCCGAGCTAGCGACGTAGACGGCCTGCACGACAAACCCCGTGAGCACGACGAGGCAAGCGGTGAGGGCCGCGCGATCCTTCTCGCGCCGGGCTTGGTGGGCCCGCAACAAAAATAGCGGCGCCAGGACCACCATCACCGGTTTGCCGAACGTGGCGAGGAACACGGCCATCAGGACGATGGGATGGCGGGGTACCGCCCACAGCGCGTAGAGCAAAATGAAAACGTAAGCGTAAGGCGTATTGAACGGAAGGTAAGTTTCACACCACGGGCCGATGAGCAGCGTGAGCGCGAACAACGCCCGCACGGGCAGCGGCCCAAAAACCGCGAAGTGCTTTGATAGGACCAGTGTGTAACAAAGCGACTGCACGAAGACGGTTACGGTTTTGAACGCGTGCGGGAAGTACTCGACCAAACCCAAGACCTTCACCAAAAACCAAGCCATCAGCCGTAACGGGATCACGAGGTAGCCGGCGTCGGGCCGCACCAGGTTGCTAAAGAAAGAGTTCTCGAGTGCGCCGTGGAGAAAGTTTTTCCCCTCTTCGCCGTGCAGCTCTCCCCAGCCGCCCACGGCAATCATATCGGACACGCGCCACCAGGTGGCTAGCCCCGCCAGCGTCAAGGCAATCGCAATTTTCTGCCGGGAGGTCATCCCTGGCTTATCGGCAAAAAAGAGGATTACGAAGAGAAGTCGAGCTCGGTAAACGTCACTTTCGAGAGAGTGGCGGAGGAGTCGTTCCACTCCGCGTCAGGCTTGCCCTTTTTCTCATTTCTCCCGGGACGGTTCAAAAGGGAAGCCAGCCGGTCGAGGCTCTCGGTGCCGCGTACTTTGCCGAAAAAATCGTAGGGGGCGCGGGCCGCGGGGGCCGTCGACTCCGTGGGTAGCGGTTCGAAGTAGGTCTCGCCCGCCGGGTCGTTCGCCTTTTTGGGGCGCCGAGTTTCCAGCTGTTCTCGCAAAAACCGCCGGCGCAGCGCCAGCTCGCCGCTTTTTTCCTTCAGCCCCTCGATACCGATTCGCTCGAGCGTCAGCAGCAAGGCCTGCGCCTCGTGGCAAGGCAGCCCGTACGGAAAAAGCCGTCCTTCACTCTCGGTGGTGTTCTCCCACACCAAAGCTTCTTCCGGCGTCGCCTGCTTGGCCAAGAGCGGACGGGGGAGAAAGTGGGAGACGTTGCCGCGCGCGAGGTAAATTCCCAAGCTCTGCGACGGCGGGAAGCGATCTCCCGAAAAAGTGCTTTCGTCCCACAGCATGAGGTCGAGCCCGAGGTTGCGGGAGTTGATCTGCCCCAGCAAACTTTGCGAATAGCGCGAGTCGACGACGAGCAAAATATTGAGCGAGTGCAGCGTCTCGTAAAACCGGGGAAAGTCGCGCGGAAACGCGAAGCTGGGATTGGGAAACGTGAACGCGAACGCCGCGAGATCGCGCCCGTAACGGTCCAGCGCCTTCGTAATCGGCGTCATCCACTCTTTACCGTCCAGGCGAATGGGCACGAGGCGATAACCCGCAAGCTCCGCGGCCTGATGCCACTTACGTCCCTCGCCGTCGGGAATCAGCACGTACTTGCGCGCGGCCCCGTTGGCGGTGTGGTACGCCTTCACCGTGTTGAGGAGCAGCCGGTTGGGCGAGGGGAACGAGGCCCGCTGTAGCGAGCAGGCGTCCATCCCCGAGATGCGCAAACAAAATTCCGCCAGCGCCTGGTACGAGTCGTCTAGCGCCTTGGCCGTCTCCCCCGCGAAGTAGGGCGGGTGTTTGGGCTTGGCCCGTTTGAGCACCTCCCACGTTTCGGGCGGTGGCGAAAAAACGCGCGACCACGGGCTGCGCCCGCTGATCACTTCGCCTTCGATCTTCTGTAAAGTCTCGCGGAGCTTTTCCGCCCCGTCGCGTTCGTTATCCATCATGGGTCAGCGCCTCGATGAGTTGCTTGATGTGCGCATCCGGAGTTTCGGCCCCGACGCGCAGCCAAAGCCCCGACACCAGGGCGGCCTCCTGCCCGGTACCCCACGTTTGCTCCGCAAATCCCACGTCATTCCAGCCCAGCGCCTGCGCGCGAGTGAGACGCACCTGTACTTTAGGCACACGAAAAATTCCCTGCCGGCCTTCGGGAAACGCTACCACCGACGGAACGCCCATTTTCGCCAGCTCGTCCTTGAGCAAGGTGAACTGATCTCTAGACCGGCGCCACGCCCGGGCGAGTGACGTCTTCTCGTGCACGCGCCATAAAAGAATCGCCTTTAGCGACTCGAGCGGCAAAAAGCGGGGCAGGGGCATGGTGGAACCCGTCGAGGGCTGAAACCAGCTTTTTCCGTGCGTGATGCGGCTTAAGCCAACTAGCCACACTTCGGCTTTCTCGAAATGCGATCGCTTACCGGCCAGCACGCCGGCGGACAAGCCGGTTACCTGCCGTTGCGACGACAAAATCTCTTCGAGCTCCAGAACGCGAAAGTCCGCGCTAGGGTCGAGGGTGAGCTCTTCGGCGTAAAGGGTAAGTGGATCGAGCACCACTTCGGTCCAGAGCGCCGCCGGGAAAAGCGATCGCACCGTTTCCCCTTTCACGCGGGCGCTGTCGAGTACCGAAACCACCAGAACCGTTTCGTCCCGTACGGAGCTAACCTCTTCCCACGCGAGCGAGCCCGTTGCGTTCAGCGGCACGGTGACGAACTTTAAACCGGGGAAATTCTGCTGGAGCGCGCGGCGCCAGGTTACGGGCAACGTTTCGGGCAGCACCACGTGCGGTAAGCCCTTAGCCCCCGCCACGGAAAGGCGCACGGCCTCCATCAGCGCGGAAAAGCCGCTCGAAAAAGAAAAACCCGCGACCTCCGCGTGCAGCTCCTGCGTGAGGAACGTTTGCAACTCGAAGGCGAGGCTCAGCAGCGATCGCGACTCTAAAAGCTCGTCGGAAAACTCGTACTGCAGCCGGTCGAGCTCCTTCGCCAGGTAGTGGCCGAAGGGGTTGTTCCAAAGCACGGGCGCCAAGGGCAACGGCTCCTCTTCGGCGAGTAGCTCGCGCAAGAAGGTGGTGTGCGGGGACTTCTGAAGGATGTCCTTCAGCCGGCCAAAGAGCCCTTCGGAAAACTCGCGCGCCTTGGGCGGGAAGACGGAGTACAGATCTCCCAGGCTATTGAGCCCAACGGAGCCCAAAAGTGTACTGCGTTCCTCTTCTCGTGTCGGACGAGTCACTAAAGACGCCCCCCAGGTTGTTTTAAACTCTTACGAGTTTTCTTCGACGTACTCTTTGTACTCGGCGCCGGACATGAGCCCTTCGCGATCTTCGGGATTGGTCACTTCCACTTTGAGAAGCCAGCCGTCGGAATAAGGATCTTCGTTGACGAGCTCCGGAGCGTCCAGCACGGGCTGGTTCACTTCCGCGACGCGGCCGGTAACCGGCGCGTAGAGATCGCTGACCGCTTTCACGCTTTCCACCACGCCAAACGGATCGTCCTTGTGGATGTTCTCGCCCTCTTTGGGCAGCTGCACGAAGGTGATGTCGCCAAGGGACTCTTGAGCGAAATCAGTAATGCCAATGGTGGCAATGTTGTCCTCGAACTGGACCCACTCGTGCTCTTTGGTGAACAGGTAACCTTCCGGCAACTTCATGCATCTCTCCCGAAAAGAGAGAGATAACCAAAGGGTTAGCCATTCGGCAAGGAATTGGAACGGCTAGTTTTTTAGCGTGGCGCGGTGCGGTCTTGGAGCCTCGTCGCTCTTACTTGGTATTCGCCCACTTTTTAAGTTGTTCCGTCGTCGGACCGGCTAGCGCGTCGAGCATCTTCTTGGGGAACTCACCTTTCGCCAGGCGCTCCATGAAATCTTTGGGGTCGAGCGGTTGCCCGCCTTTCAAGATGTTTGTTCCCGAGGCAACGGGATCGGTACCTCTCGTATGGCAATTCTGACAGGCATTCCCAACCAGGATGTTTACTTGGCCGGCGTTAAGCGTTTGGGTCGGGTCCGCCGGTTTGTCCTCCGGCTGCGCCGGCGGAGTGCCTGCGGGTGGAGTCTCTCCTGCGGGCGGGGTGCCGGCCGGAGGCGTTTGGGCCTCAGCTCTCGGAGGCGGGATCGGGGCTTCGACCGCAATCTTTTTACTCGCCACCGCGCCATCCACACCATCGGGACGGGCGCCTTGCGGATTTTTATTTTCTTTCAAAACTACTTTTCCATCCTTCGCGGCGGCCGCGTACCAGCGCTTCGGAGGGGCGTCTCCCTGGGGAGGCGCCACCGTAAATAAATCGAACGCATTGGTGTCGGTTTTGTAGAGACCGCTACCGTGGACATCCGCCGAGCTTTGGTAAAAGGCTTCGAGCGCCGCGCGAATCTCGCTAGGCTCTTTTCCCAGGTACAGCTCGACCGGTGTGGTGTCGCCCTTACCGGTCAACACGGGGCTCGTCGGCGCGAGTGTGAGGTAAGTTCCTTCACCCCGTTTGGTCGCGAGAAGCTCGCTGACCGCCACGCCGACTCCGTCATTGCCGCTTTTGATCTGACCGCCCAGAAAGTCGAGCAGGTCTTCTTTTTTATAGTTCGCCTCGAGCCATTCTTTTGCTTTCCCGTCTCCGGCGCGAGCCTGGCCAATCATCGCGTGAAAGTTCGCGTTGCGCTCGAGCTTGTCTTGGTACTTGATCGCAAACGCCTTCTGAAAATCGTTTCCCCCGAACTTGGCGGGTTCTGGGTGAAGCGAAACCGCTACCGCCTCGAGCATCTTTTCGATCTCTGGATACGCGTAGCCGGCTTTCTTCGCCAGATCCGGGCTATTGAAATTCGTAAGCTCTTTGCTCAAGGCTTCCCGTTGCTTCTTATTGATCAGACCCAGCAGCTTGGTGGCGACGGTTGCCATCTGCTCGTTATCGCCACTGGTCACCGCGGCGGCCCAATCGGCGGCGTCACTGATCGCCTTTTCGGGACGACGCGAGAAGAATTTCGCCATGAGCTTCGCCATAGGCTGGTCGGCGCGGCGCTTGAGCTCGAACCGGGCGGCCAAGGCCTCGGGCGTTTGGTTCTTCGGATCGTTGGCCAAGGCTTTGAGTGAGTCGATAGGTTCGTTGAGGGCTTTCACTACGGCGTCAAACTGCAACTGCTCGGCGGTGTCGGCGGCCCCCGTGCCGTTCACGATGTCTTTACTGAAATTTACCGCGCCTTCGGTATCTACCGGCTGGCCGTCTTTCGGTAGAAGGAAGTGCGCCACCACGGCGTGCGCCGCCTTGAACCAAGCCTCGTCGCCGGGAGTTTTGTCGATCAGCGTTTTGAGCCAATCCTTCAATTCTGGCGTCGCGGTCCGGCGGGCGGGACCTCCTTCGGGGCCGCCTGAGTTATCGGATCTTGGTGTACCGCCGGGGCCGTGGTCCGGCGTAGGCGTAGGGGTCGGCGTCTCCGCACAAAGTGCGGGAGGGGCCAAAAGCCCCGCCATCAGCCAAGCGGCCATGAAAAACGAATTACCCCGAAACAGCCTTAAAGTCCCCATGGCCAGAATACGGAGCAATCCCCGGGCCTGGATTTTGTAACGGGGAACCGTTAAGACCGACAGAATACGGGAGTCGTTAAATGCCCGAAACTACGTGATAAACGGGCAAAGTGACTAGGGTGAAGACTATCGGCCGGCGAATGAGCATACGTACTGGGATTCGCCGCCCGTGAAATTTGTGGCTTTCAGGTTACTTGGCGGCAACCCAGTCGCGCAGCTGGGCTTGCACGTCGGCACCGACCTTGGTCTTCATGCCACCGACGTTCGCATCGATTTTCTGAAGCGCCTCGGCCAACGTGAAATTGTCGCCACCTTTTTTGATCATGAAGCCAGTGGCGGAGGTGCCCGCACCGGTGATGCCGGCGTGGCAGCTGGCGCACTTGGTAGAAACCAAGCTTGCGGCCGCGGCGGGATCAAACTTCACGCTCGTCGCCGATTTTTTAGCGTCGGTCGTCGGGTTCTGCGCTACCGCGCCCGTCGACCCCGTTTGGGGCTTGTTGGGTTGGGGTGCGGAGATTACCGACTTCGCCCCCGGAGGTACGCCCTTGACGAGCTTGCCCGAGCTATCCGCGTACCATTCCTTGGCCACGGTCTCGAAAGGCTCTTGGGCCAAAGCGTTGCTGCTAAAGCCGGCTCCGCCCGGACGTTCCGAGAACGCCTTTACCGCGTTCTGGAAGTCGGTCGCGTTGTTACCGACGAACAAGCGCTGGGGCTCGCCACCGGCGCCGACCATATCGATAAACTTAGGTCCGTTGTCGGTCTGCTTCCACGACACGGCGTCGACGAGCTTAGAGGCAAACTCTTTGTTGCCGCCTTTCATCTGGTGCTCGACGAACGGAAGAAGCGCGTCGCGGTTCAGGGTATCGCGAAGGTACTTCTTCGAATCCTTGTTACCGTCGATAGCGTCCTTGATCTTGGCCAGAATGCCTTCGTTCTGCTCTTGAATCTTTTTGAAGTCGCCCGACTTGAAGTCGAGCTTTTCGCCCACGAACTTCTTCAGGAAGGCTTGCGCTTCCGGATCCTTCACTAGAGTTCCCTGCAACGCTTTACCGGCCCAGAACAGGCGGTTCAAAAGGTCCAGGTGCTTGTCGTCACGGCGATCTTCCTTCGACTTTTTCAATTCCTTTTCGCGCTCGGCTTCCACCGATTTAACGATGGTGTCGCGCTGACCTTCTTTGATCGTGCCGAAGAAGATGGCCATCATGGCCGACGTGTCGGTCTCGTCTTTTTCCTTTACCGCTTTTTCCAAACCCTTGGGGATGGGAAGCACTTCACGCTCTTGGTCGCCGTCTTTCATTTTCATGGGGCTGATGAAGGCGGTTTCCACGAAGGGCTTACCGAGGTTGGGGAAATTCTCGCTCAAAAGCGCAACGCCCTTTTTATTGTCCTCTTTATCGAGGATAGAGCGATCGCCGGAGCTGGCGGTGGCGCCCGTGCCGGTGGCCGATCCGGTGCCGGTGGAACCAGCGTGCTCGGCGAATAGATTCGTCGACAAAGACAGGGTGAGAACCACCACTAACGACTTGCACCACATACGCGAACTCCTCATTGCAAAATTTCGGTAGGCCACGGTTCACACGAGAATACCGTGACCACGCCTCACTCCCAGCAAGCCTACAATGCACCGCCCATGCCGAGTTTTGGGGAAGAGCAGACTTTCTGTTCCCGCACAGCTTTGTACGGGGTGACGAAAAGGGCTCGCTGAACCGTCGTAGAATACAACAGTGTACAGCGCCGCATTTACCCGGTCCGGTGCCTAGTGACCGAACGTCCAAGGGGCTACAAATGCGCCAGGGACGCATCACAGTGCATTGCTTCACCGACGGCTGCGGCACCGGCGGCGTATCGCTACCGGCGCAAAGCCAGGCGTGTGACATCACGATTGAGTAAGCTGAACTGACCACTCGCCTCCGGGGAAAACCGGGGGCGGGGGTGAAGGATCAGGAAGCCGGTTTAGCGTCCGCTGAATTCGGCGCCGCGGTCGCTGAAGGCGTTACCTCCGATAGGGAGGACATAACCGTACCGAGGCGCGCCGCTTCTTGCTGAGCTTCGTCGTGTTCCTTCTTTGCGGTGTCGTAGTCTTTGTCCCCTTTTGCTTGCGCAGCAAGTTGGAAAGCGTCGAAAGATTCCTTCTCCTTGGCCTTAATTTCGGCGAGCTGCTTTTCGGTGCTGTTCCGTTTCTCGATGAGTTCTTTGGCCTCTTTGCTTTCGGGATCCGCAATTTTGAAACCGGCTTTGCGACGAGCGTCGTAGCCTTCTAAATTGCTTTTCTCATCTCCTAGGGCGAATAGCTTACGCTCGACCTTTCCGTCGACTGTACGCTCCATCACCACGTAACCCTTTTTGTCGCTTCCGGTGACACCCATTCCGCGCAGCATCTGCTGAAACTGAGCCGCATCGGACGGCCCCTTACCGTCTCGCCGATTGTTGATGTAATCGGTCATGGCGCCGCCTTTGGAGTTCGTCAGTAAATTCTTGCGTACTTCCTCGGGCGTGGCGTTCGGGTTCTGGGTGAAAAAGGCTTCACGACGTTTGTTCCAGTCGCTGGCGCTCGTACGATTTTGTTGGTAAGCCGCCTGACCCTCGGCACTGCGGTAGAGGGCCAGTAGCTCCGCTTCCCCGGGCCGCAATTGCCCCTGGCGTTCGCGGTTCTGCATGTCGGTGAGGATAGACGGATTCGTGCCGATGGCATTAGCGAGGTTCTTGGCGCGAGTTGCCTTGTCCTGCATGCCGTTAATGAGGTCTTCCCCCGAATGTGCGAAACCCAATGCCTTGGTTGCACTAACGAGGTCCGTACGTCCCGTATCGAGGGCCATCGATGCGCCCTGGTAAGCAAACGATTGGGTGTTCGCTTGGGCTTTAAGCTGGTCATACTGATCAAAAAAGCTTCCCTTGCGCATGACCTCCGCCGCCGCCTGCACGTACTCCCGCGTGTGCGCCTCGGCCCCCGAGGTGGCGCCGATTAGGGCATCCGCTCCTTCGGCGCGGCCCAAGGTCTTGGTCACGTCAAGCATCGTGGTGCGGATCGTGCTGACGTCTTTCTCGGTCAACGGCTTCGTCTCCGTTCGGGTAACTGTTTGTCCATTCACGGTTTCCGTCATTGAAGTGGTCGAGGGGGCAATTTTGGTAAGCGTGGAGATGGCGCTACTTACCTGTTTCCATTCCTCGTCACGTTTGGCCACGCTGTCTGCGAGCAGTTTTGCACGGGCTTGCTGAGTGAGCCGATCGGCAGCGGCCTGGCCGCCGGCTGTTGCCAACAGGTCATCTGGCGCGGGGGGAGAAACTTTGGTTTGCGGAATCGCTTTTAGACGCGTTTCATGTCTTTGCGTGATGCTGCCGTAGACCGAAAGCAACTTGGGGTCGGTGACCTCTTTGCCATCGATCTGGAGTCCGCCGCCGCGTCCCTTGGAAGGGCCAAAACCGCGGCTGGCCGCCAAGACCGGCGGGTTATAAGCGCCGGCCTGGCCGGTGCTGCGTTTGGCGATGAAAGACTTTGGCGTGGTTGGCTTCGCGGGCGTCGTGGAAACTATTCCACGTGATTTTCCCGGCAACGAAATCGTGCCGCCGGCCCGCGTGCCACCGTTGGCGTCGCCGCCGCGATCATCCGCGTCGCGTTCGCTGGCCTGAAAGCCACGATGAAACTCATCATCGGCGCGCGTGACGGGCGCCAAGACCAGTAAAGCCAAACTCAAGATGTATATGCCCGATGAAATCTTAATGATGCCGTACTCCACACCGGACCCACACCGGTGTCGTTAGCTAGACCTTGCAACCACGACGCCAGCGTTTTGTGCGGGAAGGGTGACCAAAACTTGGTGACCCCCTGGGCGGGTGCACTGTCTGTATACAGCGGCAATTGTGAAGATTGTGAAGGCGCGGAGTCGCCAGGCGTCCCGCTGTCATTGCGAGGCCCTTAAGGGCCGAAGCAATCTCGTGGGCGGCGCCAATCCCCTTCCAGCCTCGTTAAAAATGCAAAAAGGGAGGGACTCCTTTTTTGTACGTGCTGGCTTCGCAGGCTGATGCGGACGTACGGTAGCGGATGGCTCGCCCGGGCGCGACGGGGCGGCCCGGGCGGCCAC
>JBGSST010000055.1:0-15748 GCA_041736915.1 Bdellovibrionota bacterium
CCATGGGCAGCGGCACCGGCGAACCCGGCGGGGGAAGAGCCCGAACCCGTCGAGCCGGGCGCGCAGCCGGCTAACGCTCCAGACCCTACGGCCAAAACCTCTCACAATGCGACTCCACCGGAGGCCGTGGTGCCCGCCGAGCCAAAGAGTGAAGAGCCGGTGAACGAAAACTCCTCGCCGGCCCCGGCCAGTATCGACGAAGAGCCTGAGCCGCCCGCCGAGGATCCGGCGCTTCAACCGTAAGGACGCACGTGACCACCTCCGCTTCGTCGAGTGGGAAACGTCGGTTGTCAAAGGCAGTCGTATTGCTGGTGGTGGCGGCCACCGCGTTTGCGCTTTTCTACTTTCGCATTTTTGAATGGCTCACGTTTGAGAACCTGAAGGCGCATCAGGTAGATCTGCAGGCCCGCGTCGCCGAAAGCCCATTTAAATTTTCGGGGCTGTTCTTTCTGATTTACGTTGGCTACGTCGCCCTATCGCTACCGGGCTCGGTAGTACTGTCCTTAGCGGCGGGCTCGGTTTTCGGCACGATTTGGGGATCACTGCTCGTTTCGCTCGCGAGCACCATGGGCGCCACGCTGGCGTTTTGGTTTGCCCGTTTCGTCTTCCGCGATTTCATTCAGCGCCATTGGCAAAAACGGCTCGATCCCATCGACGAAAGTTTTCGCCGTGAAGGGGTTTCGTACCTTTTTACCCTGCGTCTCGTGCCGCTCTTCCCGTTCTTTATCATCAACCTCGCCATGGGGCTGACTAGTATAAAAACCTGGACGTACTTTTGGGTGAGTCAGCTGGGCATGCTTCCCGTGACTATTCTGTACGTTAACGCCGGCACGGCGCTAGGCCAGATTGACTCCGCCGACGACATCCTTTCCGGAAGGCTCGCTCTATCGCTTTCCCTCGTCGGAATTGTGCCGCTCCTGATTCGGCACGCCCGCGGGCGCCCTGGCTTTTGGAAGGGCTGGATCGTAGTCGGCCTCATTCTGTTAACTTCCGCGTCGCTAAGGCTCACTTTAGCGAAGGTGAACTACCAGTCCAATGACGACCACCTGTCGCTCGTCATACGGCCCATATTGAAGGGAACGCGGGCCTCCAACATTTTGTCCGCGTATCATCCCCCCCTTTACCATCGTACCGCCGCGAAGCTGCTCGAGATTTCCGGGCTTTTGAAGCCCTTGCGCCAGGCGCACTTCCTTCAAGTGGTGAACTCGGCGGTGGGATTTTTGGCTTTACTGGGCTTCCTTTGGTTTTTGTTCAAAGAAGGGTTACCGGGCGGAGTTTTTCTTCGGACTTTTTCATTAGCCGCCTTCACCCCTTCACTCATTGCGATGAGCGCTCAGGTGACGAATGACACCTTCTTGTTTATCTTTTCCGCGGGCGCAGTTCTGGCCGCCCTCAATCTTGCGTCCCGAAGAGATTTTAGTGGCCGGGCACCCTTGGTCCTGGCCTTCCTGCTGGCTACGGTATTTCTGGCAGTTGCGACAAAGGGGAATGGATTAGTGCTAGGCGTCACGCTGGCCGTGGGTTTTTTTGCCTCTCTTTTTTTCTGTCCCGAACGACCGCCGCGTTTTCTCGTTCCGGCCGGCTTAATCGTTTTGGGCGTAACCCTAGTCGGTTTCTTGAGCTTCGATGTTTATCGAAGTCACCGTGGGTATCAGCGAGTGGCCTCGGATTCCAAAATGACCCTGGGAATGTTTGCGGCAACCAAAATCGAGGACGTTTCCATGGGGTCCCCGCGCGGACATCAAATTCTGATTGATGCGTTTTTGACGTTTCCCTATTTGCAGATGCTTTCGCAGCCCTCCAACGTGGCGCCGCCTCCGGCGGGGTACCAAAAGCTCGAGTTGTTGCCGCCCGCCATGCGCAGCTACTGGGCTCAGATCTTTGGAAGATTCTCTTTTTCCCGATTCGAATATTGGCCGCCCGCGTGGCGAAAATCTCGTTTCCCCATTCTGTATTTGGGTCGCGCACTGCTCGTTGCGAATCTTCTGCTGGTTGGTCTGTTCATTGCGGGAATGTGGGTCATGATTAAGGAATGGCGATTGTGTGCCGTTACTGAGCAACGAAAAGCGCTTCTCCTTTTCTCGCTCGGCTTCGGGTTTTTGGCGGCAGGAGTGCGCTACTATACCGTCTTTCCTTCGCCGCCTTTCGCAAAGTTCATCTACATTGCTCCAGCCGTGGTTTCTCTCTTCTACTTCGTCAATCGTGCCCAGCTTTGGTTGCTGCGAAGCTGGCCGACACGGGCAAACTGGATTTTGACGTCTTTCTTTTCAGTTCTCGCACTACTCAATATTATGGATATCGCGGCCCTCTGCTTAGACCTTCAGTAAGCTTACGCGGGTTCGCTGATCGAGCGTGGGTTGGCGAAACCAGTTTCGGTGGCGTCACTACTGAGACAAAGAACCGATCCAACACGAATCCCTCGCGTCATGCCTTTCCAGAGCGCCAAAGAAAAAACGATATGCAACGCCGGTTGCAGCAAAAGCACCGCCACGATGCCACGATATCCCAGCCGACGCGCACTGGGACTATGACCAGCCGAAATCAGGCAGGCTCCGGCGTAAAGGGCCGCCACCAGCGCAACTTGCCCCGAGCTGGCCAAGGCAATGAGCCACAGCGTCGCGAGCAGAGGCAGGCAGGCGATGACGGCGAATAGCGGATGATTGCTAGCTGGAAATCGGGCCATCTGCTCTCCACGGCCGCGTCCGTACGAGGCAATCTGGGCAAGGAACCCCGCGAGGGTGGCGCGACGGTGGTGGTAAACGAACGCATTCGAACAATAAAGGATCTCCAGCCCACGGCCCCTGCAACCGTGGACAAAAAGATTCTCTTCATTACTGGTGATTTGCGAATCAAAACCTAAAGCGGGCCAGACTAGTTTTTTTCGCACGGCCAGATTGCAAAGAATCAGATCGTGTTGATCGGCGGATCGCAAGATTGGTCGTGAGCTTTCCCGGTAGCGGACGCGTACTTTGGGAGCGCCCAACGGCGTCTCTAACACGGCTCCGAAACATTTTTGGGCAAAGGTGCTGTCCAAAGGGGTCAGATTCGGCCCGCCAACCACGGCGACCGACGGTGTAGAGGCAAAGACGCCGATGATCTCCGCAAAGAGGTGACGGGGAATGACGACATCGTCATCGAGGAAATGAACGATGTCGCCGTCAACGCGCGACAGCGCCCAGTTGCGTGCGGTGCACCGCGAGGTAAGCGCTATTTCCCGGGTTACGATCCGGGTTGAGCCAAGCGATCCTAGGTAGCGAGAGGTGGCTGGGCACGGGCCATTCACCACAACGTGCAATGTGCCGTTATCGGGAAGCGCGCAAAGAATACTTTCGACGCACTTCTTCAAAAGCTCAGGGCGTGATCGAGTGATGACTACAACTGAAAGTGTCATGTTCGCCGAGCGTATCTGATGGCCAACGCCTAGAACACGTCGTTTTATCATTTTGAAATGCTAGAATGCGCCAATGACGGAGCCTGTACCTAAACCCGAAAGCGAGGTCCGGGGCGCCCCTTGGTTTCGGGGTACCGGCGTCTCGATGATTCCATTCATCCGTGACGCTTCGCTGCTTACGGTGGACGAGTGCGCCCCGAGCGGAGTTTTACCGGGTGACATCGTGGTGTACCGAGGCGGCGACGTTTTCATCTGCCACCGCGTGGTACTGCGTCGCTGGCAAGAAGGTGATCCGTGGGTTTACATTCTCGGAAACGACCCCACTCGCCCCGACGGTTGGGTGCGGGCCGAACGAATTTTGGGCAAGGTGAGCGAGATTAACGGCCGGAGAATTCCCCACTGGAAGAAGCGGCTTTTTTATTGGCACGGGTGGTTCGAAGTGGTGGCCGTGCACAAACTGTTTCAGAACCGACTCGCCAAGTTCATCAGTGGAAAAATGAAACGTTATTTTCGCTACCGGGTGAAGAGCCTGACGTATCTCTTTTTGCTGGCCTCAGCTGCGCCGTGGCGCGGACTCTTCGAGCTACGGCGTCGTCGTTACTTTCGGGGAACCATTTTTGGATAGTCCGCGGGGTTCCCGCGCGAGCGGGCTCGTGGTACCCACTGAGATGGGGGGCGCCGGTCATGAGTTCGCAGGAATCCTTTTCTCCTCGCCTTTGCGTGGTGAGTCACGGACCGCCCACCTACAGCGAGACCTTCATACGCCAACATTGGGAACGGTTACCGCTCGTTCATTTCGTGGCCGGGTTGAAATCTCTTTCCCCTCCGGACGAGCACGGCTTCGAAAGTTTTCTCATCCAGCATCGAATTCAAGTGGTGCTGGCCGAGTACGGTCCAGTGGCCGTCTCCGTGATGAAAGCATGCCGAAGGCAAGCGGTGCCCTTGGTGGTTCATTTCCACGGCTACGATTGCTCACGAAGCGACGTGATAACGAAGAATCAATTTTCTTACCTCGATCTCTTTGCGAGAGCCGCGGCCGTGATCGCGGTCTCGCGAACCATGGTCGATCAGCTCATTGCGCTCGGGGCACCACGGGCAAAAATCCACTATCTGCCATACGGCGTTGATATGGGCCCGCTACGACGAAGCGAAGCTCCCACCCCCGTGTTCCTGGCGGTGGGCCGTTTCGTAAGCAAGAAGTCGCCACAGAGTACGCTCGGGGCCTTTGCCAAGGTAGCGCAGAAGCTACCCACGGCGAAGTTGGTGATGATTGGCGATGGCCCCTTATGGAACGAGTGCCAAGAGCTGACGACGCAACTTGGGATTGCCGAGCGCGTCGCGTTCTTGGGCGCCCAAAGTCATGACGCGGTAAAAGCGCACATGGCCGGCGCGTTTGCATTCGTGCAGCATTCGACCGAAGCCGGTGACGGCGACAGCGAAGGGACCCCCGTGGCCATTCTGGAAGCCCAGGCCTGCGGGCTACCCGTAGTTTCGACGCGGCACGCAGGAATTCGCGATGTCGTTGTCGAAGGGCAAACGGGCTTGCTCGTCGAGCCAGGCGACGTCGACGGGATGGCCGAAGCGATGCTGTTTCTCGGGGAAAACCCCGATATCGCGGGCAAACTCGGCGCGCGGGGGCGCGAGCGGGTGCTCCAACACTTTTCGAGCGAAAAAAACATCTCGCAATTGGCAGCTATTCTTTCTCACAGTATTCTGCCGAACCGTGTTTACTCTCGCGACTCCGTTCACCAATAAGCCGCAGGTCATTCCAATCTGGCTCGAGTCATTGCGCCGCTTGGAAATTCCGAGGCAGGATTTCAAATTGGTTTGGGTTGATATGACTGACAACCCCGAGATCCATCGGCTTTTGGAAAGTTATCTTCAAGCCCATGGGCACGAGTGGAAGGAGGTCGTGTACCTCCAAAATCCGCCGAAAAAGTTCCCGGTGATTATCGACCACGACTACTCCTCGCAAGAGGCTGCGGCCGCGCGAAATAATGCCATTTCCGAAACGATGAACCTCATCAACTTTCATCGGGAAGGACATTTATTGTTGTGGGAAGACGACATCGTCGTACCACCATCGGCCTGGGAAAGGGTCAAGTTCGTATTCGACTCAGATGATTGTATCGCCGGTGTGACGGGGGTTCAGTACCATCGCGGTGTCGGTCACTACTGCGAGCCGCTAGTTTGGCATTTTTATCCCTACCGCAAGAAAGTAGCGAACGAGCCCAGAAGCGTTTCCGATTACCTCGTCATTCAGCTGCCCAAGGACAAAGAAAAAGAAGTGGGAACTCAAAGTATCGATTGCTCCGCTACGGGATTCATTTTGCTGCGCGATTCCTTTTTAGAGAATTACACATTTTGCTGGTCCCACTTTCCCCGGGGCTACTCCGCCGGCCACGACATCATGCTGGGCTTTCACATTAACGAATACGACAAAAAGAATGAGCCCGGCCCGAAGAAACTCATGCTTTGCTGGGACTTGAAGTTTCCTCATTTGGGGCTCGGTGAAGATTCGAAACTAAGAGTATTCAAAAGTGAATTATGTAAAACCGAAATCCCTGGATCCGCTTTACCGTCGTAGACCGAGGAGAGAGGCCGATGCGATCACCCGCTATTTGAGCGAGTGGCTGCTGGCCCACTTTAGCAATCGCGTCATACGCGCGCTGGGCCGGTCAATCTATGGCTGCGCGCTGGCGCTGCTGACTCATCGATTAAAGAAAGTGGAGGGACTGGACGGTTTGTTTCTCCGTCGCGGCATGGCCAGTGGTGATTGGGTTCCGGGAGCCAGCGATTTCGATATCGCCGTGGTACTGACCGATAGTAGCGAAGAGAGAAGGGTGGCCGAGGTTTACCGCGTGGTGCACGAGTTCGGGCGCTGGTGCCCCATTCCGGTGGACGCGGAGGTCTTCCGGGGAAAAGAACTGGATGACTATTTGTGCAGGGGTAACACGCGGGCCATGGAGGCCCCGCTGTTTTGGCGCCCGTTGTACGGAAGTCGTTCTCTTGAGACTACGCCACGGTCGCCATTCGAAGTTGCGGTGCATAGCTACTCGGAGGCACTCGAGCAGTACCGCACGTTGGTCGACCTCGCCGCGACCGATCCGGTAACGCGAAAAGCCTGGCGTGACCTGATCAAGCACTTTAGCGATGTGCTAGTCTTTTGCCGCTTCGCCGAAACGGGAAAGTTCAATCCGCGGGGAAGCCGACTGGATCGTTTGCCCGAGCTACTCACCCGGTCGGACGAAGCAGTACTTCTCGGCGATATCTTTGCTTGCGTTCACGCCGGTTACCGGCCGGCCCGGGACAACCTCGCCTATCGCCTCGCGGAAACGGGGCTTCGTCGTTTACATCACGCGGCCCAATCGCCGCTTCTGGCCTCCATACCGCCGGCCTGGGAAGTAACGGCAGCGCCGAACCGCGCCCCCACGACAACTCGCCGAACGCTCTGGTCTCGTAGCGGACAAAAAGCGCTAGCCCAGGGAGTAGAGTTGGGCCATCTCCATTTTCACAAGAATATTTACCTCGTTGTTTCGGACGAGACCGTCGAAAGTGGCCGTTCGTTCATGAAAGTAATGAGCACGTTCTTGAAACGATATTCCGAGTTTCCCATATCCTTGGTGGTGACCGAGCCAGTGCTTCGCGTGTTGTATTCGACTTTTTTTCACCAAAAGAACGCGCCCCACTTGATGGGAAGCCGGTTACCGAGCCGTCAAGGGGCAGAGATGGAATGGATCAAGTCTCTCCGTAATGAGGCAGTCGAGGTTTCCGAAAACGCGAAAGAGGTGTGTGAATTTGCCTATCGCCGATTTCTCAAGTACGGCCAAGCCCAAATCTCGGCAGTCGCCAGCGCGGCCGGAGAAAGTAGCGGGGACGCCGGTGGGTAAACTTCGTCAGCTTTAGTCCTCCCTCATATTCGGTAAGTACACAGCCGGTGATCGCGAAAAAGGCGTAACCCAGGGCACGAAACGTCATCCAACTGTAACTGGCGAAACGGTGAGCCTTTTCGTTCCGTTTTGGATAGCTGGCTAGTGCCACCCTCAAATTCTTAAACAGGGAAGCGAGCTGCCATCCTAGTTTCTCTAGGTAAAATTCAGGGTGAAGGCGAGAGTGGATGGCGGCATCGCAGCCACCGCAGCGGAAGGCCCGGCGGAACAACCAACGGGGAGTAGCCCGTCGGGCATTGAACGTTTCCACCGATATCGCTTCCGCGCACCAAACTAGTTTGAAGCGCAAAAGCCCGAGCTTGAAGAAGAAGTCCGAATCCCCACCGCCGCACCGGCCGAAACGTTCATCGAAACGAATGCGCGTTGGCCCAAGGGCTTCGAGCTTCAGTAGGCAATTTGCGGTGCTTTGCACGAACCCTGCCTCCGAGCCAGTCTCCGGGCTGGGGGCGTGCAAAATATTCGAGGTGACCACCCAGTTGGAACTTCCCGGAACGTACGCGGGGGTCACGGCGCCGAACACGACGTCCGCTCCAAAAGCTTCTTGCGTGCGCATTAGGTGGGCCAGCCAGTAGGGAGAGGCCACCTCGTCGTCATCGATAAACGCCAAGAACTCGCTGCGGCATCGGGAAAGAGCGGCGTTGCGCGCCGTAGAAATGTTGTCGGCGCCCAAGTAAAAGTAACTCGCCCCGTAGACGCTGGTTATCTTTTCCACGACGTCGGGCGAGAGGGGAAAGGCCGAGGCGTTATCGATGACTTCGACGTCGAAGGGGATAACGCGATCGAGAAAACGTTGTTCGCGCAAGGACTGCAGCAAGTTCAGTAGTGCGTCAGGGCGATGGTAAGTAAGAATCTTTACTGAAATCATGCCGGCATAACGCAGTGGGTGTTTTTGTATCGATCGTTTAAACGCTTATTTTTTTTAAAGCAGACGAAATCGGATGGCAACCGCGCGCCGTAAAACATAAATACCGGTTGCCGACAGGAATGAATTGGCGTTCGATATCTAAATTAATCGCGAAATAGTTCCTAACATGGAGAGAACATTGGCTTCCGCGAAATGGTATCGACTGTCGGACGATGTAGCTTACCGCATTATTGATAACGAGCTCGTTCTGATCGAATCCGAATCCGGTTTCTTTTATTACTTTGAGCCGGAGACTAAGGCTTTTTTCGAAGCAATGGAAAGTCCGGTTAACTTGGAAGGGATGTTAGATCCCAACCTGCTCGTGCTCATCCGAAAAAAGATATTAGTGCCTTGCGAGCAAGGGGCCGGACCGGCGAAAGAAGGGTTCACCTTTCCCAAAATCCTTCAAGAGCGTGACAAGCCTTCGGGCTCAGTGCCTACGCCCCATATTTTGCGGGCGCGGGCCGAAGCCATTCGTGAGGCCAGCTTCTTCTACTAACTCAGGGGTGGTTTGGTGCGGTTTCACCATTTCACACCCAAGCAAGATCCCGCAAAAGCCATTCACCGGCTAGGGGACCGATCCGCCTATCTCTTGCCCTCGTCGGCCCCCGGCGCCTCGAGCTTATCGCACGCGTTAGGCGAGAAGATCGCGGAGTCTCTTACGGGACACTGTGGGAAAGACATAGCGCAGGAAGTGGCGCGGCAAGGGATTGAACGTCTGCATCGGTTGGTCGATGCAGAAAGTATTTTAAAGGTAAGCGCCGAGGTCAACCACTGGGCGCGGGAACTGGCGCCGCGCCTCCTCGATGACTTCCTGCTGAAGGCGGTTCGCTACGATCGGCCCGCCTACTTGAGCACGTTCGCGGTGGTGCGCTTCTATCTTCCGTACTCCTGCTTCGTACGCGAGCGCGAGCGGTTCGCGGGCGACGACTATTTCGAACTGACCACCCATAACCCTCATCTGGATAGCTGGTACGCTTTTCCTTCGGACACGGTAAACGTTTTGGTGGCCCTATCGCGGATGACGGCGAAAAACGGCATGACGTTCTTTCCGGATGCTGACCGTCTGGCAGTACGACCCGCCAACCCGGAACGACCGCCTCGCGATTGGCGTTTGGGAAAAGGAATTCCTTACACCTGCGAGGCCGGAGATACGATTCTGTTTCTCGGAGATGTCCCTCACGGCACCGTGTTGAATCGTTCCGACGAAACTAGAGTTTCGGCTACCTTTCGTTTCTTTCGTTCCGAACCACCGCGCGGAGGAAGGCTGGCTTTCTCGTACGTCGTTGGCGGTAAGCCTGGACCGGTACGAAACGACGTAGGCAAGGGGCTAGTGCAACAGCTTCCCCACTACGGCACCACAGTTTGGCGACGGCTATCTTCGACGCTAAGCGCCTGGCGTTCCTGGCTCGCGATGCCCCCTCCGCAGAGTCACTCGTGCAGGCGCAAGGTAGGGGGGGCGGCCATTGAGTTTCCGCGTTATTGCCCACACGGGGGCGCAGACTTAGCACAAGCCCCAATCATGAAGGGTAAGATACGTTGCCCTTGGCACGACGTCGGTTTCAATGTCGACACGGGCGTCGCCGATTGTCCGGGCGTGTCGGCATTGGCGGTTAAGCAGGCTGACGGGCCGGCCGGGATTCCGCTTCCAGCGAAAACTTTGTCACTTATTTCCAATCGCGATAGAATGTAAGAGATTCATTGCTGCACCGTTCAGTAGTACACCACCAATCCTGATTCCTATCCTCATCTAACATCGAAAGCCAAAGCATGAAGGGCCGACTCTATTTAGAGCGAGTTTCCAAAGGCTTTTGCGCGCGCAGTTTCTTCGGCCGCCCCAAACTTTCCACCTATCGTCCAGTGGTGCGCGATTTTTCCCTGGAAGTGAACGCGGGAGAAGTTGTCGCACTGGTAGGTAACAACGGGGTTGGTAAGACGACGATCTTGAAAGTCGCGATGGGCATGTTTCAGCCCGAACACGGTAAGGCTTGGTTGGAAGGGAAGCCCGCCCATTGCTTCGATCGGCAGGCCGTAGGCGCCATGTTGACGCATCAAATGATCTATCTGTCCCTCACGGGTTGGGAAAATCTCTCTTACACGGCCGCACTCTACCGCCTCCCCGACATTCGAAATGCCGTCGCCCGTTCGGTCGCACTGTGGGAGCTCGAAGACTTTGTTAAGTTTCCGGTTCAGGAGTATTCGCAGGGGATGAAGACGCGGTTGGCTCTGGCGCGGGCCACGCTGATGCAGCCCACCTTCCTTTTTCTCGACGAGCCGTTTGCCTTTCTCGATGAAGAGAACGCGATTCCATTGGCGATTAGAAACTTGAGAAGCCTCGGCATTAGCACGCTACTTACCTGCCCCACGTTACAGCAGGCGGCCTTCGCGGATCGCGTTCTCAGAGTGGTTCGCGCATGAGGGCGTGGTTTATTTTCCTGCGTAAGGAACTGGCCGTTGAAGGGCGTCATGGCATGCCCATTATCCAAAGCCTGATCTTGACCCCCCTGATCTCCGCTCTTCCTTTATTCCTGATCTACCGTCGAACCTACGCTCAGGATAATCTTGCGGCCAGCTGGAACGGGCACTCCTACCAATCCGAAATGTGGGTGGGGTTCGTATGCCATTTTTGCCTGAACAGCGGTTGTTACGTTTTCTTCAATCGATTGATGAGCGAGTGGTCGCAAAACACGTTTGCGCTCCTCTGGTTCGCGCCCCGCCACCGGCTGATGAGCATGATGACCTTGTCGGTTACTGACATCCTTCGGGTAGTACTCTTTTCGGTAACCTTCTCGCTGCTCTTTCTTTACGGCCAAACGACGTTGATACCCTTCCTACTCGTGCTCTTACACTTCTTCGGCTTTTTCCTACTGGGCGCGGCCTTGGGGATGATCCGGATGTTTCTGAGAATTCTTTTCCCCGCCTCTTTGGACTTGGTTTTTTACCTTTATCTCGGCCTCCTCCTCAGCTCCGGTTTCTACTTTCCGACGCGTTTCTTGCCGGAACAATTCCAGCTTCTGGTGCAGGCCAATCCGTTCGTACACGGAAAGATAGCGGTGCTCGGAGTCATGGGCGGGAGTTTTGCGGTCGCCTCGGGGCTTCAGTTCTGGGGCAGCCTGGCCCTCGTATGGTTGGTCGCGATTTGGCTGACGGGCGCGGTATCCGTGCCGCTTTCTGAAAAAGCCCTTCGAGCCTAACGTCGCGCTGGGCTTTGACGTAATCAGAATCCAACGGGACCATTGGCCGATGCAAAAGTATGTATTCGGCGCTTGGGTCCTAATTTTCTCTTTTGGGGGGCTTGCGGCGTGCGTGCACTCTTCGCAAGGAGATCGCAATACGGCCGCGTTGCCGACGCCCGAAGACGGCTACCCTGGGCCGTATATCGATGCCCACGCACACTTCGACGGCGAGGAGAACGGCCCCTCGGCGAAGATGCTGGAGGATTACAAGAAACATAATGTACGTGGTGCCGTGGTCCACGCTGGTCAGCGTAAGGGGGCCCCCGACATTCAAATTGGTGTCTCGCCTAAGTTTGCGGTCTGCGCGGCGGTAGTGCCCGGAAAAAAAGTTCAGGATGTTTCCAAAGGGATCGACGAAAAGCGCTACCACTGTATGAAGATCTATCTGGGGTACGTGCCCCGGCCGGCTTCCGATAGCTTTTACAAACCGTTCTACAAGCTCGCCGAGAAGAAGAATGTGCCTATCGTGTTTCATACCGGCGACACCTACGACAAAATGGCTTTGGTGAAGTACGCCGATCCTCTCAGCGTCGACGAGATCGCGGTGACGTACCCCAAGGTAAAGTTCGTTATCGCCCACCTGGGCAACCCATGGATCCAGTCGGCGGCGGAGGTGGTCTACAAGAACGACAATGTTTCGGTCGATCTTTCGGCCCTGATGCTAGGAGATCTCACGAAGTCCGATCCAGAGTCGATTCAGGAGCTCGTTGTGAAGCCGGTTCGCTGGGCTTTCCACTATGTGGAGAATCCCAAAAAGTTTTTGTTCGGAACGGATTACCCGTTACTCGAAGTAGGTCCCTACATTGCGGCCATCAAACAGGCGATTCCTAAGGAGCACTGGAAGGCCGTTTTCCACGACAATGCGGTCGAAATATTTCCGTCGCTGAAGCCGTAAACCAACCCAGCCAAAGTCTGGAGCCGCCAATCAAAGGATAGGAGCCAGCAGCATCACGCGCCAGCCATCGCGAAAGCCCGCCATCTGAGCGCGCACGCCTTCGAGAATCGGAGCCAGGCTCTCGGCCTCATCGTCTTCGCCAAACAGCAACTTCTTGAGAAGGCCATCTTTCGATTCCGGTAGCTCGATCGGAGCGTCCTCCGGAAGCCCCGCCAATTTACGGGCATCGGCTAACGCATCCTCGTACCCACCCAGGGCGTCTACTAGCTTGGCTACTTTCGCTTGCTGTCCGGTCATGACTCGGCCATCGGTCCAGCGCTCGACCTCTTCGGGCGTCATGCCCTTGCGTCGCTCCTGCACCGCCGCTTTGAACTGACCGTGAATGTCGGACAGCATCGTCTCGAACAGCTGGCGCTCTTCGGGCTTCATCGGACGTGTGTCCGAACCGGCCGCCTTCATCTTGCCGGCGGTCAGCTGGTACCGTTCGACTTTGGCCCACCTATAGAGCTCCGACGTATTCGCAAACTCCATGATCACACCGATGCTCGCCGTCATCGTGCCGGGATTGGCGTAAATCTTACGCCCACCTAGCGCGGCGTAGTATCCACCGCTCGCGGCTACCGAGCCCATGGAGACCACGACCGGCATCTTGGCGTCGAGTTTCTTCAAAGCCTCGTACATCTCTTGCGAGGGGCCCACGACGCCGCCCGGAGAGTTCACGCGTACGACCACCGCTTTCACGTTGTCGTCTTCCTTGATCTCCTTCACGCGTTTCAAAAACGAACTGGCGTTGTAAATGACTCCGTTCAAGTCCACGACCGCCACCGACTTTGTTCCGCTAGTCGCCTTGGACGCGCCCGGCTTGCTGCCAAACCAATTGTGCTTGATGAACTTCACCGTAAACGTGCTGAACACCACGATGAAGAACAATGAAACTACGACGCCGAGGACACGAAAAATTCCGCGCATGCTGAAAGCTCCTTGAGTGCGACGACTATAGCGAAAAATAACCCAGAAACAAATCGGCCCCTGTCAGCGATGCCGACAGGGGCCGTTTAAAGAATATTCGAGGTCCGAATTACTCGGGCTTCGTTCCGTCTTCCTTCGTGGCGACGGCGCCTTTGAGCTTCTGAGCCATCTGCTCGTCCAGCAAGTCGGCCAAGCTCGTACGCGACGAGCCGGTCTGCTTGGAGTAGGCACGGATGTTCTCGCGCTCTTCGGCCTTGGTCAGCGCCTTCACCGACAAGGACAGCTTGTGTTCCTTGAGGTCGACGGAGGTGATCATCACTTCCATCTCGGTTCCTTCCGGATACGCTTTCAGGCGATCCTTCGGCTTGCCTTCGCCTTCGAGCTCCGAAGCGTGCAGGAGACCTTCGACGCCGTTCTCAATCTCCATGAAGAGACCGAAATCAGCCACCTTGGTAACCTTCGCCTTGAGGCGCGTTCCGGCGGGATACTTCTCCGCCACCGCGCGCCACGGATCGTTCGAGAGCTGCTTAATACCAAGGCTAAACTTCTCGGCGGCTTTGTCGATAGACAGAACCACGCATTCGATCTCGTCACCCTTTTTGAACTGAGTGTTCGGATCGACGGCCTTGTTGTCCCAGCTGATGTCGCTGACGTGAACCAGACCATCGATGCCTTCAGGCACTCCGACGAAAATACCGAAGTCGGTCGTGTTCTTGATCGTTCCTTTGACGTGAGTTCCCGGCGGATACTTCTCGGCCAAGAGGTCCCACGGATTCGGCTCGATCTGCTTCATGCCGAGCGAGATACGGCGGTTGCCCATATCCACGTCCAACACGACGGCTTCCACCACATCGCCCTCGTTCACGAGCTTCGACGGGTGCTTCACGCGCTGAGTCCACGACATTTCGGAGACGTGCACCAGGCCTTCGACGCCCGGCTCGATCTCGACGAATGCGCCGTAATCGGTGAGGCTGACGACCTTGCCCTTCACGCGCAGGCCGTTCGAGTAGCGCTCTTCCACCGTATTCCACGGATCCGGGAGCAGCTGCTTGTAGCCGAGCGAAACGCGCTCTTTCTCTTCGTCGTACTTAAGGACCTTAACTTTGATCTTATCGCCGACTTTGAACACTTCCGAAGGATGCTTGATGCGTCCCCAGGACATGTCGGTGATGTGCAGAAGACCATCCAAGCCGCCGAGGTCGATGAACGCACCGTACTCGGTGAGGTTCTTGATGACGCCTTCGGTGACCATGCCTTCTTGAATCTGCGACAGGGTCTGTTCCTTCATGCGCGCGCGCTCTTCCATCAGGAGGAGGCGGCGGGAAAGAACGATATTTCCGCGCTTCTTGTTGAACTTGATGATCTTGAATTTGAAAGTCTTGCCGAGGAACTGATCCAGATTCTTCGTCGGGCGGATGTCCACCTGAGAGCCGGGCAAGAAGGCCTTTACGCCGATGTCGACCGAGAGGCCACCCTTGACCTTCGCGACGACCGTTCCTTCGACCAGTTCGTCCTTTTCACAGGCTTCGCTGATCTCGTCCCAAGCACGGAGTACGTCAGCCTTCTCTTTGGAGAGAATCAAACGACCGTGGTCGTCTTCGACGCGCTCAATATACACGAGGAGGTGGTCACCCGGAGCAACGCCGATTTCACCGGTGTTGTCCATGAACTCGGCGGCGTTAATGGCGCCTTCCGATTTGTAACCGATGTCAACGGTGACGTAGTCTTGCGACACGTTGATGATTTGGCCTTCGACCACTTCACCTTCTTGGAACTTCACACCTTTGGAAGTTTCCTCAAGAAGCTGGGAGAACGTTAGACCGTCTTCTTTCAGGGACTCGGCGCGAGACTCGAGCTCCTTGTCATTTTCCGGAAGCTCCGGAAGATCCGCTACGGACAGAAGACGCCTATTTTTCATAAATCCAGTTCCTTTGATTTCCTCATTAATCCCCCGTTTGGGGGTCCGGCTAGTGGACGATTCGCCCACACCCTGGTTTTGCAATGCCATCTATTGGTTTTCTCCTTACTCAAGCCGCTGCTCAGGAGAATCGCACCGCAGTACGTTTCGCAAGGCGCAAAAATGAGTGCCCGATTTTTCCTATGGGCGGGGCAAAGTGTCAATATCTTTTGCCTTTGCCAGCGCCGGTTCCGGAAAGAGTCCGCCCTAGACCGGAAAACGGTTTTACCTCGCCGGCCAATAGATTCAAGCAGTTGGAACGAACTTCGCAAAATAGTCCGGCATGACACATCTCCACATAAAAAAACTGACCCTTCTGGCTGTCCAGGCTTGCCTGGTAGGCCTTTCCGGATGCGGGGCCCCCGGCCCGGCATTTACCCTCAAGCCTAGGCTACCCGCCGCGCTGCGCTCGCACGGCTGGGCCACACTCAAACAGTCGGCTAGCC
>JBGSST010000157.1:0-1640 GCA_041736915.1 Bdellovibrionota bacterium
CTGCCCAACACGCGGCTGGGCATGGCGTGGACCGAGCTGAACCGCGAGCGCATTCAGCGCAAGCTGGAGGCGTCGCCCAAATACCAAAAGCTCAAGTACGCCATCATGTCGGGTTACCTGGGCTGTAGCTTTCTGCCGATCCACGAGCCCGACCTGCAGGCGATTTACGACGCCTTGGTCGTCGAGAACCAGGACCGGATCAAACGACTCGGAAATGTTCCGGCTGGCCCCGGCCACACCGACCTCAACATGATGGAGATCGGCTTCTTCGCGAACGTGGTGCAGATCGTTTACCTCGCCCGCGCCTTGGAAGTGGACATGCGCGACTGGTCGATGGCGTTCGAAGACAATTCGCTCTCGTACTTCGACGGCATCCTCTCCGGCATTCACGAGGGGCAGGACTTTTATCTCAAGGAAGATTTCATCCACGAGATGATGAAGGAGATTGCGGCGACCGATAAGGATTTCGCCCCGTTCTTCCGGCCGTACCATGCCTACCAGGAATACGGCTGGCCGTTCGGCACCCGCCCCGACCTCGGCGCGGCCCAGGCGGCGTGTCCGCTCTTCACCCTGCGGCTCAAGACCAACCCGGTGACCTTACCGACGCTCTCGACTGAAAAAGCCCCTTTGTCGCTGGAGAAACGCACGTCGCAAGACATCATGAAAAAGCTAGGGCTTCAGGCCGAGCCCTTCGCCCGCTGCACCACCTGCCACGAGGGTGAGTTGGCTTTACATACGGGCCGTAAGATTCCGTTCCGCAGTCCCAAAGACCTGGCCCCTCGGCTCGCAAAGCGCAGCTTCTCGACCGAACGCACCATGCAGGATGAGATCATGGAACGCGTGCGCCAAGAGGGGGCCGGCCAAATGCCTCCGCACGGCGCCCGACTCACCGCTACCGAAATCAAAGATCTCGATCGCTACCTCCGTGAAGTTTTGGCGCGATAGTTCGGCACCAAGGTTTCACTATGGCACCGGCTTTTTGATCGCCGTGAGCCCAACTTCATTGGCACAGCCCCTGCAAACTGTGTCGGCTGTTCCCTTCGAACGCCGAGATAAACCCGGCACGGTTGGGGGAAGTGGAAATTCGAAAGGTAAATTTTATGATGAAGAATATTGCGATCGCTCTCGTTACCGTATCGTCGCTGGCCCAAGCCGGCCACCCTCCCGTAGTGGGCATGCCCATCGGCGGAGTCGTGAAATCCAAGCAGGTGATCACCCACGTTGATCGCGAGGCCAAGGTGGTTCGCGTGCAGCAGCGCCGCCCGTACACCAAGTACGTCATCGAGATTCCGGTGACCGTCGCGCCCAAGAGCGCCTGTACCACGATCACGGGCCAAGAAAACGTAGTCGAAAACGGCAAGATTATTGAAATCGCGGTGATGGGATCGTCTCGTCGCGGAATGCCGTGCATCGCGGTCATGCCCCGTCCCGTCGATATGAAGGTGAAGTTCGAGATGACCGTTCTCACCGGCGGCTTCGTGGCGGCGAATCCGATCCAGAAGCAGACTGTACAGCTGCACGGGCCGGGCCTTCACACGGTAACGCTGAACATGGACAACAAAGTCGTCACCGTAAAACCGGTCGGCCGTCGTCCTCGCTAAGCAAAAAAACTGACTTTCAGGGGGACCGGGGTCGTTGGG
>JBGSST010000116.1:0-9411 GCA_041736915.1 Bdellovibrionota bacterium
CGCCGCTCCTGCAGCCGCCTCGGCGCCCGCGGAGAAGAGTGTGCTGAACGAGATCTTGTTTGGCAGCACGGGACCGCGGGGCGGACATCGCCCGGGGCTAGTCGAGAAAGCCGCAACGAGTGCGGCCCGCACGGTGGCCTCGTCGGTGGGACGAGAGCTGGTGCGGGGTATTTTGGGGTCGCTAATGGGTGGATCGAAACGCCGGTAGTTCGAAGAAGCGGTCGGGCTATTTCTTTCGGGCAGCCAGGCTGGCTATCGGGATGGAGAGGAGTCCCCCGCCATCCGCGTCGACGTAAAGGTACTGCCCATCGGGTGAAATACGGCCTCGCAAGGCGGAAGGCGACGCTTCGACGCGGAGCTCGACCAAACGTTTTCCTCGCTTGGAAAAGAGTTCGACGTAGCTGGTTTCATTTAGGTCAGAGTCCCGCCGCCGCGACAGCCCCACCACTCGCCCATCCGGTAGGGGAATGGCGGCCAAGAGAATGTAGATAGCTAAGTTAGCTTTATTGGGGGGCTCGATCCAGTACTCGGGATCTTTAGGTCTCGGGCCACTTATCGAGGCCACGTTCTTTTGGGTGAGCACAAAGCCCCCGTCGTTCCTAAACAGGGGAATCCGTCCATTGAACGATTCGACTAAACGGGGCGGGGCCAAGCGCGTGGCCCGCCCGTCGGGCTTGATGTCGTACCGATGAAGGTTGAAGTCCGTCCCTCGGGTATCAATGGCCCCGGCAAACCATAGCTCATCGGTTCCCGGAATGCGGTTTCAACCTTTGAAGGTGCGGCGACTCGACTCAATGAGCTCTAGCGCCTTTACGGGTATCTCTACGAAGTTGCCGCTTGCGGTGTCGTACCGCTTTATGGCCAGCGAGTTTGGTTCGCGCACAAAGTACTGGGTGGGAAGGTTGCCGTCGATCACCTCCGGAATGTGCGCATTGCGGTCGTAGGTACCTATCCGCTGGCGCGCGTTGACGTCGAGCCGGCCGTTGGCGAGGGGATAAACATTTAGGTAACCGCGCCCGGCGAACGCTACGTGTTTTCCGTCCGACGACAATACCCAAGAGTCGGTCGAGGATTCCTCGAGCTCGTGGCGTTGGGTTTGGCCGGTTTGCCGATCGTAGACTTCCACGATCGCGGGAGTCCCTACCTTGGGGCCGCTGACTAACGCCACGAGGTGTCGCCCATCGGCCGCCACTTGGGATCTCGCTCCGTACTCCCACGCGATGTGCTGGATACTTTCCTGACTCTGTAGTGCTTGCCTTTGTTTGAGCTCGGCGTCGCCAAGTCCCGTGGCGGTCCGACCCAGGCGTTTGAAAAGGGCAGGATGAAACGCGATGGACCTTACTTCATTTTTTTCGAGGAGCGCTTCCAGCTCGCGAAGCTTAGCGGCTAGCGAAGGGGCTTTTTGCGCAAGATCTTCGGGCAACCGAAACGGATTTTCACGCTCAACAAGTTGGGCAAAGTCTGAAGGGGTCAGCTCTTTGCCTAGCGTGTCGATCAATTGAAAGTAAGTTTGCTCCACTAGCTCCGCCGACGGAGGAGTGCCGGGGGCGAGAAAGGCCGCCGAAAAGCACACGCTCTGGCCGCGCGACGGCACGGTCGCGAACAGTATCCAAAGTGCGGCGTAAAAGCGGAGCATGGCTTTATTGTATACGACCCTCGAGCCGCAAAGCTCCCGCACAAAAAAAGCCGCGGCATCACAGACGCCGCGGCCATTTAAAAAGTGATTGGGACTTACCCGCTTACATCTTTTCGATGTGCAGCTCGACGCGGCGGTTTTTAGCGCGCGATTCTGGCGTGTCGTTCGAGGTGACCGGCTTGGCGGCGCCGCTGCCGGTGGAGAACACCTGGTTGGACGAAACTCCGTTTTTCACCAGCTGACTGCGGACGGCCTGGGCGCGGCGTTCCGAGAGAGCTTTGTTTTTTGCCGGGTTGCCCTGAGCGTCGGTATGCCCTTCGACCGTAACTTTGCGGCCCTTCATCCCTTTGAGGACGTCGGCCACTTTGCTGATGTCGGAGATCGCCGCGCTTTTCAGCTTGGCGCTACCGCTGTCGAACAGGATCTCGCTGCGGAGGTTGACGTGGATCGAACCATCGCTCGACGTTTTCACGTCGCCGACTTCGCTCAGCTTGCTCTCGGCCTGCGCCGTTTCCGGCTCCGCGGCGGCCACCGGCGCTTTGGCCGGGGTGGTTTCCGTTACCGTGGTGCTCGGCCCCGCCGGCATGGCGTTGGTGCCGCCGGCGCCCAGCATGGACCAGCTGGTCTTCGTGCTGTGCGTAGTCGTGGCGCCGTGGTGGTGCGAGCAGGAGGCCAAGACGAGCAAGGCCAGATACGTGACGTTCTTCATGAGTCGTTCCCCTTAGTGGTATGTAATGATTTGGTACAACTTCGCAAAAAAATAGGCGCCTGAATAGAGGGGGAGCTATTTTTTTGTAGGAAGCAGCCGGGAAACGGCGATGCTAAAGACGCCGCCGGTTTTCAGCGTGAGATAAATCGTGCGGCCATCGGGGGAGATTACCGGCGTTGCCTGCTCGTGGACTTCGCCGGGAATGGGATAGCCGCCTACGTGCTGCCCCTCGAAAGAAAAAAGATCGAGATACGCGGCCTCCCCCTCTCGCGTTTTGGTGAGGACCCGACCATCGGGCAAAGGGTTAGCGGTGACGACGGTGGGGGGGCGTTGTGGTGGGCTCGCGCGCACGGGGGGGGTGAGTGGCTTTAGGCCGTTCTTCGTCGCAGGCCCGCCAATCTGCGCGATGGGGCCCGCGGCGATGACGAATCCGCCCTGCGGAAAAAAATTCGGGCGTTCTTGGACGGAGGTTTTCAAGGAGTACGGAGGAGAACGGCGTACCGCCTTGCCGTGCGGCGTGATTCCATAAAGGTGAATCTTGGAGTCGCCCAGCTGGTTCGAAAACTGAAACCATAAGTCGTCGGTTCCGGGAATCCTTCCCCAGCTTTCGAACGCGCCTTGGGTGTACACGGCACGGTTGACTACCGGATTGTCGATCTCGATTTTCTGGTTGGTAGCCGCATCGTAGCGGGTCACTTGATAGCGAAGCTCATCCCAGACATAAAACTGGGATGGGGTTTGGCCGGGTAGGCTCAAGTATCCGCCGAGCGAGTCGTTCGCGTCACCGATACGCCGGCGGCCCGGCAGATCGAGCTGCCCGTTGGTGAGGGGGTAGACGTCGAGCCAGCGCGGGCCGGGGAAGGCTACGCTTTTTCCGTCGGACCCCAGCGCCCACGACTTCAGGGTGTGGGCAGCCAACAATTGCTCGTGAAGTTCTCCGGTCTGCGTGTCGTAGCTCCTCACGTTCGTTCCCAAGCCGCCGCCAGGCACCCTCACGGGCTCGACGCTGACGAAGTAGCGGCCATCGGCCGTCAGGCGCGCCTTCAGGTCAAAGGGAAAACGGTGGCGCCGGTTTGGTTCCTGATCGACGTCCGCCACTTCTTGGCGATCGGCGACCTGCCTCATGTGCTGATCGTGATGGCGCAGGGCGCTTACCACGTGGTTGCGGATCGCTTCCGAGTTCCAGCCGAGCTTGTCGAGCATCCGTTCGAACTCGGCGAGCTTTCCGGCGAAGGTGGGGAACCTCTCCACCAGATCGTCCGGAAGGCGGAACGGATTTTCGAGGGCCACCAGCGTCGCCCGGTCTCCGAGCGTGAGTCCGGTCGTAGTGGCCTCGAGTAAGTCGACGTAGGTTTGGGCAATCAGCTCGGGTGAAGGCTCGCCGTTGGGAGCAAGGTACGCGGCCGAAAAGCAAATGGGGCGGGCCGCTCGGGCGGTATGGGGAATCATTATGCACAGGGCCACGAGTAGACGAACCATCCGCCCATTTTACCCGACCTATGCGGAGGGCCCTTTTTTTAATAGGATGTGAGTATGCAAAAGGTGGCGGTGATCACGGGGGCCAGTTCGGGAATCGGAAAGGCCACGGCCGAGCTTTTTGCTACCCGCGGATTTTCGCTCGCCGTCATTGCGCGTAGAGAGTCGTTGCTGACCTCGTTAGTCGCTTCGCTTCAGCAGATGAGTCCGGGCGGAAAATTCATTCCGTACGTTGCCGACGTCTCTTCGTGGGAATCGGTCGAGGCGATGGCGAAGAAGATCGAGGCGGACTGGCCGGCAGTGAACGTTCTGGTGAACAACGCGGGCGCCTTCGACTACGGCCCCATCGAAAAAATTTCTCCCGATAAGATCGACGAGCTGATTCACGTGAACGTGCGGGGGGTGATCGCCACTACACGATCACTTTTGCCCTCGCTGAAAAAAGGGGTTACGGCCGGCGGCGCCAAGATCATCAACGTGTCGTCGATTGCGGGACTTTGGGGTTTTCCCAACATGGCGGCCTACTCGGCGACCAAGTTCGCGGTGGCCGGTTTTGGCAGTGCGCTTTCGCGCGAGCTGAAACCGCAGAACATCGGTGTGTCGACGATTTTTCCCGGACCCGTCAATACGAAGCTCGCCAAGGGAACCCGGCCGCAGAAAAAGATGGTGAAGATCCCCGAAGACGTGGCGCTAGAAATTCTGGCCCTCGTCGAAGGGTCCCGCCGCCGCAAGATTCATCCCGTGTTCAACGCGCTCAGCGTGATGGACCAGGTGAGCAGCGAGACGGTCGACAAGATCTTGAAAAAGATCCTATAGCGACGACAGCCCTAGCTCCTTGCGGAACGAAGCGTCTTGAGAGAGCCGTTCGCAAATCTGCGTGGCCAGCTCTTGTCCGGCCTTCACATCGGAAGGGTGGTGCACTCCGCCGATCACGCGAAGTTCGCCCACGAGGTAGCCTTGCTGTTTCAGCTCGTAGCTCTTGTGCGGAAATTTTTTCGCCAATAGGCAGGCTCCTACCGCCCCCAGGGCGGCGTGCGTGCTGGGGTAAGAATCGTTGTAACCCGGCTTGTAGAGGCACGGACTTAGCTGTTTTAGCGTCTGGTAGGGACGCGGACGGCCAAACTGTTTCTTGAACCGGGAAGAGATCTGGTGAGTGAGGTAGAACACGCGCCTCATCGTAGAGGAGACCGCCGCGTACTCGGAGTAGCTCAGCATATTGTGCGTCGTGAGTAGCCCGCTTTCGGGGCCGAACAGCACGCGAAAGTCCGGCAAAGTCTGCGCATTGCCGAGCAAGCAGGCCCCCTCCGCACGAACCTTCTCTTCGTAGAGCACCTCATCCTGGTCTCGCTTTTCATCGACGGACCCGGCAACGGGCGGAGCGGCCAAACGGAACTCGGTGGGTTTGAGCTCACTCCAGTGCGCGTGGGCGGAAACACTCAAGATTAGCGATAGCGGCAGCAAGATCGGTTTCATGGGGCGCAAGCTACCGGGCAGGTTTAGGGTTGAGAATGTAAAAACGTGGCCGGGCGCACTAAGTGATCTTTTTTGTGGACGGGGACCCCAGGCCCCCGTCCCTGACTTTAGTGACTACCCTAGTTCGCCAACGCCTGAAACACCGCCACGCGGGCGCCATTGGGATCGGCGATCACGGCGTACCGGCCGATGCCGGGGATGGCCGACGGGCCCGACAACAGGTCGGCCCCTAGCTCTTTGGCCGTGGTCAGGGTGGAATCCAGATCCTCCACGTTCACGTGCGGCAACCACGTCGACGGCGCCTTGGCGTCTTTAAGATCTCCCAACTCGTGGGAGCCCAGCCCTGCTACCTGTTTACCGTTCTTCTCAAAGAGAACGTAGCGGGCATCCGGCGGCCCCATCTCCGTTTCGATGGGCGTCCAGCCGAAGAGGCGGGAGTAGAAGTGTTTGGCCTTCGGTAGATCTCCCGTGAGCATCTCGTTCCAGCAGAAAGAGCCGACGGGCGGGAAAGCCTCGTTTTGATCCGACATGGTGAACTCCTGTTTCCGCAATTAGGGTTTTACGAGCGAGAGGGTGTCCGACCAAAAGCCATTGCCGTCGTTCGACGTCATATCGCCCATGCGGTGGATGAGGTGGTTCGTGGCGTCGTGGTAGAAGTTCTGGTGCAACAGGCCCGCCGCGGTCTGAGCGCGGTAATCACACCATTTGCCGCCATCTTTTTGGCGGAAGCAGTAGCCCACGCCGATGACGTCGCCGCCCTTGCCGGTGACGGTCACCGCGCCCTTGTCGCCGATATTCACGGTGTGGACCTCGTGGATCACTTCTCCGTTGGCGAGTTTCGTGACTTCAGTGAATCGCGCGGCTTTGTCTTTCTCGACAATCTCAACCTTCAGCTCGGTCGTGTACTCCACCTCCGCCTTGCCACCTAATACGGCCTTGCCTTGGCCGGCGAACGTTTCGGCGAATCCCACCGACGACAGAACCAACATTCCAACCACTAACGTACTTACTTTCACTTTGAGTCCCCTTTGTTTTTTTCGCCGGTCATCGGCGCGTAAGGACGAATCTACGGATCGGAGCGGGGCCGTCCATCGTCGGACTTCACTTTTCTACTTTGCCCAAGGATTTCAGGCAGATCGTTTTTATCTGCTGGAAGTAGTTAATCGGGGCATTGAGCGACGCGAGAATCGAGATGAGTCCGGTGTAGACCCGGATGCCGTACAGGTAGTCGGGGCGAAAGTAGGTGTGGTTGAGCAGCTTACGATCGGCGTAACCGCGTAGTTCGTCGTGCAGCTGCTGGTGAGTCATGTGCTGCGGAACATCCAAGATGGTGTTGCCCATCGCGCCGCCCGTGTACACGTCATAGAGGCGCTTGAAGTCGAAGTTGTTGCGGTCGGTGATGATCCCCATGCTTTCGACGGCCCTAAGAAACAGCGGATAGTCGCGTAGGGTGCCGGCCAATATCAGCTCGGCCCACGGCACCGAAATTTCGAGAGGCCACTCTTTTACCGCGCCGAAATCCAGGCAAACGACTTCCACATCGCCCTTGGCCGCGCGGAAAAGGAAATTTCCCGGATGCGGATCGGCGTTGAAAATCCCGACGCAGCAGCCGCGCACGACGTACTCGGTGATGCTTTCACAAGCGGATTGCTTTTCTGGCAGGGCGGCCGAACCACGAAAAGCCTCGAGCGTCTGCCCCTCGACGTACTCGGTAACGAGCACCCGTCGCGTACTTAGCTCGTCGTACGTTTTGGGAATGACGAGGCGGGGAACGTCGGTGAACAGGCGGCGGAACCTTTCCATCAAGCGCAGCTCGCGAGCGTAGTCGCACTCGTTCAGTAGCTCCGTTTCGAGCTCGGCCAAAAGATCGCGGTTTACCGCACTGGCCGTGAGGGCCCGCAGCAGCGGCAGTACGAGGTGGAGGAGGCGGATGTCGGTGCAAATGGCGTCTTCGATTCCGGGAAACTGCACCTTCACCGCTACGCGGTCACCGTTGGCGAGAGTGGCGCGGTGGACCTGGCCTATACTGCCCACGCCGCAGGGGGTTTCTTCGAACGACGGAAAAATGGCGGCCAGCGGGCGGCCCAGCTCCCGCTCGATTACCTCTACCACGGCGCTGGTTTCGAGCGGCATCGACTCGGCCTGTAGCGAGGCGAGTGCCTCGGACGCCACGCCGGGAAGCTGCCAGCCGAAGTAGCTCGCCGTTTGCCCCGCCTTCATCAACGGCCCTTTGAGCCCCGAAAGGTGACGTACGAGCAGGGCGGTGAGCGCCTTGGCCTCTTCTTCCCGCAACCGTTTTTTTCGGGTCTCGTTGCCGAATAACGACGCAAAACGCAACCGCCCGAGAAGTAAGGTCACTTCGAGCGTGAGCGTGGTGAGAACGCCGGCGCGCTGCCAGTGTACGGGGACCACGGTTAATGCCTGCGGAGCGGGCTCCGTTTGAAAAAGGCCTAAATGATCGCGGGTAAGACCTCGCGAAAGGATTTGGGCCATGTCGCCGTACACTCTGAGCAAGTCGGTTGCGGCCTGTTTTTCGCGGTGGCGCAGCAGCCACCGCGCGGTCGCCGCGATGAGTAGCCCGAGCTCCTGCGCGCCGAGCGAACCGGCTTCGTTTCCGAGTGTATCGACGAGCCAGCTCCAGCGAACCGCTTTGGGTATCGACAGATCGTACGCGGCCTCCAGCGTGCCGACGACTCCATCGCCCCGTCGCGGAAACCGGGCCATTCCGGACCGCTGGGGGAGGGCGTAGGCCCAAAGGTAAACTTCATGCGGTGGCCGTTCGTGCTTGGGCAGGCGGCCGAGATCGCCGTCCCTTGCGATGGCGTGCAGGTGTTTCTCCCAGAATAGCTCCGGCGAAGGGGGAAAGGTGGGCGGACGCGCCCGGTCCAGGCGGTCGAGCTCGGCCTCGGCCTGAAAGTATTCCGCCGTTTCGCGCAGACGGCGGGCCCGATCCAAAGAAGGCGGGGCCGTGGCGTTGGCGTCGAGCCACGCGATAGTATCCGTCGCCCGCTGCTCGCCGAGCCGGGAGAGGGCAGCGATGTCGAGCTTTAGTCCGATGGCGCTGATGAGATCATCGTGCAACGACGAAAGGTTTGAGCCGCTCGGGCCGATCCCCGCGCGGGCCAAAATTCTCACCGCGGTTTCCACGAGGTAATGGCGATCGGTCGAGGATAGGGAATTTTCGGCGGCATCCGCGCGCAGCGCTTCGATGCAGTGAAGAAAGGCCGAGATTTGGGATCTCTCGTCGGTTCGCCGGGCCAGGCGCTTGCCCTCCTCCCCGGGGGCGGCGGATAGGGCATCGCGCAGCCGTTGGCGTTCTTGCTCCAACCACGGTCGGCGCCAGAAGCCGGCGCGATCCCCCTTGCTGTAGATCCCATCCATGGCACTGGTATAGACGATGCGTTATCATGGGCGTCAACGTTGTTCCTACACTACCGGGAGAAAAGAATGAAAAAGGGCGTTCTCATCGCGCGAGTCCTGCTGGGACTTATCTTCTTCGTGTTCGGCCTGAATGGTTTTTTGAACTTCATGCCTCCTCCGCCCAATCTGCCGGAGCGGATGCAAACGTTCATGAACGGCATGATGGTGACGACCTACTTTTTTCCGTTGCTGAAGGGGACGGAAGTGGTTTGCGGGTTTCTACTGTTGGCCAACCTATTTGTGCCGCTGGCGCTGGTGATTCTGGCGTCCATCTCCTTAAATATTTTTCTGGTGCACGCCTTCATGGCGCCCGAGGGCATGCCCGTCGCCATCTTGGTCGTGGCACTGCACGGATTTTTGATGTGGGCGCACTGTTCGGCGTATAAGCCGCTGCTACGCGCACGGAGCTAATCGCGAGCGCGGAGACAACCGCCAAGCAGCGTGACTAAGTTCAGCTCCGGGGAGAGGCCCCAGAAGTCGCCTTCGGGATCTCCTTTCGAGGGAAAACTCACGCGCTGGCGTCGGCGGTGCGGCTTGATGCAAGCGAAATAGATATCGTTGGGCAAATACTCAATCACCTTGCGGGGCGGGTCCACGATGACAACGCACGCCCGGTGATCGGTGATCAGGTAGAAAATGCGGCCGCGGAGCCGAAGTAGCCGGCGTAACTTTCGGATGCCCCACACCCAGCTGGGCA
>JBGSST010000151.1:0-9537 GCA_041736915.1 Bdellovibrionota bacterium
AGCCGCTCAAGATCGAGAATCCCGCCACCTGGAACCTCATCACCGCCAAGGGGGACAAAGACGTTACCGCCAAACGGCTTTACTCCGAACTTCTCGACGCCATGGCCGGTACCTTGCCCAACGAATTTCTGCTGCCGTTACGCGACGGCGCCGCCTTCGACAGCGTGGACCCGTTGGGTTTTCGCGCCGAGCCGGAAGAGTTCGTCTCGATGTTCGATCCGCCGCGATCGCCCAAGGCCGGCCACCGTTACCTCTACGCCCTGCGCGACTTCGTATACGAAGTTCGTAAAGGCGGCGGCGATCGCGACCACGAGCAGCTTGGCTATTACGTGGAACAGTACCTCAAAGCCGTGTGGCCGGACGTCAAGGTAAGCAAAACGTTTACCCCCGGCACGCCGACGCGCAACCCCTCGGTGCGGATCAAGATCACCCACCCCGATCGCAAGGTGCTCAGGCAGCTACTTTCCGATCGTAAGTGGAGCGTGCGCGTCGACCCCGTGGAAGAGAACACGGTCCTCATCGATACCCGGGAAGTCGGCATGATCGACTGGGAAAAAATGGTAGAGCCCACACGCGAAGACGGCATCGGCTACAACGTTAACCGCGCGCAGTCGCCGGGTTCGGTTGGCCACGAGTACCTAAAGACCGCCCACCAGATGGATTTTCTCGCCGACCTAAACGGCCAACCCGGCACGCGCCGCGTGCCCAAGGCACCGCTACTTTTCGAAGTGGTGCTCACCGGTATTCATGCCCGTTTTCATCGCGAGGTGGAGACCGCCCGTTTCCGTTACGGTTTCACGCTCGACGAGCCCCACGCCTACACCTACTCGGCCAAGGTCGACTTGCTGCAGGCGGAAAAAGCCCAAGGGGCCGGCAAAGCGGAAGAGGCTCGCTCGCTCGCCAACGCCGCGCTAAAAGACTGGCGCATCGCGAGTGAGATGATCGCGCTCACCATGATGGGACTCGAAAAGCCGGCCACCCGGCTCGACCTCAAGCCCGGCACCCGCCCACGCGAGTCGTGGCAGGCGGTGCCGATGAACCAGAGTGTCGCGACCTCGTTCGACAAGATGCGTTTGCACTTTCATTCGCAGCAGGCCGAGTATCGGCTCGGCGGGCTGACCGAGGAAAAGCTTGCCGCCGAGGTCGCTAAAACCAAAACGTGGCTCAGCGAGCTGCAGGCCGAAAACGACGCCGTCCGCACCCGGGCCGAGGCGTTACTAGAGAAGCTTCCCCGGTGACCCGTTGGTGCCGCGGCCAGCGGCAAAACCCAACAATTTGGTGCCCGGTAGGCACCAAAAGTGGATTTTTTTCGACTGGTCATGCTAGTACCGCTTCATGTCAGAAAATGAATCCTTGGTGCCCGTGGGGGAGCTGCTCCGGCGGCACTACCTCGAACGGATGGAGCGCAACTTTTCGTATTCGCTTCGGGCCTTTTCGCGCGACCTGCACCTGAGCCACAGCCACCTGAGCCGCGTGATGACGGGCAAGCGCAACCTGTCGTTCAAGCAGGCGGTGGGGCTGGCGAATACGCTCAAGCTGACCGAAGGGGCCCGCTACACGTTTCTGCGTCAGGCCGCGGAGCAGTCCACGCGATTGCGAAAAGCGAAGACCACGGCCGTGGGTCCCGACCAGCTCACGCTGCAGGTGGATCACTTCAAGCTCGTTAGCGAGTGGTACACGATAGCCATTCTCGAACTCATGGCCTTACCCGACTTTCAGCCCAAACCCGCTTGGATCGGGCGTCAGCTCGGCGTTCCCGCCCGCAAAATAAAGGTGGCCGCCCAACGCCTGGCCCGCCTGGGACTCATCGAGATTTCCGGCGAAGGTTGGAAGCGAACGCACGCCCGCCTGGTCGTGCCCTCGGCGCCATCCGCCGCCATTCGCGCGTTTCACCGTCAGATGATCGACAAGGCGCAAACTTCGCTTACGAACGACGATCCATCGGTACGCGACGTCACGAGTATCACGATGGGGATCGATCCCAAGCGGATCCCCGAGGTGCGCGAACGGATCCAGAAGTTTCGCCGCAGCCTGCTTAACTTTTTGGAAAAGGACACGCCGTCGGCGCTGTACCAGATGAACGTTCAGTTTTTTGCGTTAACCAAAACGAAGAGTCGTAAGGGAGTGGATAATGAGTAAGCAGACGTGGGTACTGAGTTGGGGACTCGCCATTTTTCTCTCGGGCTGCGGCACCGAGCTGCCCGATGCCCGACACCAGAATGGAAATCCCATTCAAGGCACCGAGGTCGGAAGCGGTGGGCAGGAAACCGCCGGCGCTTTCGTAGAGGTAGGGTACGAGCTGGTGGAAATGCTCCGGGCCCAGCCAGTCGCGCAGGTGTCGGCCGAAGAGCTGCTCAAAGCCGTGCAGGACACCAAGGTGATCGCCAAGCCCGAGCTTTTCTTGGACGGCGCGCCGGTGGACGCGCTTAACTTCGCGGACGCAAGCCCACCGCGCATTGAGGTAAGCCACGCCGGCTGGCAGCGGCTGCGGCGCCTGCGCCACGAGAAGGTGCTGCTCGTCTTCCACGAGTATCTCGGCATTTTGAAAAAGAACGACGATCATTATCAGATCTCCCGCCGCATTGACCGCGCTTCGATCTGCCATCGCTCGCCCGCGATTCGGTTGTTCTTCGAACGAAAGCTTCGCCGGTCCTGCTACCGCATCGAGATCGACGATCTTCGCTTCTTCGAAGAGCTAGACTTCACCGGCATGGGTCTAACGGAACTTAAGGTCGGCGACTTAGACCATTTGACCGACGTAAAGTACTTGACCCTCACCATCAATCGCCTCACGACTCTGCCGCGTGGTCTCTTCCGCGATATGGACTCGCTCACCCACCTGGACCTTTCGAAGAATAAGATCACGGCGCTGGAGCCGTATGTATTCGAAGGCGCCACTAACTTGCGGTCATTACGAATGGCTGAAAATTCCATTCAGACCATCCACCGCGGCGCCTTTTCGGGGCTCAGCATCGACCTAGTGGGCAGAGTGGGAGAGCCCGTTTTACCGGTCATTGCGCTCGAAATCGGGCCCCGTGCCCAACTCAAATCGGGGGCCTTCGACGGGCTCGTTACCACCTCGATCTCACTATCCGGCTCCCTGGCCAGCATTGAGCCAAAGGCCTTTGCTGCGACTAGCCCGCTTAAGTGGCTTTTCTTCACCGTGAGCGACGGGGAGGTTTCCGTCTCGCCCGAAACTTTCGTGGATGCCCCCGCTATCGACTGGGTGCAAATTGAGGTTACCGGAGCGACCCCCTTACCCGCAGGTTTCTTCGCCCCGCTGACCGAGACGAAAAAGCTGACGCTCTCCCTCTATAGGGACGCCGACGTGACGACGGAGCAGCTTCGCGAGCTAAACTCACTGCCCGCCCTACAAACGTTGAGGTTTCAATCCTATCGGGAAAAAGAGTTCTCCTTGCCGCAGCTTTCGCAGGCGCTTACGGGGTTGCACTGCCAGCACGAGCACGATACCGACGGCCGTGGCTGGGGGCCGGTGACGTGCACCCGCAAATAATTCCCTAACCCAAACTTTACCCCGGGGTGACTTTCTTTGCCGGCCATCCCGGGGTAGAAATAGGGATGCGCATTCAACCCGCGTTTCTCGTCTTTGCCCTGTGCTGGTCGATCTTGGCTTGGGCCGGCGACGACGCTAAACCGAATTGGGAAAAGCTCAGCGACGACGACGGCATCACCGTCTACCGATGGGAAAAGAAAGACAGCCCGCTGTTTGCCTTCAAAGGCGAGGCGTTGGTCGAAGCGTCCATCGCAAAAGTGGCCAGTGTATTGGCCGACACTCCCCGCCGCGGCGAGTGGGTACCGCACCTGATCGAAGGCCGCGTCGTGCGTAGCATCTCGGAGCGGGAACGGATTGAGTACACGTCGCTCGAAACGCCGCCATTTACCAAGAACCGCGACTTCGTGCTACACGCCCGCGCGGAACACAAGCCCGCGACGAACGAGCTGTTTTTTCATTTTTCTTCGGTCGAAGATGCCGAGGCGCCCAAGACCGACATGATACGCGGGCAAGTGATCAACTCCCACTACCGCATGCGTCCGGTAGGTGAGACTAAAACCCAGCTAGAGTATCTCGTGCACGTCGATCCCAAGGGCGGGATTCCGCGCTGGCTCGTGAACATGGTGCAGAAAAACATTCCCCGCTCGACGATAGAAGCGATTCGCCGTCAGGTGAAAAAGGCGGATGTCACCGAGCTACCGATGGTGAAAGAGATCTACGCCCCCGCCCCGCAGGTGCAGGTTCAAGCCACGCCCGACACCGCCACCCGGACGAACTAAGCGATACGGCGGGGGAAGCTCGAGGCGAACGGCGACCCTTTGCCGAGGTACGCGAACTCGGGGGTGTCGCGCTCGAGCGTGACGCCGTCCGGCCACCACTGGTTCGGTAACGTAACGGAAAGCTCTTCCGCTTCCCACGCCATGCGATTCTGGTGCTCGAACACGGTCAGGCTCACCCCCTTACGTTGGGGTTCGAGATAAAAGCCGCGCGAAAAGCAGTAGGCCGCTTCGGGAGTTCCGGCGAGCGACATCGCCCCTCCGTGGGTAGCCGCGCGCACTTCGCCGTTGCCGCCGCAAAGCCCCGTGAACTCGATCTCGCTGCGCGAGCTCTTCTTCTCCGGAAAAAACTGCACGCGGTACTTGAGACCTTCCCGCGCAAAAAAACGGTACCACCCTGGTTTACCGTCCGCCGACCGCACCGGAGCCAGACATTCCCACATCGGCCTCGGTGATTTATGCGACACGATCCCGCCCCACCGCTTTTGTCCCGAAAGCACCGCCAGCTGAAGGAGCAGGTACGGCTTTTCGTACCAGTGATCCCAGCTCACCCCGGGGGGTAAAGCGGCCATCGGATCCGCGGTCAGGGGAAAACCCAGGCTCAAAAGGTACCGCTTCTCGCCGCGGGTCCATCGGGAAACGAAGGCCACCGCGTCGTCCCGCTGCTTCATTTTGTCGCTCATTGTCATGCCTTGCTCAATTAGCCGCTTACTCAAGAGATTTCCAGCTTTTACCGATAATTATCCATGGATCCAAAATCAAAAAAGGGTACCAAGAACTCGGACTTTTTCCGGATCGACAGCGAGGGTGAAATCACCCCGATTGGCGGCGGCCAGACTTCGGACGATACGGGCGTCTCCCGCATCGAGCCACTCTTTCAGGATTCACCGATGATGCCGGAAATTCCGCAGGCGAACGAGTGGACCGCGCCCCTGCAAGACGAACCGCTGGCCCCGGACCCGTTTGCTTCGGCTCCGATGACCCCGATGGCTCCGGCGGCGAACGACAACACCGCGACCGGCGTGAGTAACGTGAAACCCGCCAAAGCGGGCGCCAACTTCGAAGTGCAAGCCGATTTGATGAAGGCCCAGGTCGATAGCATCTCGCGCCTCGCCAGCAGCGAAGCCGTATCGGGTAATCAGATCGACGTGCTCCGCAAATACATTTCGCTGAAAGAGGCGGAAGCAAAAGATTTGAAGGAGCAGCTGCGCCAGACCCAAGGGCTGCTGCAAAAAATGACGAGCGAGATGGGGCGGGCCACCTCCGCCATTACCGATCGCAACTCCAATGTGGATAGTTTGAAGAGCGAGCGCGATCACCTGCGTAAGGAGCTGCAAGAGATCAAGGACCGCTACAAAGGTGACCTCTCCCAAGTTCGCGCCGAGATGGAAGAAAAGCTGCGCAGCACGGGCAAGCTCGACTCCGACGTGGAAGCCCTCTACCGCCAAAAGGAAGAGTGGAAAGAGAAGATCAAAGACGATCTCAAAAAGATTAAGCTCAAAGAGCGCGAGATCGAAACCAAGCACGAGCTACTCAAGCGCGACATGCAGGCGCTGCTCGACTCGAAAGACAAGCACCTGCTCGAGTTGCGCAAGAAATGCGACGCCCTGGAATTCGAGCAAGAGAACCTGGAAGACCGCCTGCGTAAGGCGACCTTCGTGCTCTCGAGCATCGACTCGAAAAAGAAACGGCTCATCGAAACCATGCGCCTGGCCATCTCGTTGCTGGAAAAAGTAGACAGCACCGATGAGTACTCGTCCGACGACGAGCGTAAGGCCGGCTGAGGATTAGCGCTTAGATGAAACGTATCAAGCTAGTCGTATCGGATTTTCACTTAGGGTCGGGCGTTCGCCTGCCCAATGGCGCGCCCAACGCGATGGAAGACTTTCCGTTCGACAACCGTTTCAAAGAGTTCCTCGAATATTACTCAGCCGACAAGTACGCCGAGCACGAGGTGGAGCTAATCTTCAACGGCGACATGATGAACCTCATTCAGGTGGATTACCACGGCCACTACCCCGTGGCGGTTACCGAGACGGTTTCGACCGCCAAGATGAAAGCCGTCATCAAGGGACATCCCGTTTTCTTCAAAGCCCTCAAAAAGTTCCTGAGCGTCAAACGACGAACCATGACCTACGTCATCGGCAACCACGACCAAGAGCTCTTTTGGAAGGCCACCCGCGCGGTTTTCGAAGAGGCCGTGGGAACCGAGATCGTTTGGAAAAACTTTTTCCACGTCACCGAAGGCGTTCACATCGAGCACGGCCACCAGTTCGAGGCGATCAACCGCGTGGACCCTACGCGGCCTTTTCTCACCGAGCACCTCTCGGAACCTATTCTCAACCTGCCCTGGGGCACACTTTTCACCCTGCACTATTTAATCCGCTTCAAGATGTCGCGCCCATTCATCGACAAGGTGCGCCCGTTCAAGATGGTGATCTACTGGCTGCTGCTCCACGACACGTGGTTTGCGATCGTGAATACGTGCCGGCTGATTAGTTTCTTCATTCAGACGCAGATCTCTCGCAGCCGCTACCGCCACACTAACCTGCGCATGACGATGAAGATGCTCATGGAGGCCAGCGTGTTTCCCGACCTCACCGACGCGGCCAAACGTATTTTGCAAACGCCCGACATTCATACCGTGGTTTTCGGCCACACGCACGTCTACAAGCACGTGCCCATCGGAGAAAGCAAACAGTACATGAACACCGGCACGTGGACCGACATCGTGTCGCTGGACCTAGAAACCTTCGGCCGCCGCGTGCGCCTCACCTACGTGCTCTTGGAGGCAAACAAGGACGATCCGCCGGTGTGCACGCTCCGCCATTGGATCGGGACCATCCCGCTGGAAGATGCGATCGACTTCTAAAATCGCGATCGCACTGATCCTGTGGTTGTCGCAAAACTTCGCTTTTGCCCGGCCTCCTCTTTTTTCGGTCTGTCTTTTCGCGACGGCCCAGCTCGGGGAGAAAGAAAAAGGGGATGTCGCGGTAGCGACCTACCGCTCGCTGTTCGACAAGCTAGGCGCCCGTCTCGATCTCGCCACGCTAAGAAAGATCGTCGAGGGGCAAGACCCCTACCAACTTCCTCCCGAGGCGGAATCCATGGCCGACAATCTGGCCCTGCAGCTGACGCGACTCCGCGGCCTCATGCGGCAGGCCGGCATAGACACCCCCGAAGTGCGCGCGCGGATGCTGGCGAGCCACGGGGTCACCATCGATGCGGTCGTGGCCCAGGCCAAGGAACGGAAAGAGAAATACGGTAAGCCCGTGGAAGTTATCCCGCTGATGGAAGGCAAATCCGGTCGCCTCATCGAAATGGGGGGCCGGCTCGTGGCGCGGACGGAGGAAGATTTTCAGGGTTTCACTTGGCGCCTTTACGACTCACTCACCCGGAGCGTGTCGGCGACCAAGATTCCGACGCACGAATCGGTAGCTATCACGCCCGACGGAAAGAAGTTCGTAAGCATCGAGGGCCAGGGCGATCGCATCGTCGTACGCCAGATCGGATCGCGCGGTATCGCGCGCGATGGCATCGTCATCGCGGAGAAGGAAGCCCCGCGGCCGAGCAAACTGTTCGGCGCGATTCCCTGGTGGCCGATTCCGTCGGAAACCCGATTTCGTCTTGTGGCCGCCACGACCGACCCGAACCAGATCTACGTGTGGATGAACACATTTGAAGGGCGTAGCATTCTTGCCCGGCTCGATCTCACGACGCGAAAGCGCACGGAGCTCGATCTAACCGAAGCCGGCGGCATGCCCCAGACGTCGTGGGGGGTGGAAGGCACCGACTGGCTCGTCTTTTCCCGCCCCGCCGCAGGCGCGTCGTTAGGCGTGAAAGAAATTTTCACCGTCGCTCCGCACGGGGATACGCTTAAGCCGTTCGGAGACGTCTACCGGAACAACGCATTGACCAACTTCAAGATTGCTTTGGATGGCACCCGCGTCGTTTATGGCTCCGACCCCGCCGGTAAAGCGGTGATCGCCGTGAGCGTGGCGGGGGCCCCCTCGACGGCCTACTTCGATCCCCTGGCGGGCGAGTTACCTTTCGAACATGGGATATGGGATGTTGGCGTTCCCGCCACCGGCGACGCTTTGTAAATTCTCACCCACAAACGGGAGGAGATGACCCTGTTCAGTTTCGATCGCAACCGAAGAAAAGTAGACGATAAGGTGACCCTTCCGCCGGGGGCCAGCTACCAGTTTTCGAAGGACGGCCTTACGCTGTACTCGGTCGATTACCAAACGCACGAGACGAAAAAGATTTCGGTACCGTCGCTATTTAATGACGTGCCGCCATAGCATTTTTTCGCGCGGCCTGACGTCTCTCAGCGTTCACGGTTACAATTGAGTTCTGCGTACCGAAATGAAAACCTGGGCCCTACTCATTTGGTTCGCGTTGGGCGTGCACTCCGTGGCCCGCGCGCAAACGTGTCATTTTGGTGCCCTGTCGGCGGCCCAGGAAGCCCAGGCCGAAGTGACCTACGAGCGGCTCTTGAATGATCTCGGTGGCGCGCTGACTCCGCAAGACCTCCTCGCCATGGCGGAAAGCAAAACCCCCTTCGTGCTTCCGCGGGTCGACGAAAAGCTCGACGGGCTTCAAAAGCACCTGCGCGAGTTCGAAAAGTTGCTGGCCCAGGCCGAAGCGATCACCCCCGAGCTCACGGAAAAACTGATCCGCATCGTTCAAAAGCGGGCCGGCGCCACCGAAGCGCAGCTGGCCCGGCAGAAAACCGCGGTTCTCCAAGCGCAGGATGTTCGCGTTCCCGGTTTCGTCGGCCACGGCAACAGCGATCAGCGGTTCCTTCAATTCACGGGCGGAGTCATTCGCCACTCGCGGATGCGCGGGGGCTCGGAGTGGTGGAATTACTACGACGAAAAAAGCCGCGCGGTCGCCCACGTAAAGATTCCCGCCGAGCAACGTTTTGGTTCCGTCGCCACCCCCACTTCCGACGGAAAATACCTGGTCACCGTGAGCGAAGAGAACCTCTACGTCCACCCCATCACGAACGGGGTTCCGTCGCAGATGCAGGTGGCGTTTGGTAACTACCCGCCGCCGCCGAAGAAGCCGGGCCTCCTCAAGGGGCTGCTCGATCGGGTAAGGCGCGTGCCCGATCCGCCGCCGAAGCCCAAGCCGTCTCAATTCACGGCCGATCCCGTGAGCGCCCAGCACCTTTGGGTGGAAAATCGTCTGTTCGGCGTGCACCGCTTTCACTCTCTTAGTCGCTACGACGTCACCACCAAC
>JBGSST010000155.1:0-6541 GCA_041736915.1 Bdellovibrionota bacterium
CGTCTGCTCATCGAATACCGGAATCTATCTGGGCTACGCGACGAACCGCTCGGGCCCGTGGATAGCGATCAACCTGAGCCCGGGCCCCGTTGCCAACGGGATTGATGGGGTGGCGTTGGACGTTTCGGCCACGCACGTGCACATTGCGTACTCCTCCCAGGACAACATCTATTACACCCGCGCATTGCAGAATGTGCCCGTGTTCGAGGCCGAAACGGTGGTTCTCACCACGGTGAGCACCGCCGGCAATTTAGCGATGCGGACGCTATCCCCGACCCACGTCCGCCTCTTAGCGATAGATGGCCCTTCGATCGTAGAGTCTGAGTTGGCCGATGGAGCATGGACGTACAAGGGCATTGTCATTACGGGCGGGGTGTCGATCCTACTCGTTAGCTCGCTGCAAAGCTCACAGTAGCGCTACTTGAACCAGGGTTCGAGGTAGGCAAACGATCTCGCCAGCTGAGTGCGCGAGCCGATGCCCAAGGCCAGACATACCGCGAGCAAAATCAGGTGCGGCCGGGTTAGCTCGCTTACCACCGACACTCCCAGAAAATACTTCAGCGCGTAGCCCACCTTTCCGCGCAGCATCCGGTAGACCCCTTTGAGCTCCGGCACGGCGAAGAAGAAAAACTGAAAGAGATTGTTCAACGTAATCAGCCACAACACCACGCTCGCGTAGAGCTCACTTTGCCGGCCCGGCCGGTACACGTTTAGCTGATGCGCCAAAGCCAGCAGCAAAAGCTGAAAGAGTAGGCTCATAAGCCCCTTCAGCAGGCTTTTCCTCACCTGAATTCGCACGTACTCGCGCGCCGTTTCCGCCGCCGTCTTTCGCATCTTCTCGAGAAGCTGGATGGTAAGGAGGATCTCGTTACGGTAGCTCCAGGCAGCCTTCACGAGCCAAATCATGAACGATCTCGCGGCGCATACCGTGAGAATTCATCCCCCAAGGTGGGGAGGACGAAACGCGGCAACTCGTCTGAAAAATTACAGTTGATGGGTTTTTTAGCGCGGCGCATACTCAATATCGTTCCCGGCAATTCTATTTCTCACCGCGCATTGTAACAAAGAGGAGTCATGGTGATGAATCGCTTTGCCCATTTGCGGTCCGTTAAGTTGGAAGAAGAGTACTCGGTGCAGTTCGAGTGTTACTCCACCTTTCTTGCCTATTTCAAAGCCCGTCCGGGTTTGACGCAGGAAGAAGTTCTTCTTCGGGCGTTAGAGCTAGCCCGCGAAGCCTTTGGCGATCGCGGCAACCTCACGTTGGAACGTTCGAGCAAACATGGCTCGTTTGCTTGTTCGGTGCACGGCATCGACAAGACGAGCGCCAAAATTTTGGCGCCGTTTATCCCCAAGCCCAAGCTCACCGTGGTTAAGTAACGCCCCAACGGCGTAGCTGGCCGTGGCTATCTAGCCTTAATCGCGTATAATTATAGGAGTCCTAGATCGATCGCCCAGTCCGGGTGGACTCCCTTTTTTCTCACACAAAACTCTCAGGCATCAATGAAGGTCATCGTCTTTCAAGTGAAAGAGTATCGCTGCGCTTTGCGCGTGGAAGATGTGGAAGAGCTACTTCCCATGGCGAAGCTATGGAAAACGCCGGGCATGCCGGCCTCCATGGAGGGTATGCTCAACTTGGGCGGCCGCGTGCTGCCCATTTTCCGCATGGACCGACTTTTCAAAGTGTCGGAGATAGCCCTCGAGCTCTACACGCCCATCCTGCTCGTAAAGTCTGAGAAAGGCTCCGTCGGATTCATCATCGAGAAGGCCATCGGTGTGCATACCATCGAGGCCAAGGACGTCGCCCAGATGAAGACGACCGTGGCCGACGATTCCATCGAGGCGGAAGTCACCATCAAGGATCAGCGCGTGGCGCTGCTCAACATTCGGAAACTTCTGGAACGCGAAGAAGTTCAGAAGGCGAAGGAACTGGAAACGGAAATCACCACCCGGAAAAAAGAAGCCGAGCTTCTGAAGAACATCGCCGCATGAGCAACCCCAAACGCCAAAACGCTTCGGCCCACGACTCAGGGGATTCGCTCGATCTGTTGAGCCGCTACGTCGTGACCAAGACGGGACTGAAGTATCTCGACGAAAAACCAGAAGACCTTCGCCGAATTCTCAGCGACCGCATGAAGTCGCTGCTCTTTACCTCAGAGGTCGAGTACCTGAACTTTCTGCAGGATGGCGAGCCCGGACGCAAAGAGTTCGAGACGCTGGTAAAAGAGCTCACGGTGGGAGAAACCTACTTCTTCCGACATCGTGAACAGTTCGAAGCCTTCAAAAAGTCGCTGCCGGAACTCTTCGCGAACAAAGCGCCCGGTGATAGTTTGCGGGTGTGGAGCGCGGGTTGCTCGAACGGCGCCGAGCTTTACTCCGTCTCGATGTTACTGCGCGAGCATTTTGCCGAGTCCTGCCAAGAAGCGGCCCCTCACCTGGTGGGTACGGATATCAATGCCGATTCCCTGGCCAAGGCCATCGAAGGATCTTACGAAGAGTGGAGCCTGCGCGGAGTGGGTCCCGAAGAGCGAGCCCGCTTCTTCGACAAGCAGGGTAAACGGCTACGGGTGAAGGACGAGTTTCGCCACAACGTTTCCTTTCACTTTCATAATCTGGCGTGCGACCCGATTCCCTCGTCCAGCCACAACATTTTCGCGCTCGATTTTATTTTTCTCAGAAACGTTTTGATCTACTTCGATATCAAATCGTTGCGCCCCTTCCTCGGCAAGATCCATGAGGCGCTGGTTCCTGGAGGCTACCTCGCCGTCGCCCCAGCGGAAGTGGGTCCGGACTTCGAACACTGGTTTGAAACCGTTCCGTTCGAAGGCAGCCTGCTATACCGCAAGTCGGACGGCAAAAAGGTCACGGTCGGCACTACCAAGGGCAACGCCCTTTCCAAGCCGGTGAAATTACATCCGCTACCGCCGCCCCCCGTCGACACGACCGAGGCCACGCTCGAAGCGGCCATGGCCGGCGCTAATCAGGGAAAGCTCGCGCAAGCCCGCACCTTACTGGAAAGCCTGGTGAAGAAGGACTCGCTCAATTACGAAGCCCACTACTTACTGGGGATCGTGAACCACAATCTCGGCGAGGCGGCCGAAGCAAAAGAGAATCTGCGCCGCGTTTTTTACCTGCGGCGCGACTTCTGGCTCGCCAGTTTTCAGCTGGGGCTGATTCACGCCGGAAACGGGGAAGCCGACGAGGCGAAACGAATTTGGGAGCATGCCGAGGAGAAGTTGACCCGGCGTGAACCGAGCGAAGTGATTTATGCGCGCGAAGGACTAACGGCCGGTGACCTACTGGCCATGGTCCGCGCGGCGCTGGGCAAAGAAAAAGGGAAATCGTGAGCGCTATAGCATTTGATTGGGAAAAGGTCCGCGACAAGCTGGCCACTATGCTGCGCGGCTCGTGGGACGATCCCCAGCACATCGAAAAGATCTATCAGGAACGGGCCGAGCGGTACGCGCAACGCGATCTCGAGAAAAAGCACGAGAGCACTGAACGGTGGTTGATGGTGCCGTTCATGGAAGGCCGCATGGCCATCCCTCTGCCGCGGGTTTCCGAAGTGACGCGGGCTTTGCCCATTACCGACGTACCGGGGTCGCCGGATGAGCTGATGGGCTTCATCTCGTTTCAGGGAGAAGCGGTTCCCGTGCTGGACCCTTGGGCATTGGTGGGAAAACCCCGCCCCGCCCATAAGGACGACGGATTTTACGTTTTGATGAAAAGGGGCACGGAGCGCGTGGGCATTGCGGTGTCGCGCATCGACTCCCTGCAAACGATTGCGTCTTACACCGAGCTGGCGTGGAGCCAATGTCCGCGGCTTAATGCCTACTTTCGGGCTTGGGGTGCGGACGGAGTCGTCATCCTCGACGCGGACGCTTTGATCGCGGCTTACCTGTAAATTTTCTTTTTGGCTTTCTGACAACTTTAGTGAGGTCACCATGCTGTCGAAACTCTTCAAACGCAAAAACAAGAACGAAGACGCGTCCGTTCCGGTCACGACGCCCATCCCGGCTCCCCAGAAGGAAGCTAAAATCGGGTTTATGGCTCGCCTGAACGTGGGCAACAAGATCGCACTGGTGCTGGCGATGCTGGTGGTGGCGATTACGGGAATCGTAGGCTCGACGCTAATCACCCTCGAGCGAAACAAGACGCTAACCCTGCTGGTCGACGTAACGAACCAGCAGCAAGTACTCGCGCAGCGGCACTTTGCCGAGGTGCTGATGTCTACCGAAGGGAATCAAGCGGACTTCCTGGGAACGCGAAAATTCTTCTTCGACACCCTGCACGCGCTGACGGTCGGGGGACTCGTGAACGACCTCGAAGGTAAGCCGATGGGTCAGGTGCTCCAGGCCCCCACTGAGCAGATTCAAGCGAACATGAACGAGGTTCGCGAGATCATGACGGAGATCGGCCAGAAAGCCGACGTAATCGTGAAGGAAACGGTGCGGGATGCCGCCTTCATTACGAAGCTGGAGGAGCTGAACGCGCTCAACTCCAAGCTGTACGCCTCGACCAACTCCGTCGTTAAGTCCGCCCAGGCCCACGCGGACGCCAAGGTGAAGACGATGATCACGCAGCAGATCGTTTTCGCCTGCGTCATCCTAGTCGTAGCGCTGATTCTCTCGCTGAAGATCATCCGGGGCATCGTGGTTCCGCTACAGAGCGTAGTCGACGTGTCGCTCAAAATTGCCCAGGGCAACCTGCTGCAGGAGAAGATTCAGGTGACCTCGCAAGATGAGATCGGCCAGCTATCGGCCGTGATCAACACCATGCTCGACGGTCTGAAAAAAATGGCCGTGCAAACCTGGGGCACCACTGAAAAGCTGTCCGCCGCCGCCAACGAGATCTTCTCGGCCACGCAGCAACAGGCCGCCAGCACCAAACAGCAAGCGGCGACGGTGCAGGAAACCACCGCGACCATGGAGCAGATTCGCCAATCGGGCCATCAGATCTCCGAACGCGCCAAGGAAGTAGCCTCGGCCGCCGAAGGCACCGCGCAGACCAGCGCCCAGGGTGTGGAAGCGGTGGAGAACACCTCCAAAATGATGGAGGGCATTCGCCAGCAATTTGAAACGGTGGCCGAGCACATCATCAACCTATCGGAGAAGGCGCAGGCGGTTTCCGAAATCATCACCAATGTGAACGATATCGCCGAGCAGTCTAACCTGCTCGCATTGAACGCGGCCATCGAAGCGGCCGCGGCCGGCGAGCATGGGCGCAGTTTCTCCATCGTGGCCCACGAAATCAAGAACCTCGCCGACCAGGCGAAGCAGTCGACCTTCCAGGTTCGCGCCATTCTTGGCGAGATCCAAAAGGGCATCAATAGCTCGGTCATGCTGGCCGAAGAGGCGGTAAAGCGCGTCGAAACGGGTAAGGCCACCGTCGATGTCACCCACACTACGATCAACGAGATGGTGAAGACGACCAAGGATAGTATCTCCGCCTTCCAGCAGATCATGGGTGCTACGAACCAGCAGCAGATTGGTCTCGAGCAGATGACCCAAGCGATGAAAGACATTCTCCAAGCCAGCCAGCAGACCGCCAGCGGTACCGGTGGTCTCGAGCGTGCGGTTTCCAATCTGAACACGCTCGGACAAGAGCTGCGTAAGGCGATGGAGGCGTACCGGGTGTGAGTACCGATCTCGAACAACAGCTGAAGGCGGCGTTCAAGGAGGAGCTCGGCACCTGCGTCACGCAGATGGAAGCCGCGCTTACCCAGGCCCAGGAATGCCCGCCGGAAAAGCTGCCCGAGATCTTTACTCAGATCTTTCATTTTTCCCACCTGCTAAAGGGGGCCGCGCGCGCGGTGGGCTACACCGTAATCGAATCGATTACGGGCCGGATGGAGACGTTGTTTTACCGGCTGCAATCCGGCGCCGTCATGGAGATCGACGGGCTCGATGAGCTCGTGCGGGGTTGCATTGCTTACCTTGCCCACTCGGTCGACGACACCCCGCCCCCACCCGAGAAGGGTAAGCAGCTCATTCAGGGGCTCGATAAGTTTTTGAATCAGCAGGCTCCGACGGAAGCCGTTCCCGACGAGCTCCGCCGGGAGATTGCCCAGACCTTCTTCGTGGAGTCCGAAGAAAGCCTCACCGCCCTCCGGAGACTGTTCACGGAAAACGAAGCGGTGGCGAGCGGGGCGGCCCTGCCGCAGGAAGACATCGAAGACGCTTTTCGTAAAGCGCACACGCTCAAGGGCGGAGCGCGCGCCTCATCGAGTATCACGGGCTGGAGAACCAGGCCCACGCACTCGAAGAGATCCTGTCGCAGCTGAAGTCGGGCGCGACCAAGGTCGAAGGCGAAGTGCTCGTGCAGATCACCTCCCTGCTCGACGGACTCGAGAACGGTCTCGTAGGCGAGCAAGAAAAGCTCGCCGGCATCGTGGCGGCCAATCCCATTCCTGTGTCTGCGCCCAAGCACGACGAGGTCGAGAGCGCCGAGGTACAGTTTCAGGACGAAGAACCGCTGCCCCTGGACGGACTACTCGACGCCCCACCGGGCGCCGCGACCGATGCGCCCGATCTGAGCGACGCCG
>JBGSST010000207.1:0-2904 GCA_041736915.1 Bdellovibrionota bacterium
AGCTACGCCATTGGCCTTCCATGGCCGTGCGGTGCCCCTGCAGTACGTCGAGAAAAGAACCGAGCTCTTTTCCTTCGGAAACTCTTTCCTGAAACTCGAAATAGTCTTCGGCCAGCGCCACCGGCACCGCCCCTTTTTTCAAAAATCCTTCTTTGCCGTGGGCGGTCAAAATGGCCTCGGCGCGCGCGTCCCGTTCCTTCAGCTGCGCGTACGCCTGATTCAGCGAACGCGACCAGCGCGAAGCGTACAGCTGCTCGCGCGGCGTCAGCCCCGCGAACTTATCGGGATGAATGAGCTTGGACAGCGCGAAGTACTGACCGCGCAAGCCATCCACCGAAAAACGCAGCGAAACGGGCTCTCCCAAGATCGCGAACGCGGAAAGGCCTTCCGGAAGTTCCTGAAGTTTTCCACAAGACTTGCAGAAGGGAAGGGAATCAACCGATTTAGCGCAATGCCAGCAGGAGTAGTTAGACGGCGAACGAAGTTCCACAGCCACAGCTCTTCGTCGCATTCGGGTTCTTGAAGGTGAAACCCGTGCCGTTCAGTCCGCCCGAGTAGTCCAGGGTCAAGCCCTTCACGTACAGAAAGCTTTTCGGGTCGATGAAGACCTTCACGCCGTCGATTTCGAACACCTTATCCGTCGCCGCCGGCTCTTTCTGAAAGTCGAGCTTGTACGACAGACCGCTGCAACCGCCGCCCACGACCGCGATGCGAAGTCCCGCCGTGTCCGAGGCTTTCTCGTCTTCGCGAATGCGTTTGATTTGTTGTGCCGCCGATTCGGAGAGCTGAATCATAAAGTGCTCCTTAGCCTTGTTTCTTGGTCTCTTCCGACTGCTTCTTTTGATAGTCGGCGATGGCCGCGCGAATGGCGTCTTCCGCCAGAACCGAACAGTGAATCTTCACGGGCGGAAGCGCCAGCTCGTTCACGATGTCCGTGTTCTTGATTTTCAGCACGTCGTCTACCGACTTGCCCTTTACCCATTCGGTGGCGAGCGACGAGCTCGCGATGGCGCTGCCGCAACCGAAGGTCTTAAATTTTGCATCTTCGACGATATTGTCTTTGATCTTGAGCTGCAGCTTCATCACGTCGCCGCACTCCGGTGCGCCTACGACGCCCGTGCCGACTTCGGGATCCGCTTTGTCGAGCGAGCCGACGTTGCGGGGGTTGTTGTAATGATCGATGACTTTAGGTCCGTATGCCATAATTCCTCCGAAGATGCGTTAGTGGGTAGTCCACTGCACGCTTTTCAAATCGATGCCTTCTTTCGCCATCTCGTAGAGCGGCGACATATCGCGCAGACGTTTCACGCACGACACGACTTTTTCGATGACGAAATCTACTTCCTCAACCGTGTTGAAGCGGCCAAGTCCAAAGCGAATCGACGAGTGCGCCAGCTCTTCGCCAATGCCCATCGCCTTCAAAACGTAAGACGGCTCCAGAGAAGCCGAGGTGCAGGCCGAGCCCGACGATACCGCGATCTCTTTCAGCCCCATCATCATGCCCTCGCCCTCGACGTAGGCGAAGCTGAGGTTCAAGTTGTTCGGCAGCCGCTCAGTGGGGTGGCCGTTCAAAAACACTTCGTCGAGCTGGCTACGGATGCCTTTATCGAGGCGATCCCGCAGCATCAAAAGGTGCTCGGTGTCTTTCGCCATATCCAGGCGCGCAATCTCGCAGGCCTTACCCAAACCGACGATGCCCGGCACGTTCAGCGTTCCGGAGCGAAAGCCGCGCTCGTGGCCACCACCGTGAATCACCGGCGACAAACGCACTCGGGGATTCGCGCGGCGTACGTACAGCGCCCCCACGCCCTTGGGGCCGTAAATCTTGTGGCCCGAAATCGAAAGAATATCGATGTTCATCGCATTCACGTCGACGGGGACCTTGCCGATCGTCTGCGCGGCATCCACGTGGAAGAGCACGCCCTTTTCCTTACAAAGCTTTCCAATTTCCGCTATCGGCTGAATCGTGCCGACTTCGTTGTTGGCGTGCATGACCGAAACCAAAACCGTTTTGTCCGTAATCGCCGCCGCCACGTCGGCCGCCGAGATCTGGCCGTACTTGTCGACGGGAAGGTAGGTGACGACTCCACCCAACTTTTCGAGGTACTTCGCCGAATCCAACGTCGCCTTGTGCTCGTTCACCACCGTAATGAAGTGGTTACCCTTTTCGGCGTACATCTCGCGCGCGCCTTTGAGCGCGATGTTGATGCTCTCCGTAGCGCCGCTCGTGAAGACGATCTCTTTCGGGTTAGCGCCGATCAAAGTCGCAATCTCCTGGCGCCCCTGTTCGACCGCGGCCTCCGCTTCCCAGCCAAAGCTGTGGCTACGGCTCGCGGCATTTCCGAAAACGTTCGTCAAAAACGGCATCATCGCTTCGAGGACTCGCGGGTCCAGCGGCGTGGTGGCGTTGTTGTCCATGTAGATGGGTAGTTTCATACGGCAATCCTTTGCGTCGTCGCGATCGATTCGAGTGATGTTTGTTGGAAGAGGTCGATCAATTTCTGGTTGAGCACGGTCATCGGCGCCTGCAAGCGGCAGCCGGTCTTGGCCGGGCAATCGGAATTACCGGGCTCCTGACACTCGGTCAGTCGCACGGGGCCGACCAATACGTCCGACATGTCGAGCAGGCTGATGGTGGCCAGCTGCCGATTGAGCTGGTAGCCGCCGTGATTGCCGTGGGTCACCTTTACGATTCCCGCGGCCTTCATCCGCTGCATCACCTTGCTAAGCAGGGCTTCGGGAATGTGGCAAACGGACGAAATCTCACGCACGCTCGCCACTTTGCCGGGCTCGGCCGACAGGTGCAGGAGCGCTAAAATCCCGTACTCCATCTTTTTATTCACTCTCAACATATCGTGCCTTCTATGAGGGGCTTACGGCCCCCGAGACCCCTAACTTAACAGA
>JBGSST010000217.1:0-5672 GCA_041736915.1 Bdellovibrionota bacterium
GCCTGCTTTGAGCCGCTTGAGCTGTTCGGGAAACTCAGGTCCGCGCACGTGCAGACACGGGAGCTGGGGCCGCACTGTGAAGGCGGGATAGGCCGTGGGCTTCAGGGCGATCGTCCACAGCTTTTCCCCCAGCTTGAGCTCGTAACAATCGGCCGTCCAGTAGTCGCCCAGCTCCAGCGCCCGGGCGATGGTTTGGTTTCTCCGCTTCGTCATCGCGGGAAGCTGCAGATTGAACATGCCGCGATCGGAGCCCCGCCAACTGAAGTCCGTGTCGTACAAGGTTTGTCCCTGCATCTGGTACGTACCGAAAAGCTGACGGGTGATCGGATCGACCGACGACGACATCCCCACCAGATTGAGTGAAATTCCGGTTACCAGGACCGCCACGCGATGGCGCGCGGGGAAGAGTAAAGGAACGCAAAGGGCAATCGTGAAGAGAACGGGAAGTCCGTAACGGGGAATGGCCCACGTGGGAAAGGGGAGTACCACAATCGTGTAGAGCGCCGCCCCCGCGAGCCAAGGGGCCACTTCGCGAAGCAGCGAATCGGTGGTGCTCTTCAACTTCGTAAGGCTGAGCGCGAGAATGAGGCTCGCGGTGAAGTACCAGTGAAAATTGATTAGCAGGGCGTTCTGGAGGTTTTGCTTGAAATAGACATTGAAGATCTTGAACGTGAAAAGTCGTTTCAGGATCACCGCCGTGGGGCTACCGGTTTCACCGTCGAGCAGCTGACTATTCCAATCCTGCCCACCGATGGCGGAAAGATAAAATTTCCAGCCGCCGTAAACCAGGATGAAGACCACGAAGGGTATAGTGGTTCGCCACTCCAGCCGCCGATCCGTGTTCCATTTCTTGAGCTGCGGTAGCCAAAAGAGAAGCGCGAGCACGCCGACGAAAACCAAGCCGGTGCTTTTGCTGAGCGCGAGGATGAAGAGCGAGGGTCAGCAGCGCCAACGATCGAAGCTTAGCCGCGAGAAGTCCCATCACCCAGCCTAAGCAGATGAGTGCCTCGCTCATGGGATAGAGTGAGCTTACGATGAGCAGCGGGCTCGATAGCGTCCACAGGGCGGCGAGGGCCGCCAGCCTCCGGTGAAAGTACTGACGGGCGAGGGCGTACACCGCGAGCGCCAGGCTTACGTAAATGAGTCCCCCCAACAAATTGAACGCCGCCGGGGTGGCGCCGAAGAGGCGGTAAATTCCCGAGTGCAGCCAGACCAGTAACGGAGGATGCGCCGAGCCGCCGCGGTGGGCCAGCAACGCCGCCAGGCCCCCATCGCTCACAAAAAGCGATTCGCGGTAGTTGTACATGGCGTCGAGATCGGGCGCCTCACCCCAATGCGGAGCGACGAGAATCAGGAAAAGGACGACGGGAGGAAGAAAGCCTAAGAACTCGTTCGCCAGCCACCGCAATGGCTGGTTCCCAAATTGGGCGCCGCGTTGTTCCACTGGTCCCCTGTCTGTCTCGCTTCTGGTGAAGTCTTTCACGTAGGGTATAATTAGGGAAGTAGTCTTAAGTCGCTTTCTCCCCCTAACTCCAAATCCGGTCGCCACTATGTCAGCAGGAAAATTGGGCGAGCTGCTCGTCGCCCAGGGCATCATTTCGCAAGCCCAGCTCAAGACGGCGTTAGACCACCGCGCTCAGCGCCGGGGCGGACGTTTGTCCTCGAGCTTGGTCGCCCTGGGACACATCAACGAAAAGGTGCTCGCCACCTTTTTGTCGAAGCAGTACGGCATTCCCGCCATCGCGCTCGATGAAGTAGCCATCAGCCCCGACCTGATGAAGCTGGTTCCCATCTCGCTGTGCGAAAAGCACGGCCTGGTGCCGCTCAATATGGAAGGCAATCGGCTGACGATCGCCATTTCCGATCCCACGAACGTGGCGGCGGTCGATGACGTGCGCTTTCTCTGCAACCGTGATGTGGCCGTTTACATCGCTACGGAGTCCGCCATCAAAGCGCTCACGGAGCGCAGCTACCATAAGCTTGGCGGCTCCATCGACACGGCTAACTTCGCGCAGAACATGATGGGGGCCGACTCGCTCGATCTGGAGAGCAACACCCCGCAGCTGGAGATCGGCAAAGAGAACGACACCGTGGACGTGGATCGTGAAGGCGCGGGTGAGAAGCCCGTGATCAAGATGATCAACAAAGTTCTCGTGGAAGCGATCCGCCGTAAGGCGAGTGATATCCATATCGAGCCCTACGAGCAGATGGCCCGCGTGCGTTTTCGTATCGACGGGGCATTGCACGAAGTGATGAAGCTGCCGCCGAACTTGAAAACGCCGACTCCGGCGCGCATCAAGGTGATGGCCCAGATGGATATCTCGGAAAAGCGCCTGCCGCAGGACGGCCGTATTCAAGTACGCACCAAGGACCGCAAGATCGATATTCGCGTGAGCACGCTGCCGACGATTTACGGGGAAAAAGTCGTAATGCGTTTGCTCGACCAGGGCGGCGCCGTGCCCGACATGATGTCGATGGGCTTTGAGGAAGAGCAGCTAAAGCTGTTCGCCAAGGCGGCCCGCCAACCCTACGGCATGATTCTGGTAACCGGCCCCACCGGCTCCGGTAAATCCACGACCTTGTACGCGGCCTTGTCGGAGCTCAATACGCCGGATGTGAACATCTCCACGGTAGAAGATCCCGTCGAGTACAACATTGCCGGCGTGAATCAGCTGCACGTGAAAGAAGGCATCGGCCTTACCTTCGCGAGCGCGCTGCGCTCACTGCTGCGCCAGGATCCCGACATCGTCATGGTCGGTGAGATTCGCGACCAGGAGACGGCCGAGATCGCGGTGAAGGCCGCGCTCACCGGTCATATGGTTTTCTCCACGCTGCATACCAACGATGCTCCCAGCACCATTACGCGTCTGCTGCACATGGGAATTGAGCCGTTTCTGATCACCGCGGCCGTCACGCTCGTGCAGGCCCAGCGTTTGGTGCGCGCGATGTGCGACAAGTGCGCCATCGCGGATCCCAAAGTGACGAAAGAGATGCTTATCGAAGCCGAAGTGCCCGACTCGTGGATGAGCAGCATCAAGCCCAAACGCGGTAAGGGCTGCGACTACTGCGGCGGTACCGGTTACAAGGGCCGTAAAGGCATCTACGAGGTCATGTACCTGACGGAAAAACTCCGCGACATGATCGTGAAGGGTGCCAATACGGATCTGCTGCGCGCGCAGGCCATCAAAGAGGGGATGATTACCCTCAGGCAGTCCGCGTTGCTTAAACTTTATCGCGGGGAGACCACGCTGGAAGAGGTTCTCAACAACTCCCGGCCTGACGGAGACATGCTCAAATGATGTCACTTCCACAGCTACTCAAAGCGATGCTCGAGCACGGTGCTTCGGACATGCACATCACCAGCGGTGCGCCTCCGACTTACCGCGTACACGGTCACATTCTCAAAGCGAAGATGACCTCGCTCGTGCCGAACGATACGAAAGAGCTCTGCTACTCGGTGCTGACCGACACGCAGAAGGCATTCTTCGAAGAGCAAAAGCAGATCGACTTTTCGTTCGGTATCCGCGATCTGGCCCGCTTCCGCGGTAACATCTACTACCAGCGTGGTGCGGTGGCCGGCGCGTTCCGTCACATTCCCTTCGAGATCCCTCGCTTTCCCACGCTGGGGCTGCCCAATCAGATCGACAAGCTGATGCGTAAACCCCGCGGGCTCATCCTCGTTACCGGCGCCACCGGTAGCGGTAAGTCGACCACGCTGGCTTCCATGGTGGATGCCCTCAACCACGAAGAGCATCTGCACATCGTCACTATCGAGGACCCGATCGAGTACATCCATTCGCATAAGAACTCGATCGTGAACCAGCGCGAAGTGGGTCAGGATGCGAAGGGCTTCCCGCTCGCGCTAAAGGGCGCGCTTCGTGAAGATCCCGACGTGGTGCTCGTCGGTGAAATGCGCGACCGGGAGACCATCGAGACGGCCCTCGTGCTCGCCGAAACCGGTCACTTGGTGATGAGCACGCTGCATACTAACAGCGCGGCACAAACGATCACCCGTATCGTGCAAGTTTTCCCCTCCGATTTTCAGGAGCAGATTCGTCTGCAGCTATCGATGGTGCTCGAAGGGATTCTGGTGCAGGCGCTCCTTCCACGCGCCGATGGTCAGGGCCGCGTATTGGCCATCGAGCTGATGGTTCCCAACGCCTCCATTCGAAACCTCATTCGCGAGAACAAACTTTTCCAGATTCCGTCCGCTATGCTCGTAGGCCAGGAGGTGACCGGTATGATCACCTTCAACCAAAGCCTGCTCAACCTGGTGAAGCGCAAGCTCGTCACGATCGAAGACGCGCTCGAAGCCTCGCCGGAACCCGATGACCTAGTCCGCATGCTGTCCGACCTGCAACGCCGGGCCGGCTAAAAAAATCTCCGGTAAAAAAATATGCGATTTCAATATCAAGGTCAGACCCGCCAGAGGGAGCCGGTGAGCGGCATCATCGAGGCCAACGATGAGATCGAAGCCAGGCTCAAGCTGCGCGCCATGCAGATTCGCCCCGACAAGCTCGGGGTGGCCGCCGGCCGCGCGATCACTTTTGACCTGCGAAAATTTCTGACCTTCGGTTTTCTGGCCCCCATCGATCTCAAGGGGCTAATGCTTTTCACCAAACAGTTCTCTTCGCTACTCGACTCGGGTGTGCCCGTCGTGCAGTGCATTGATATCTTGGCGCAGCAGGAACAGCGCGCAGGCTTCAAGAAGATCCTGACCACCATCAAAAACGACGTGGAAGCCGGCGGCGGTCTCGCGGAATCCCTGGGCAAGCACCCGAATGCCTTCACCGAGTTCTTCATTCGCGTAGTGGAGGCCGGCGAGGTATCCGGTACCCTCGATAAGTCGATAAAACGAATTGGCGTACAGCTCGAAAAGCTGGGCCGCATCAAGTCGAAGGTCATCGCCGCCTTGCTGTACCCCTGCATCACGCTCGTCGTGGCCGCCGTCGTGCTGGCTTTCCTACTCATTAAGGTAATTCCCGAAGTTTCAAAACTCTACGGCGAGTCGAGCTCCGAATTGCCCGAGCTAACCGTTTTAGTCTTGTCCTTTTCCACCTGGTTCCAGGACAACTTCGGTGCGATGTGCGCGGCCGGGATCACCTTTGCCCTTGGTTTCAGTGCTCTGATGCGCATGGAGTCTTTTCGGCACGGCTGGGATAAGTTCATCGTTCGCGTTCCGCTTTTCGGTAGCTTGATTCGGAAGGCAACCATCGCCCGATTCACCCGAACGCTGGCCACGCTAGTATCGAGCGGCGTGCCCTTATTGAGCTGCTTTGAGATCTGCGTGAAGCTGACGGGCAACTTTGCCATCCGCGATATCGTGGCGCGAACTTCGCTCGCGGTACAAGAAGGTAAGAGCATTGCTCAGGGGCTCGTGCTGGGCGGTGATCTCTTTCCGCCCATGGTGATTCACATGGTCAACATCGGCGAGATGTCGGGAAAGCTCGACGAGCTGCTCAACAAAGTCGCCGATATTTACGATGACGAAGTTGACGACGCGGTAGGCGCGTTAACGGGGCTGTTACAGCCGGCCATGATCGTCGGCGTGGGTATCATTATCGCCTTTTTGCTCATCTCGATGTACCTCCCCATCTTCCAGCTCGCAGAAAAGGTAACCGGTCAGTGATGATGCGACCTCTCAAAAAGGGGCTGCAGTTCTTCGGCATCGG
>JBGSST010000230.1:0-11133 GCA_041736915.1 Bdellovibrionota bacterium
ACGATGCCCCGGCACTCACCCGGCGCCTTCGGCCCCGTTACGGCCGCGGACGTCGTCGGAGCCGACGAGCATCCCCAGAGACTGACGACGAGAACCAGTGCCGAGAGAGTGACGATGATTTTCATAGATACTTTATTGTACCAAAAAAAAATCGGCCTCCGCGGTCAAAAACCGGGAGGCCGATTCGAAAAACGAAAGTTTAACGCCGGTCGTATTACAACGATGCGTTAAAGACCATCTGGGTCACGCCGTTACGGAACGCCTGGTCGAGATTCGTGCCCGACAGGTCGGCCTTCACCATGTTGTCCGAGCGGAAAGCTACGCCCAAACGCACGGTCGAGGCCACCGGGTAGGTGATCTCGGGCCAAAACGTTACGCGGTGACTCCAGGTGCCTTCCTTGCCGCCGAAACCACGAAGGTGAGCCGACTGAAGCTCGAGCGGAACGTAGAGCGTGAGGCCGGTAAGGAAAAGCTGGGTTTCGAACTCGACTAGGAAGCGGTTTTCCACGTCCGGATTCTGCACGAGCTTACCCGCGACGGTGTTTCCGTCTTTCGAGTAAACGTGAAGAATCGGCGAGTCCTGCACCTGGAAGTAGGTGGTCGGCGAAAAGTTTTGCTTCAGCTTCACGTACGTGCGGGCGGCCGTGATGAAACCATTGTCGCGCTTGACGGCATTCGTCGGAACGTACAGGCGCGGCTCGAGGTGAAACGAAAGGCCAGTGGCGCGGCTAGACATGAGGTTGTTCAGCTTCAAACGCAACGAACCATCCCCGATTTGAGCGTTCAAGCCCGGAGAAAGCGACGGCTCGTACAAGTTCGTCATGAACTCTTGGCGGTAGGTCACCGTGTTGCCGCCGTTGAAGCGGTAACCGACCTGGCCGTAGTCTTCGGTGGCGAACGAACCGACCGTACTCTTGTACGTCGGACGCAGGTCCACTCCGCCGATGATGCCGGCGGCCGAAGGGGCCGACGTCGTCGTCGTTACCGTGGTGTTGGGGGCCGACGTCACGTTACCGGTAGCCGTGGTGGCCGTGGTCGTCGACGGGGTATTTTCCGCAGCGATCGAGAGGCCGGCAATGGCCAACATCGCGAACATCAACTTGAACTGACGCATACTCTTCTCTCTCCTAAAAGGGTGTTTGGGTCGGGATGCGCGCTTTTATCCCAAATGCCAGGATAAAGAATATTAAAAAATGGACAAGACTCCGGCTCACCATTAAAGGCTTGAAACCATGAGTGAAAAGTCTGCGCGCCGTTACTGGTTGATGAAATCCGAGCCCGAGGTTTTCTCCTTTCAGGACCTCCTCGAGGCCCCCCAGAAAAGCACCCATTGGGAGGGGGTTCGCAACTACCAGGCCCGCAACTTCATGCGGGACCTCTTCCAAAAGGGGGACGGGGTCCTCTTTTATCACTCGAACGCGGAACCGCCGGGGGTGGCGGGTATCGCCGAGGTGGTCCGGGCGGGCTATCCGGACCCCGATGCGCTCAATCCCAAGAGCAAGTATTACGATGAGGCGGCCCACCGCAAAGGGGTCAACCCTTGGATCATGGTGGACGTAAAAGCGGTGAAGGCATTTAAAACTTTCGTCAGCCGGGAGAGGCTCGCGGCCGAGCCCCGGCTAAAAGAGATGATGGTGCTCAAAAAAGGATCCCGGCTCTCCATTCAGCCGGTGACCGAAAAAGAGTTCGAGCTCGTCGTTAAGCTTGGCTCGTAACTACTGTCCCAGATTGGGAAACTCAGTAAGCGCTTTCGGCTCGGTTAGCACGGGCGCCGTGTAGTTTTGGTCGGGGTAGATCACTTGGCGGAAAAGCGAGGAGATCGGGTCCCGCGGGCCAATCTCGGGCGGAGCCTCCATCCATGGCTGGCCACCGCCTTCGCTCGTGAACACGGTGCCTTCCTTGTCCACGCGGAACCATCTGCCCTTTCGCGTGCGATACACGATCGACGAGGCGAGCTGCTCCGGAGTGGTCGCCGGACGATCGCGATATGGCCCTTCGCCCTTCCCCATCAGCGGAACTTCTTTCGCTAAATTCTCCAAACGTGTCAGGTCGACTAGGAAGGCCTTCATCAAGGGGCCCGCTACTCGTCTCGCGCGGCCGTCGAGTTTTTGCACGACGTTATCGACCTCCGCGAAAACATTCTTCGCATTTCCCTCGAAAAGTCCCGCGAGCCCCTCATTGTTCCACTTTCCGCCATTGAGAATGACCGGGGAAAATTTCTCCTGCGACGAAAGTGTGAGCGAGGTCGCCCGATCGATGGCGGTGAGAATGATGGCTTCCGGCGATCCCCCTTCTTTCATCGACGGCACGGCGGCATACGTTTCGGGCATGTTCACCCCCTTGGCGCGCATCCCTTTGGCGAAGGCCCCCCAGGCGAAAGGCTGGACCCAGAAATGAAAGCCCGGAAGATTGGGATCGTATCCGGCGTTGTGGTGAGCGAACTGACTCTTCAGCCGCGCAATCTTCGCCGCCGAAAGGCCGGCCTCTTTGCCCAGCTGTTCGGTCATGACCATCGAACCGAACTCGTGGCTCATCACCACGCGACTTAGATAGTTCTTGTCCGCCTCGATAGGCGAACTGGGGAGGGGGAAGACCTCTTCGAGAAAGGCGCGGTAATCGGCCGGCAGCTGATCGTACTCTTTCCCCAGATCGTGCAGCAGAATGTTGCGCGTAAGGGCTAGCTCCGAAATACCGGCCGCCGCCAAGCCCTCGGCGATCGCGGGATCTTTGAGTACATTCAGATGCTCCTGGATGTGGGCGGCGTTTGCCGTGCCCTTCCCCTTGGCGATGAGGTGGCGAAACGCGAGGCGGGCCATCATGAAATCTTCGAACGGAGTGGTCCGGGTAGACTCTGGTCCCTGGAGCGGCGTTACCGCATTGAATAGCGATAGCTCCCGGTCAAGCGTCTTGCGCCCCTCGGCCGGAGTGCCCTTGGTTTGCGGCGGAGCTTGGTAAGGTAGCCCGGAGCGTTCCAGCCCCGTCCGCAGATCCACTACCGCCCGATCGAAGAGCTGCTCCATCTCTTTCGAGCCCAGATTGGCGCGAACGCGTTCGCGCGCCGTATCTACGAGCAAGCTATCGCTCACCCCCCGAAATGCCGGGTCCTTCTTCAGCTCCAGAAATCTTTGGTAGACGGTGTCCGTCGCCAGCCGGTGCACGAGCAGCCGCTTCGCGGCTTCCCGCCCGCCGAGCCCCTCGCCGACCAGATCGCCAAAGCCCACCAGGCAGGGTGGAGTGGCGTGAACGGCAACCGTCACGCCGAGCCAAATGCCGACGAGCCAGCTTCTTAGAATAGCGCCTCCGCGTCCAACGTACGGATGCGCGTCGGCTCGATCGGTAGCTTCGTTTCCGAAATGAGCTTGTCTTCCTTTAACACCTCTTCGCCTTTAGTGATCCCTTCGGCGTAGCTGATGCCGCAGTCCGTTCCGAGAATCTGCTTACGAAACTTTTCCGGATCGGACGCGGTAACGACGATGCGAAAGTTCTCGGGCTTCAGATGTTTTTTGAGGATCGCGTTGACCTCGGCGTGCTTGAGCTTGGAGATGGAAGCGGTGAGCTCTTTCAGGTAGTCGCCGCGTATACCGTAAAAGAGCGAGTCGATCGCAAAGCCCAGCTGCCTATCCAGCGACAACGCGAGTTCCGGCACGTAGCCCATCAGGTGACTCTTCGTTAGCTCGAACTCAGTTGCGGTGATGCCGTCTTTGGCGAGGCTGGCCAGCTCACGGTACATCTGACGAAGCAGAAAGCAGCCATTCTCCGGACGCGTGGGGCGGCCCCACATCGTAAAGGCCTGAATCGATCGCGCGGCCTGGGTGGGCGGGGAAAGTAATCTTCCGCCGTTCGGAAAATCCTCGGCGTACGCGTACGTACCGTAGTTCAGCCCGCGCACTTCGCGCACCACCCGCATGAGGCGACCGACGAACGAGCGGTGCTTACCGAAGGAATTGGCCCCAAGGTAGAGCGCCGGAAAATCGGCGTCGGCGCGATTCACCGAGAGCGGTAGCCCCAGGTGCACGCCCGTGCCCTCGAACTCGCCCTTCACAATCCACAGGTCGAGCCCCGCTACCGGCGGCGGAGTGAACATCACGGACGAGGTCGCCTTTGCCTTGGGCAAAGCGGCCAAGCTCTTTTCGATCCACGTTTTAAGTTTGGGATCGATCACCCCGGCCATGCCCACTACCAGGTTGTCGGCGGTGAATTTTTCTTTGTGAAATTTCTCGATGGCGGCCTTGTCGATCGCTTTCAGCGACGCCAGCTTGCCGTCTTCTACGTGGGAATACGGATGGTCGGCGCCGTACATGACGTAGTCGAGCGCGACCTTGCCGAGCTCCTCTTGGTCTTCGCGCGGCCACTGGCGTTTGAGCGCCTCTTCCATCTCGCCCGTAAGACGCGTGCGCTGCGTATCGTCCCACGCGGGGGCCAGCACCATCTGCACGGCGAGCTTGGCGAGCTTGTCGGCTTCGGTCGCCGGGGCCATCACCTTTAAAGTTATCTGCTGCTTCTCGACCTGAAACTCGGCGCTACCGCCGGTGAGCGAAAGTAGTTCCTGAATATCGGCGCGGGTTAGCGCCGGCATTCCCTTCCACGCCTTTACGCCGCCCTCCCGCATCAGGCGGGCGGTCAGGTAAGCCAGGCCTTCTTTTCCTTTCGGGTCGTCGGCCGTGCCCACCTGGAAGGTGAGCTGAATCGCGGTGAGCGGCAGCTTGGCCTGCTTCTGCAAAATCCAGCGCGGCGCCGCCAGCACGGGGCGGCTCACGAGAAGTCCTCCCCAAAGAATCAGAGTGGCAGTCAGCATCGTTCTCATATTATTTCCCCTTCAACGTCACGATGGTGCGGCGCTTGGCCACCAGATATTCCTTGGCGAAAGACGAGAGGTCCGCGGCCGTGATCTCTTGAATGCGCTGCAGATGCCGATCGAGAACGCCTAAGTCGGGCTCGAAGCCGGTGTAGTAGCCGATACGGCCAGCCAGCCCATCGGGCGACTGAAACCACTGTACGACCGCACGGTTTTTGATGCGCGAACGGATAGTAGAGATCTCCTTCTCGGTGTACTTCTTGTCCGCCAGCGATTCCATTTTCGTGGTGACCGCGTTCTTGAGCTCGTCGAGATGGCTCTCCCCCGCGCCCGTCAGGCGCAGAGCGATGGTCCACAGCGAGGGATCGATCGTGTCGTCGGGTGACGCACTCACCGAGTCGACCCAACCCTTGTCGAACTTGAACTCTTTTTGGAACGCGGAGGTCGAAGAGAACTCCAGCTCCGCCAGATACTGCATCGCCGCCGTGTGCTTACTACGCGTGCTGAACCCGGGCGAAAGATAACCCACCGCTAGCCGCGTTTGCGTGGGTTTGTCGAGCTGAACGCTGTCTTCCTTGGCCTGTTGCGGTTCGGGTTCCTGAGGAACCTCGGGGGCTTTCTCCTCGGCCTTCTTCCATGAGCCAAAATACTTTTCCACCAGCTGCGTGGCCTGATTTTGCTTCACGTCGCCCACGAGCGTAATGGACACGTTGTCGGGCCGGTAGTGGGCGCGAAAAAAGGGCCACACGTCTTGATACCGCTCCGGGTACTTAACGATGTCGGCTTTGTACCCCATGGTGGTGTGGCCATAAGGGTGAACCTTGAATGCGGTCGCGAGCAGCTTTTCTTCCATCACGAAGCCGGGGTTCACGACATCTTTGTGGTACTCACCGAGCACCGCCCCCGCTTCGTCCTTCAAAAGCTTCTCGTCGAAAGACAGAAACTGAAACCGGTCTGACTCGGCGTCGAGAATTTTCTCGAGCGACGGCACCGCCACCACGCCGTGGTAGCAAGTGAAGTCGTTGTTGGTCCACGCGTTATTCTCCGCGCCGAGTTTCGTGTAGAGCTCCGAAAGCCCCTGCCCCGAAAGTTTTTTGGTTCCGCGGAACATCAAATGCTCGAAGAAGTGGGCAAAGCCGGTCTTTCCCTTTTCGACTTCGTTGCGCGATCCCACCCTTACCGAAATCTGGTACGCCACCACGCCCGGACTCGGAAACTCGACCACGTACACCTTGAGTCCGTTAGTCAGTGTGGTCTCGCGGTGAGGCAAAGTCAGAAAAGATTTTCCCACCGCCGCCTGGCTGGCCAGAGCCAACGTGAGTGCTAAAAACAGAAATGCTTTTGTTTTCATCGAACGCCCCCGGAAAGGGAAAATTTAAACGTTTTTAAAGGGTTTGGCCACCCTTAGCGTACGGAGTAAGATAGAGGCAGATGCACGGACGGCCCCAACTCAGGCTTTGGTTCGGCGTTCTCGTACTTTCGCTCGTGGTGCTCTGGAGCTTACTAGCCACGAAGCCGCGAGGGGAGCTGCCGTCCGGAATTGTTTCAGCGGGCGGAGGAACCCCCACGGCGGCACCTCGGACGCCCAGCGCGGAAGCGCCCTCGGCCAAGTCCAAGATGAAGTGCGCGGATCTTTTCCAGCTCGCTTGTTTGCGGCGCGGCGTTACGGTCGACCCTTCCGGCGCCGTACAACCGAACGTGCGCGGCGAGCTCGAGGCGCTGCGCCTGTACGAAACAATCATTCACGACAATCCCGAATGGACCAGTGAACAGGTCGATGAAGAGCTCGTGAAAAAAATCTACACCGAACGCCGTCGCACGATAATGCTGGAGACCTTTCGCTGGGTAGCGCGCGAGATGAAACGGGTGATCGATCATAAGCCCGACAACGTGCTCACGCGTGCGGTAAAGAAAAAGCTCAAGCAGCGCATCGACACTACCTACCTCGAGCTACCACCCCCGGCGTCAATTTATGCGTCGGAGCCGGACCTGTTTACCAAGAACGAAATGTACTTTGAGTCGTTAGAGAATAACCGCCGCGTGATCCGCGTGGGCGGCGCTTATTTACTCACCGCGAAGAGCTGGTTCAATCGGGTCTTCACTTTGAGCCACGAGCTAGCGCACGCGATCGATCCGTGTGAGCTGCGCGCCGATAAGATCGATCCGGCCGCGTACCGGCGGTTGGCGCGGTGCTTTTACCAACAGAAGATCATTTTAAAAGATCCCGAACAGCATCGCTGCGGAACGAAAAATCAGTTAGGTGAGGCGTTTGCCGATTGGATGGCGGCCGAGATTACGGCGACGGCCATGGAGCATTACAAAGAGCGGCTCAAGACCCACGACGACATCGTGCACTCGGCCATCAATGCCGTGCGCGACCTGTGCGATCAAGAGTCGTGGGTAGCCGAGGGCGACACCGACCTGTATCCGGATCCGGCGGTTCGCATCGCCAAAATTTTTGCGCATAACCCCAAGATTCAAAAGTTTTTGCAATGTGAGGTGGATACCAATGAAATGCCGTACTGTTCTTTTTAACGTGGTCTTTACCCTTCCCCTGATTCTCGCCGGTTGCGCCGGAATGAAAACGGGAAACCACTGGGAAAAATCGGGCACCGATGCCCAGATCGAGATCTCGTATCAGCGTGGATCGAACTCGCACCGCTATCTGATTCTGGAAGAAAAAGAGACCGCCAAGCTTCAGGCCTTCAAGGATCAGTACCTAATGAAGGAGATCAATATCTCCCAAGACAAGTTCGTGAAGATTGCCGACGATACCGCCGGCGTGATGACGGCGCTAAAGCGCAATCCCGCGGCCAAGGATGACTCCCCTTGCCGCACCCCGTTTCAGATTCGCCTGAAGGACAACCAGGAAAATCGCTACGTAGAGGGTTGCCGCGGCGCCACCGAAGGCGCCGCGGTCGGGAAACTGATCAAAGACGTAGAGTTCTTGATGGCGTCACCAAAAGCGGACGGCGGCTGACCCGTTAACGACTGGCCCCGAAGTTCTGCACGTAGATGTTTCTTCCCGAAGCGTCGGTGGCGAGTCCCACGCCGATTTCCGTGATCTGAGAGTTCAAAATGTTCTCCCGATGGCCGGGGCTCTCCATCCACCCTTTCACCGCGGCCTCGGCTGTACCGTACTTACTTCCCCCACCGCCGTAGAGATTCTCCCAGCCGCCAATGCCCGTGTACCCCGCCTTGCGAACACGTTCGGTAACGGTCACCCCTTCGGGCGTTACGTGGGCGATGTAGTTGCGCGCGGCCTGATCGTCGGCATGGGCCTGGGCCGCGTTGTCTAACGACGTGACCGGCGCCAGGGACGCAAGCCCGTGAAGTCTTCGTTGCTCATTCGTCAGCTCGACGATCCGATCCACGAAGGTTGAGGTTGCGAAAGAAGGTAGCGCGACCAACAGGCAGGCTACCGCCGTAAACAAGAGACTATTCAGTTTTATCATGTACGCCCCACGTACCACCGAACCGAATCACGAATAAAGCAGCGGCGCGGTATCGCGTGTGCGGCGAGGTGGCTGTTTGCCAACGATTTCCTGAGGAAATCGCCCCTGCCAACGTCCCTGGCGCTTGAGAACTTTTTTGAGCGAGGATTCGCCCGCCCCGTTGCACTCCACCCCACCAGCCTCGGTGGCCACTTGGGGTTGCCCCGTCTACCCCGAGTGAGCCATCCGGCTGGATCGTTGAATTCATTTCCAGAGGAAATCGTATTCCAAAAGACGCTCCCCTAAGAAGGTTGACAGGTTTTTGCGTGGATATCGCGTTTGTGCAGAAGTGGAACTTATCTCAATTCTAGTAGGCCAAATTTTACTTATGATCGTCTTGGTCGCGCAGATTCAGGCGACGGCGAGGGATGACGCAATTCATGTTTGGCCAAGCATCTACGAGGAACCTGGCGAAGAAAATTGCTCCAAAAAACCTCATGCTAAATCCTACTCATGACAACTCACCCACTCGATTCAAAGGCAACATCCCTCGCCCAAGACTATCTGCGCACCGAAGCAGAACTGCTCAGCGTGCTGATGGAGATGAAGCGGCGAAAGCTTTTCATTCAACTCGATTACACGGGCGTGTTTGATTACTGCGAGAGACGTTTGAAGCTTTCCCGTATGCAGAGCTTCTACTTTAAAAGTGTCGCCGAAAAAGCCGAGGAAGTTCCCGCGTTGAAGACCGCCATCGCCAACGGCGGACTCACTCTTTCTCAAGCCCGCCGCATCGTGCCCGTGGTGAGTCCGGAGAACTGCATCGAGTGGGTAACCAAAGCCCAATCACTCCCGCAGCGGGAGCTCGAACGGCAGGTGACGGCGATTAACCCCAACGCGCACTTCCCCGAGCGCCTGAAACCCGTGGCCCGAGATCTTGCCGAGCTTCGGGTCACGGTCGACGCAGAAACCGAAGCCAACCTGCGGGCGCTCACGGATATCCTCTCTCAGAAACTGGGTAAGCCCGCCTCGCTAGGCGACGTCGTGGCGTGGGCCGCCGAGACGGCGCGTGAGAGGTTCGATCCCGTCCGTAAAGCCGAGCGCTGCCAAATCCGCAAAGCCAAACCGATTTCCTCAGGAAATGAGCGAGGCGTTTCGCAACCACAACGCCGGCCGATTCCGGCTAAAGCAAAGCACGAGGTTATGCTCCGCGATCAAGGCCGATGTGCGCACGTGAGCGCTACGGGCGAACGTTGCCCACAAAAACGATGGCTCGATTACCACCACGTCACCGAGGTGCACCGGGGCGGAAGCCATTCACCGGCCAACCTTCGCCTACTCTGCCGCGGGCATCATGCGAGCCAACACCGCGCTTACGTCGCCAACGGCGCTAGAACTCAAAACCAGAATTCACAAAAGCCCCCCGGCTAACGTTTCGGCGACGCCGGGGTAACCGGCCTCGAACCACCATAGCCAGGCGAGCATCATGATCGTATGGCCCACGAAGATGAAGAAGTGGCTCCACATCTCGATGCGATCGCTATTCCCCTCGAAGTAACGGAACCAATGCATTCCCTCATCGATGGCGCTGTAAAACATCGTAAGCACCGTCATCGTAATCGCCGGGATGCGCAGAAACACCGGGTGGGTGTAGGCCAGGCACAGCAAAACACAGCTCGAAACGCCGGCCGCAATGGTGATGTGATGAACGAGCGCCTCACCCCGCTGAAGGGCCTGCTTGTAGGCGGTGCGGTGCCCAATCGTGTCGAAGGCGATGGCCAAAATAAACACCAGCGTGCCGAGAGGAATGTTCCACACGTACGCCGGATAGGTCACCCCTTTGGAAACGCCCACGGCGAGAAATCCCGTGATCGAACCCAACAGCCCCAGCATCATTCCGATCCAGGCGACGTACACGCGCCAGTCCATTCGATCGAACTCCGCCATGCGCATGGCATAGCGGACGAAATCCTGCCAAAAGGTGCGATGAGCTACGGTGCTGTTCATGCATGTCTCCAGATCTGTTGAATCTCAACCCGCTGCCACGGTCTCCACATCCGCTGAGGAATTCCCATGAGTACGCGGAGCGATCCGCGCACCACCGCTACGGCCTTGCCCCAGGGCGAGACGACCGTGCGGCTATCCCAGGCCGCCTCGCCGCGCGCGAGCACCAGTCGGCCAATTTTGGAATAGACCTCCGCGGCTACGCTGACGGCCAAGGCCGCGCGCCAGGGGAGGAAATGCAGCCCCTGCAGCCCCGAAGCGTAGTACTTGTCCGCTTCGGCCAGCATTCGCTTTACGACCCCCGCTACCGCCTCGCGGTGCCGAGGTTGCATAATTTGCCCTTCGGGAACCTGCGCCTCGTCGAGCCACAGCAGCGGCAAGTAAACCCGCCCCATCTCCGCATCCTCGCGTACGTCACGCGCGATGTTGGTGAGCTGCATTGCCGAGCCCAAGTCCGCCGCGTGCCGAAGCGCGCGCGGATCGCTGACCCCCATCACGTGGGACATCATCAGCCCCACCGTGCCGGCCACGCGGTAGCAATACAAACGAAGCTCGTCGATGGTCCAGTACGCCTCGCGCCGCACGTCCATCGTCATGCCTTCGATCAGCTCCAGCGCGTAATGGCGCGGAATCCGATACTGCTTGGCGATGTGGGCCATGGCGATGAACACGGGATTGTCGCTCGGATTTCCGTCGAACGCCTGATCCGTCTCGCGGCGCAGGTCTTTCACACGCTCTTCCTGCAATCGCAGATTCTTCGCCCGATCGATCTGATCGTCGCAGTAACGACACCAGCCGTAGAGAAAAAAAGCGGCGTCGCGCGTTTCGGGCTGAAACAGTTTCGCCGCGAGCGAGAAGCTCTTGCTACCCACCTCGATCATCTTGCGGCACTCCGTAAGGGCG
>JBGSST010000291.1:0-15433 GCA_041736915.1 Bdellovibrionota bacterium
TCGTGCCTCTTGCGCTTCGGCGTCGCGTTGTCCCAGCTTGAGAATTTCTTGTACGTAGCGCGGGCTGAACATGAGGTAGCTGATGAGGTCACCCAACTGATCGCGGCTCGCGGTCGATTTGAGCAGCTGCCGAAGATGAAATGGGATGTCGTCGAGAAACCCCTTCGCGAGGTGACCCAAGTCCTGACTCGGTCGCAGCAGCAGCGCCGGAATCTGGCGGATCTTGCCGACGTTGCCGATATCGTTTAGCCGTGTGAGATTTTCGAAATCTACCTCGAGGCTGTCCTGAAAGAGCGAGTTCAACACCGTACCCGCGAGGTAACCCATGTTGCCCTGGGCGAGATCGATGAACTCCTTTGCGGCCTCGCGTCCGGTTTCGCGCGGGGGAGCCGGACACCGCGTTCCCACCGCTAGGATCTTGTTCGCCCCCAGATGAATCGCGGGGCTAAGCGGAAAGCTGAAACGCAGTGAGCCGTCGCCGTACATCTCCCCGTGGATCACGACCGGTTCGAAGAGTAACGGAATCGAGCAGCTCGCCATGATGTGTTTCACGCGAATGGTCGTGCGGCGCGCGCAACGTTGCTCGCGTTGCCATTCGGGCGTGGGGTCGGCCGAGTCGAAGAATACGGTGGTGCGGCCTTCCTGGTAGTTCGTGGCGGTGACCGAGAGCCCTAGCACGCTGCCATTCCGAATGGCCCGCGAGACACGCGAAAAGTGAACGTGATTTACGAGGGTCATCGCCAGGGGAGACGCATCGAGCAATGATCGGAGCAAGAGCCTTTTCGTATAGCGTGAAAGGAAAAGATCGGTGCCCCAACGCATGAACATGCGAAACAGCGTCGTGAACTGCGTCTTCAGCACGTGGTCAAAATTGAGCCGTGCCCAGAGCTGGTACAGCTCTTCCGTGGACTGGGGGAACGGAAGCCCCTGCGCCAGAAAGCAGGCGTTGATGGAGCCGGCGGAAACGCCGCAGAAGATGCGCGGGCGAAACTCCGGATGCCGCTTGGCAATGTAGCTCAGAACGCCTACCTGATAAGCGGCCCGGGCCCCGCCGGCGGGAAGTACGATGGCCGGACTGTTTTGGACGGGCATGAGCCTATTCTATCATCAGTGCGGTTGGCCGCCGGAGATCGAACCGGGCAGGTGCGGGTGCACGGTATCGAAGTCGACTTTTTTTCGATTGGGAAATCGGGCGTGCGCCAAACTCACGAGCGGTTGAATGACTATGCGAAATTCCCCCTTGTCGAGTTCGAGGCTACCGCGCTGAAGTTGGTAACCCACGGTCATCTCCTTCTCGAAACGCACGACCGTCGACAAAAAGGCCTCTTTCAGGTGGAAGTCGGCACTCACGTGGTCAAGACCGCGCTTCTCGACGTCTACCGCGGCAAACCGCTCCTGGAGATCGGCGTCGAGAATGACGTTCAAGGCGTAGGCTGGCTTGGGTACGGGCTTGTCGCGTAACGAAAAGTAGATCGCCGCCACTAGCGCGACCACGCTCCACATCGTCCAGTAAAGCCGCTTCTCTCTCGTAGTGAGAGACTTCATCGTCGGCTCCGCGCACCGGGACCGATGACGAGAATAAATTCTCCCTTTTCGAGCCCGTAGGTAGCCGCCTGGCGCTTCCAATCCTTGGCGGGGAACCAAAGCAACCGCTCGTTCTCCGCACCGAGCTCCCAGGCGAGAAAGATTTCCCGGTCGGCCTCGAGCGACTTACTTAGCTCTTCCAGCGTCTTCAAAAAACGGTACGGTGTTTCGAGCAACGCTTGCGGCTCACTGCGTTTGCGCAGCTGCGCGAAAAACTGCGCGCGTTCGCCGGAGTCGCGCGGGGGAAAACCCAGCACGGTATACGGCGGTACGTAGCCGCTCAATGCAATGGCGGTGCCCCAGGACGTGGCCGCCGGTAGCGAACGAATCTCAATCTTTGCGCGGCGGGCCCATTCCAAAACCTCGATGCCCGGATCGAAGGTGATGGGCATGCCCGTGTCGGAGAGCAAAGCCACGTCTTTTCCTTCGGCGTGCGCTTTTTCAAGCGCCTCGAAGATGGCCGCCCGCTGGTGCGGGTGAGGGGGATCGAGAAAGAAGATAGCTTCGGGTTTGGCTTTCAGGTCCCTCAGCAGAAAAGAGGTGCGGTTTCGCGATTCGCCGACGAAGAGGGGGATGCCCTCGATCCGCGCGAGCGTCTCCGCCGAAAACGGCGACTCATCTTTTAGCGGCGTACCCACTATCCATAAACGTGTCGGCATTAACCTTCCCACCAGTTTCCGCTACCGAAGTTCAACGTGAAGTTCGTCATCACGAAGGCTTGCCGGTTGCTGTCGCGCCCAATTTTGAACAGCACCGCCCAGCACGAGCGTGGCTTGTCGCGGATGTGCAGGCCGAGCGAGTAAGAGCGCACTCCGCCGCGGCCGGCCCCCAAGAATGAGTATTCGACGCCGGCCTCGAGATCGAAGATCGACGGTAAGGGGCGAAAAAAAGAAAGGTTCAGGTTCTGAACGTCGTTAATCGTATTGGCTCGATTACGAAACAGCGTGGATAACGCGAAGAAGTTCTGTGGTGTCTCGCTGAATACCAGGGCGCCGGAAAACTCGGTTTCGCGCACGAGCTTACCGGCGCCGGCGTTCTCGAGCTGAAGCGGATAGTTTCCTTGAAATTGAAAAGACCAACGGCCCAAAGTGAGTTCGCCTAGTACCTCGATCGGCCCCACGGTTTTGGAAAAACGTGGGTCCACTGTCGAGCGGCGACTGTTGAACTGCTCGGAAACTTGTAAGCGAAAAAAACGATCAATGGCGCCAAGTGAGGTCTGACGACGGAAACGGTTAATGAGCTCGAAGCGGAAATACTCATAAGGCTCCACCTGATCGTGCAGATCGAACCGCGGGCTGGTCAATAGGATGGGACCGATCGGGGTAGGCCCGGGCGTGATGGCGGCCGGGCGATCTTTATAAAAGAACGGATGATTGGGCGTGGCGGTTTGCGCCATGCGCGATCCGTAAATCACGCGGGGCTGCACCACGTGCGCCACGCGCTTGAAGCTTTCCAGGCCCAGATCGAAAGTGCGGCTCACGTAAAGCGACAGCGGCACTTCGAGATCCAAATATCCTTGTCCCAGGTACTGCGACGTGGGGCTAGTGAAGTGGTAACCGAGCAAACCGCCGCGCACCATGGGCTGCAGCTGAACGCCGTCCAGCATCGGCGGATTTCCCGTAAGCCGCGTCTCCAAGAAAGCCCGTTGCCCTGTGCGGATATAGTCGTTGGCGTGGGAATCGGCGGCGCCAGGCTGGTTGCGCCCCACCGGGGATAGTGTGTCGGGTAACGGGTCGACGGTGTTGCTGCGCACGAACGAGTTGAAGCGAGCGTCGAAATCGTAAAGGAGAAGCCGCGTGAAGAGCGGCCGGGTGACCCCGAAGAATCCTACCGACGGAAGCTCGGTTACCGCCCCCTTATCCACGCCGTAGTCTTTCGACAGGTAAAGCGACTGCTGATGCTGCAGCTGCAAAGTAGCTAGGTGCGATGGCATCGGATAAGTCGCGGAAAACTGCGTACGCAGGTAACCCAAATCGGGCAGCGAACCGAAATCGAAACCGTAGTCTCTCGTGTAATACGGATGAGTGACGAAGCGGATCGTCTGGTTGAGCCGCAGTCCGTTGCTGAGCAGCGCTACGTTGTTTAGATTGACCGCCATCTCGCCGAACAGGCCGAGCCGCTTTCCCGCATTTGCGCCCACGAGGGGATTATCGGACAGCTCGTTGTAACGGCGGGGTACGAACCAAAGTTTTGCATCACCGAAGAGGCTGGGCGAGTGGCGGTAACGATAATCGAAGCCCAGGTGGTAGCCCGCTTTCGAGAAGTAGTGCGGGATGATCGTCAGATCGTGCCACGGGGCCAAGTCTAAAAAAAGCGGCGGCGTGAAGGTGCTGCCCAAATCGCCGTAGGTCAAAAAATTCGGCAGCAGTAATCCCGACTGCCGCTTCGTCTTTATCGGGAGGATGGCGTAAGGCGTGTAAAAGAAAGGCGTGCGGTGTAATGAGAAGACGCCGTCGACTACCGACACGTACCCCTCAATCGTTACCGAAATTTTTCCGCCGGTGATTTTCCAGTCGAAAGGGCAGTTGGCTACCTCGGGCCCTTCGGCAGGTTTGAGTAAGCAGTTCGTGTAGCTGCCGTTCTCAATCTCGAAATGATCGGGGTCGAGTCGCCGAATGGTTTCCCCGGTGAGCACGAGCTGCTCGCGCACCACCACGGCCTTTTCAAGGGTCATCTCCCCGTTTTTGAGCGAGTAGGTCCCCTGTTCGGAGTAGACCGTGAGATTTCTTTCCACGACCTTCACGTGGCCAATTGCCGTCGCGAGCTGACTCTCGTAGTCGATTTCGATGTGGTCCGCGGTGAGCTCCCTGCCGCCCTGCTTCAAATAGGCGTTGCCGCGACCCACCGTGCGACCGGTGCCCAAATCCTTGGAAAGCCTGTTGGCCTTAAATTCGACGCGATCCGTCGTTGCTCGGAGTTGGGTGCTGAGGGTGAGGCTTAGCCCCGCCACTAAGATAAGGGCGCTTCTGCTGTCCACGGTGGTCGGGCGAGAGTACCGAACCTTAACGGGAGCGTCGACAGTGAAATATTTACCGGATCAGGGTGGAGACGGTGCTTGAAAAGCGGACTTTGGGTATCTACACTCCCACGCATGTTGTCAGAGGAAAATGCGGATCAGAAGGAAACCTTGAAACCCCTCGTAAACCTGTCGGCGCTGAAAGATTGCACGCTCCGTTTTGGGGATAAGAGTGCTTCCATTCTCGACGTCTCGTTCATTCGTCTGGTGACCACCCCCATTGAAGGCATGACCTTCGAAATGGGCGCTTCAATTGAAGCCGAGTTTTGCATGGAGCGGTTGCGCTTCAAGGCGATGGTCGAGCTGAAAGCCCAGGGGGATAAGTACCTCCGCTTCGGCTTTACCAAATTAGCGCCGAGTGGTGTTTCGCATCTGCGTAGCTTTCTTTCCCCCAAAAAAGTGGGCGAGTCGTTGTTGGAAGACGCGCGCTCGGGAGACGTCCGCCACTATCACGGTTTGAAAGAGTGCGAGATCTGGTTCGAGCCTGGTGGCATTACGCTTTTCACGTTCCTGGATGACCCCACGGGGGACAGCCAGATCCTGCTTCGGTTGCTCGAGCCGCGCGGACCGATTCGGGTAGGGCGCGTGCTGCGCGCCGATTACATGGGGCTTAAGGGGCTGGATGCCGAAGTTCCCGTCTCGCCGTTGTCGGAGCGCGACTCTTACGTCACGCTTTCGGAATGCCGAGACATCGTCACCAACATGCGTCCCGCGACCCAGGTTGAGTACGACCTAAAACAGAAGCTACTCCGCGCCATCAGCGATAGCCTCTACTCGACGAGCCACCGTGTAGAACTGCACGTGGCCAAACCTGTCCGCGCGACCCAGCTTCCGCTGGAAAACTGAGCGGCTAACGCAGTCATTGCGAGGCCCGTTAAAACTTGCAGCCTCACTTTATCCAATCCGCCAACGGATAACCCTGGCGCCGGGGTTAGGGGGTTTTCCTGGGGTGGCCTTCGCTCTCACTTTAAGAAACTAGAGAACCCCCTTCGGTGGCCGATGGGGCCACTACGTGGAGCCCATCCGAGCCAACCGGCGTGGACGGGGAAAGTGGCGGCGGAGCTGGTGGGGGTGGGGAACTTGATCCGAGGGGCTGTTCCTTCGTCCTTTGCCAGTGCGGTCGTCCGTTTTGTTGGTAAAGGGGGGGGGAAGTCGGGTTCCGCGTGGGTGGGTGGGGCGATCCGGGTGGTGGCTTTGAGTGGGGTGGCGATCGCTATCCGTCTTCAACTTAGTTTGTATGTCCGATCTAGCTCGCGGTTTGGAGTGTGGCGGACCTTCCTTAGGTCGGTGGTGTGAGATGTTTTTCCGGGGAGCGTGGTTGGTTTTTGGTTGACCGGTTTTTTGTCGGGTTTTGGGTTCGTCCGGCTGCGCCGTTTCTTTTGCTTCTCATTTGGCTTTGGATCTTTTTGGTTCTCTTCTTTTCTGAAATTCATTTCGGGTTCCGCTTTGGTTCTCAATCGTGCCTTGGTGGGCTTTGTGCAGCGTCGAAAAAGGGCGTGTTAGAAAAGTTTTATGGATATTCAGTCGCTTCATAAAATGGCTTTGGGGTTGGTGAAGACTTTTAAGGATTCGGAGAGTGGTTTGCTCGATGTGCTCGTGCGGGTGCGGCAGAACAATGGGTTCTTTGAGTTGGGGTATCCGCATCTGTTTGCCTACTGTGTGCACGGGCTTGGTTTGAGTGAAGCGCAGGCTAGTTATTTTTCTAAAGTAGCGCGTAAGTCGGAAGATGTGCCGGAGTTGAAATCGGCCATCGAGCAAGGTGTTCTCACCTTATCGCAAGCGCGGCGGGTGGTCCCGGTCATCACTCAAGAGACCGCCAGTGATTGGATTGCGAAGGCGGCCGCGCTTCCGCAGAAAGAACTCGAACGGGAAGTGCGTAAGGTGAATCCGCTGGCCGTTACTAAGGATAGAGTGCGCGTCGTCACGGCCGGTCGCAGTGAATTGAAAGTAGGGATGTCACTTGCGCTGGAACGAAAGCTCGCTCGTGTGCGCGAGATCTTGGGGCCGAATGTATCGCTGGAGCAGACGCTGGAGCGCTTGGTCGATGATTTTCTCAAGCGCACAGACCCAGTGAAAAAGGCCGAACGTGCCGAAGTGAGGAAAGCAAAGCGACCTACCTTAGGTAGGTCCGTTGCTCGACCATCGCCCGGCATACCCGCGCACGTGCTTCACGCCGTGAACCGGCGGGACCGGGGGCAATGTCAGGCAACCATGCCCAATGGTGAGCCCTGCTTAGAGAAAAACTGGGTGCATCTGCACCACATCGTTCCAAGGGCACGCGGCGGGGCAAATACGGCGGACAATCTCATTACCCTATGTTCGGCGCACCACCGCTTAACTCATGATTCCCAGCCCCCTTTTTTAGCGGGTGGCATTAGCTCAGGGCTTAGACAGCCGTCGAAGTTTCAGACGGCGCTTTGAGGCTCCCATTGTTACGGGTCCTTAACCCGTACACGGCCTGATCTTTTAGCCCCGGAATACAGGGACAAAAAGCGGCCCTCCCTTTGCAATTTACCTCCTTAGTTCAAAGTTAATTTCGGTACGTTGAGGGGTTAAGTTGTGGAAAAAGCACGAAGTACGTTTTTGTCGCGTGGAATAATTGGGATCGGTTTTTTGTCGATCCTTTGTACGGCACCAGTGGGCTCGCTCGTAGCGGCCCCAGGAGATGGCGACTTGGAAGAGACCAATAAAGATCACGAGGTAAGCACAACGGACACGGGAAAACCCGTGGAACCGAGCGCGAGCCCGTCGCCCGTAGCCTCGCCGGCCGTGGCCGCTACTACCAAGGCGCCGGACAAAGCTGCGCCTACCTCCGCTAAACCGGCGGCGGACAAAAACGCTCCGAACGAAGCATTGGCCAAGGCTTTGGAACGCATCCGTGCCGAGCTCACTCCTCTCAACGATAAAGCGCTCATTCGTTTTTGGAACGACCTCACCAAGCTCGAAAGCATTACTCCGGATCAGCTCAAAGAAATGGTCCTAAAACTGCCGCAGATCGATCCCGACAATGCGAAGGACCAGGCCAAGCGCGAGGCCATCGTGGCCCTCTTTCTGGCCCTCGAGAGAGAGCTAGGAAAGTCGCCCCTCAAGGAATTCAAAGAGGTCGCTAATTCGCTCGTTTTCGAGCGCTTTAACAAAGACCCCAAGCAGGAATCTTCGCGTGGAATCGTTAACGACGACGGCGCCAAGAAAGCAGCCGAAGAAGCCGCTAAGAAGGCGGCGGAAGAACAGATTGTGAAGGCCGCCAAAGACGCCAATGACAAGAACGCCAAGCTTGGCGAAGGCGCCAAGGGTTTGGCCGAACAAGCCAAGGCGAAAGACGAAGAGCAAAAAGGGCTTGCGGAAGCTTTGAAAAATGCACTCGGACAGCAAGATGCCGGCGCCGGCCAAGGCCAAGGGGCTGGTGGTAGCGGTGAAGGTTCCGGCGCGGGTGGTGGAGAAGGTTCCGGCGGCGGCGGTGGCGAAGGCTCGGGCAGCGACTCGGGTAAGCAGCTGTCGGACAACAGCTCCAAGAACCGCGACAACGGAAACAAAAACAATTCGAGCTCGGTAAACACGCCTTCGCTCTCGGAGAACAACAACAAGAGCGCCGCGCCCGAGAAAAAAGAAAACAAATTCACTTTCCCGGAGAGCGCCAAGGACGAGCCGAAGAAAACGGCTTCCCCGGAGCCTACGACGACACCTTCGGTGGCCGATGCTTCGATCAATCCCAGCGTAGCGCAGGGGGGAAGCTTTTCGCCCAGTGTGGCTAAACGCCCACGCGATCTCGGTCAGGGCCAGGTTGGACAAGCGATTCAGAGCGGCCAACCGCCTCAAGCGGAACCGGATCAGGGTGGCGGCGGCGGTGGCGGAGCGCAGATTGCCAATGGCTCCGGTGCGCCTAGCTCGTCCGGTGGCGGCGTTCCCGATTTCATGCAAAAGACTTCTGGCGGCACGGCGTACGCGAGCCCTCCGACCACGACCGGGTACAACATGATCAAGACCGGTCCTGGCGATTGGATCGCGGCCGACGGTGGTGGCGGCAGTGAAGTTTATGGCTCGGATTCGTCATCCGACGACGGTGACACGAGTTATAAGCGTCGCGGCGCCATTCAGGCCGGCGCTTCTTTAGTGGGAATGCCCGGCACCGATTCGCCGGGAAGCGCGGCTCGCGGCGGCGCGAGTACCACGGCGGGCTCGTTCACGCAGCCCGAGGGAGTTTTCAAAAAGAGATTGGAATGGTCCGGCGGTGGTCTCTGTCAGGGGCTTGGTCAGAATCTGATCGGCGTTTGTCAGCGGTCTAACTCACGGACTCCGGCTTCGGTGGGAGGACGCATCTAAGCCGAAGAAAAGCACACGATTTACGAGGACAACATGTACGGCATCATCGACGTTAAAAAAATCATCCCGTTTCTCTTCGCGGTTTCGCTGCTAGTGGCAGGACGCGCGATGGCGGAAACGACCGTTTACGACTCATTCACCAATCAGCTGAACGGACAGACCGTGAACGGCACGGGTAACGGCCAGAACGCCGGCGGCGGAGACTCCGATGCCGACCGCATCGCGGCCGGGATGGTTGCCGATCCCAACGCCGTGGTGGATTCCACCCAAACGAATAGTAGTTTAGGCCGCGAGCAAAAGGCCTCGGACGGCTCATCACAGTCGGGCACGGGCAAAGGCGTGGCGATTGGCACGGGAGCGGCGCTGATGGCCCGAGCGATTCCGATGTTGGCGAGCATTGACCCTGTCGTGCGAGCTACTGGCGCGGAGCTAATGGCCAAAGCCGGACTCGAGTTTGCTCAGGCCGCCGCCGATGGTGGAACCGAGAAAGCCAACAAGGCCCAGGAGAATTTATTGCGCGCGGAGGCGGACCAAAACATCGACCAAGCGATGAAGGCCGCGGGCGAACAAGGTAAGAAAGAAGTGGAGAATCAGGTCGCCAATACGGTGGCGGGAAATGCGGAGCTACAGAAAGTACTCGGTCAAAACGGCGTGAACGGCGATGACTTCGCGAAACAGTTTGCCTCGGGCGGTTTGCTCACTCCCGAGTCGATCCTCGCGGCGACGGGGGCGGGGAATGGCGTGGACGCCGCGGCGATGGCCGAAGGTCTCGCTAACGCAAGCAAAGAGCCGCTCGGAAATCAGGCCACGTTGACGGCGATTCAGGAAGACAGCGATCGCGAAGGAAATGGTAGCAAGCGGAGCAGTGAGAACGACGGCGGCGGTGGTTCCGGGCCCCAAATGGACGATCGCAAGTTTGCTCAGAGTGGTGACTTCGGCCGCGGCGCCGGGGAAGCCGCTCCGGGCGGATTAGCCGGCCTTCTCGATTCGGTAAGTCGCGGAGGCGCCTCGGCGCTCGACGGCTTGAAGCACGCCACCGATGGTGAGCTTGCTTCGATGCTGGCCGGTCTCGTGGGCATGGGCGGCTCGGCCGCGGGTGCTCCCGGCGATGTCGGCAAGAAGCTTTTCGACAAAGACGCGCTGGCCAAAAAAGGAATTCTAAAAGCTACCGGCAAGCCCGGCATCTTCATGCTGGCTCGCCGGAATTATCGGAGCTTTCAGAAGTGGCGGCGCAAGGCCACTACGACCGTGGCCGCCAACGGTCTTTAATTTACTTGATGTGGATGTACGATGCTTTCGGCGCGTGGGCCGACGACGTCGTTTTCATCTCGGCTTCCGCGAACGCCTGCACCCGGTCGTTCAGCGCATGGTGCGCGTAGTGCCAGGTAGTCGTTACGAGCAGTAGCGCGAAAAGCCCCACCACCACCGATTCCAGGTGCGAGAGCGAGAAGTTTTCGCGAATCGCGAAGTAACCCAAGACCACGCTCCAGAAGTACAGAATCAGCGACGCGAAGCCGAACAGGGCGTGCGAGTCGACGAAGTACTGCGTGGTGTAGGCCGCGAGCGCGACGCTGAACACTACCGCCAAGCGGCGGGCGAGAACGCGGCGGCTGGTCTTACGACCGAAGATGTTACCCACGACCCACACGGCGGTGGTTACGAGGTAGGCTCCGGCGGCAATGAACGCAAGGCGGAGCGCCAAGACCACCCACAGTGCGTGGTTAAAGGTGAGGCCCCACGACTTGTGGATCCAAAGTCCCAGCTGGAAATACTCGTTCTGTCCGCGGCCCACGTGCGTTTCGATGAGCGCTAGCCCCAAGAACGCGATGAGCATGAACCAATGGTGCGAAGACCACTGCAGCTGATTAAAGAAAAGTCCCGGCTGGGTAATGAGTCTAAAAATCTGTTTCACTTTCGTTCCTCCCACGGGGCATAGGCCCGCACACCGGTCCATTGTGCAAAGGCGTGCCAGTGGAGAAATCGCCGGTTTTGAGGCCGGAGGCTAAATTTGGCGGTGTACAAACGGTATACACCCACGCCCCGTAGCGCCCCGGAGCGCGGCCGGCGGGGGTGTATACCAAGAATACGGAATGTCCAAAAACCGACGGAATACACAGTTCGAATGTTGTGGGTTTCGGCCTGATTCCGGTCACTTATCGTAGCTAGGGGCCTGGCCAGGCGTTTGCAATTCTTGGGGGTAAGGACTCAAAACCAGCATGGACACCTTGAACCACAACTTGGCCCAACGGATTCTTCGCTCCACCGTTCTCGCGGTGAGCCTACTTCTCGCCTCGGCGTGTACCGATTCGCGCACGGCGCAGTCCAAGCCGTTGCAGTTCAAACAAGTTTTTTCGAATAACAACCCCACGATGCAAAAGATCGCGGCGGTTCGCTTCAATAGTGAAGATACCGAGATCACGCAGATGACCCGCGTGGGCAACATGATCCACATGGTCGGGTATCCCTTCGCTTACTCGGCTTGGAATATCGACTCTCCGGAAACTCCGAATTTGAGCTACGACATCGGCAGTCAGCTGGCCGACTTTCCGATCAAACTTCCGTGGCGCACCGACTGGTATGCATCGGGCGCGGTAGGTATTTTGGGTAGCACCGCGGTGCTGTCGGGAACGTCCGGCGTTAGCATGATCAACATTACGCAGCCCCGGGCCGCGAAAGAGATTTTCCGCAAGCCGCCCCTAAATGCGGACGGCACTCCGGGCCGCGACTTTGCGTACGTCTATTCGGCCATCGTGCCGCACCCGACGCAAGCCATGTGGTACGGCTTCAGCCAGCAAGAGAACGTTTACACGATTGCGGTTGGCCAAAATAATTTGTCGGTACGGCAAACGGCGAGCTACAGCCCCAACGGGAATGTGTGCTGCGTCCGCAATGCCGTCTATTTCTCCGGTACCATCTACGTCGCGTTTGGTACGCGTCTGGTTTGGTTTGCCCCGACGCAGGACGGCGGTCTCGTTGACCCGGGTGAGCTTACCGATTTGCAAGCGACCAGCGTGGCCGTATCCAACGATTACGTCATCGTGCACCACAATCCCACGAGCGCGGTGGCCAGCGGCACGGCCAACCCAAAAGGCTTTTACTACTTCGACATGAACGGCAATTTGGCGGCCTATGTTCCCTCGAACGTCGTCCCGCGTCTCTTCGTGGCGGACCCTTCAGGGCGCTACCTCTACATGCAGCTGCCCGGCGCGACGGACGTCGAAGTGCACCGCATTCAAGGGCTGTAGACATTTCCGCCGTCCACCCTTACGCTTACCCATAGCGTGAAAAACTTCTCGGCATGTCTTCTGTTTTTTTCTCTGACCGCGACGGCGTTTGGCGCCACGACGCGCTTCGACCTCAAGGATATTGGTCTGCGTAACCTGGTGCAGGTCAGCATGGAAGGTACGCTGGAGAAAACGGTGGGCATCTCCACGTTTCTCTTTGGGTGGATTGAGCTCGATCCGGATCGGCTCATCGACGGCATCAGCGGTGAGATTCGCACGGACCTGCGCACGTTTCACACGGGCGTAGCGGCGAAAGAGGATTTTCTGCTCGATAAGCTTTTGCTCGCGAAAGAACACCCCACCGCCACGGTCACGCTTTCCAAACTGCTTAGCGTGTCCAAGGCCAACCTGCGAGACGGACAGCCCGTGGTGGCGAAGGTCGAGGGTGTGCTGCAGCTGAAGGGGCTCAAAAAGCCGCAAACCTTTCTGCTAAAGCTGTCGTACTTCAAAGAGTCACCCGTAACGCTCACGCGTAGCTCGGGTAACCTTCTCAAGGTAAGCGGTAGCTGGGATGTGGACTTGTCCCAGTTCGAGGTGACGATTCCGGAAAACCTCAAGGCCCAGGTGCCGCGTTTCGTCCAGGTCGCCGGCGACTTCGTGGCCAGCGCGAAACTGGGAACGCCGACCGCCGACAACAAAGTAAAAAAGCCTCAATAACGGACATATCCCGTCACCGCGCCGACAAAAGTCGGTACCGAAATCCCTCCCTCCCGCCGTCTCCAGGCTAAAACCTCGACACTTTTCGTGGCCGTGCGCTTGCATTGGCTCCGACTCGAGAGTGGAAGGGGAGCTACGCTTATGCGCGATACATTTTTTGCAGTTCTGGTGCTGGCGGCGATTGCGGCCGCTTATCCGTACTTCAAGTCCGAGGAACCTGCCGAAAAAGTAGCCGTGTCGAGCCGCGCCACCCAGCCACGCTCCAAGGGTTCGAAATCATCATTAAGCAAAAACCTAAGGGGGAAAACACATGAAGGAACAACTTCTCGAGAAGCTCACGCGGCTTCAGGACTGGTCGAAAACTCGTCCGGAAGCGAAGGAAGTTCGGTTGCTGCTGTCGAAAGCGAAGCAGTTCATTCGATCTATCCGCGACAAGCAAAAAGACGACAGCAACAGCGCCAATCTCAGCCCGCAGTAAACGGAGCGAGCAACCGCGACACCATCGTGTACGCGGACGCTGACGTCCGGGAAGCCATCGAAGAGACGGCCCCGGAAGAGAAAAAAGTTGAGCCCAAGGTCCTCCACGGTGTTCCCGTGGAGGCCTGGGTGCTCAGCAAACGCAATAAGGTCAACCTGAACAAGGTGCCGCCGCCGGCTCCGGGTAATCTGCGCGTGTTCGTGCAGTGTATGGAGCTGAAAAAGGGAGAGACCGACGAGCTAACCGAGCGTAAATGCCGCGAGCTCGCGCAGCGGGGCCAACGCGAGCGTCCCCAACGATTTTAGAGCGCGAACGTAAGCTGCGTCAGGTAACGCAGCCACGTGTAGCGCACCTCGGGAAAGCCTTCGTACTCGAGCAGCTTGTCGTAGGCGAAACCCACGCCAAGTCTTAGCGACCAAGGGCGGATGTAGAATTGATAGGTCGCCCCAAACGAGATCCGTTTCTGGGTGAAGCTAGTGTGCACGCCCGCCTCGATGTACGGCACGAAGTAGTGCTGGCCGAAGAACACCAAGTTGGGCTCGATGAGAAAGCTGACGTGGGCGTAACGTTTGGCGAAACTCTTGCTCGCGAACGTGAGTCCCGTGTAGTTCAGCAAAAAATCCACGTGAAAGAAAAACGGGCTGCCGAGCAGCGAGTGCTTCGTGTAACCGCTCCAGCGCAGGCCACCGCCCAAACGGATGAACGACAGCGTCTCGGAAGGGTTGATCGTATAGAGCGAAATATCGGCGGTTCCGTGCGCCAGAAAAGTGTTGTCGATGAGGGCCTTGATGCCGCCGCCAACGTAAGGGCGATTGAGCGTCTCCCCGTTCTGATTCTCGAAAAAGTAGTAGCCCAGTTCGAACTTCGGATCGAGCTGCACCGACGGCATGTAGTCGTGCGAAATAACCGACTGCCCCTCGAGGGCAAAAAACTCGTTGCTAGGGCTGTCGTAGGTTTTGTTCCCCTGGTAGAGCGACAAGTTATAAGTGTATTGCCCGCCCTTCTTGATGAGCGGCGCTACCTCACGCCAGTCGAAGTACTGGGGTGGGGGGCCCAAGCGCGATAGCTCGCCCGCCACCTGGCCCAGCTCGTTGCGCATCGTAAAACGCCAGCCCTCGTATTTGCGGCTAAGCAGCGGCGGGGCGAAGAATCGAAACACGAGCTTCGCGTGCCGGGACGCATCCACGTCGAGCTTCGTGACGGCCTTCTTGTTCGAGTACAGCTGTGAAAAAACAACCTGCTCGTCGGTGATTTTGAACAGCGGCCGTTTCTTCTTTACGTCGACTACCAGCTTCGGCGGTAGCTTTAACCAGTAGTTCTTGAAGCGGAAAACGCGGAAGGAACGATCGGGGCGGAACAGGCGCAGCGTGAATTCGTGGGGCTCGAAGGGGAGGGAAACCTTGATTACGAAACGCCGCTTGTTTCGCTCGTGCCACTGCCCTTCGAAGTTCAGCTCGTAGCCCGGCTGAATGTCGCCGGTGAGGAAGATGAACGGGTTACCCGTTTTGGGAATATAGAGAAAACGTTTTCCCGTGGGATCGAAACGGATTCCCGCATCGTTGCCGGGATCGAGCTCGACGAACTCCAGATACTCCGCCGACGGCACGATCTGCGAGTTGGTGGGCAGCAGCTTTATGGCCTTAGGCAAATTGGCCGGGGGAGGCGCGGGGGCCGCGGCCTGCGGGGCAGCGTTGGGGTCTTGGTAAGCGTTCGGGTCCTGATAGGCGTTGGGGTCCTGATAAGCATTCGGGTCCTGGTACGCGTTCGGATCGGCCGGATAGGCGTTAGGGTCGGCGCCCGCATCTTGCGGGTAGTTGGGATTGGCGGGCGGGTAGGCGGCGTTGGGGTCCTGGTAAGCGTTCGGGTCCTGATACGCGTTGGGGTCTTGGTACGCGTTTGGATCTTGGTAGGCATTGGGATCCTGATACGCATTCGGATCCTGATACGCGTTAGGGTCTTGGTACGCGTTAGGGTCTTGGTACGCGTTGGGATCCTGATACGCATTGGGATCCTGATACGCATTGGGATCCTGATAGGCGTTAGGGTCTTGGTACGCGTTGGGATCGGTCCCCGCGGCGGGTGCCGTGGCGTTAG
>JBGSST010000326.1:0-4944 GCA_041736915.1 Bdellovibrionota bacterium
CGCCGCGGGATAGGTAGTGCTGAGCACCAAGACCTTGCCATCCGATTGAATCGCGATTTTCTGTCCAATCGATGAAGTGGTGCCGGGAAAGTCGATCGTAACGATCCCGTCGCCCCCAAAAGAGGTATCCAGCTGCCCCGTAGCGGTGAATCTGATAACGGCAGTTGAATTGTTGAATCTTCCTACGACCACAACTTTAGAGTCCGGTTGAACAGCCAGTGCTTCTCCTTGATGGGACAGGAGCTCCACGGTTCCATTGTCGCCGAAGTTAGGGTCTTTCGCCCCTGAAGCGCATTGGTTAACCTCGCAACGTCCGCTACTACTCAACAAAAAGCCGGATCCGCACACCGTTGCCAGACAGGTTCCGAAAACGAACGAACTACCGTCGCTACTGCAGGCCTTTGTTTTGGTGGCCGTCGTGCTGTTTGGAACTTGCTCGGTACAGCTGACCAATCCGAGGCTTTCATTGGGGCTGCAAAGTTGCGCAGTGGTCCGCAGCAAGAAATTAGTTAAGGTTGAGCCACGATAACTATTGCAGTCAAAAACCTCGGAGCCTTGGGCGACGCACGCTACTGAATGGTAGGTGACCCCGGCTGGCGAGGCGAGTTGTCCATTGAGCCGATAGACGGTACGGGTAGCGCCGCTGGTCGCCTCGATGAATTTTCGATTATTCAAAAATCTGAACTGATGTTTACAGCCGGTCGCAAGTTCGCGAGCCCCCCTGAAAAACTTTCGAACACGCTCCGCTCTGCGCCCTAACTTCATACAATAAACCGTCCGCAGCGCGCCCTAAGTAGTCATACCCAATTTCAAGCGGCACGAGTTGCGTCGCGCCAACCAGGCGCGTGCAGCGAAAGCGCTCATACGTTACGTCCGTCGTGCGCGTGCAAGAAATCGTGTGGTACCCGGATGCCTGATTCGGAAGCTTGTTTCCGCTAAGGTCGTAGAGATTGCGTGAAGCCCCGACCTGGGATTCGACAAACCGGCCTTCGAGCACGAGCGAATAAACGTGCACGCAGTCTTCCCCGTTCGCGGAATTACCTTTTGGAAAAATTTTGACGCCGTTTCGCTTCAACTGCTTGCACGCCCCCAGGAAGTCAGATTGGACGTATGTCGCGCCGTCGGCTCCCACTTGGCCAACCAGGAGTGGATTAGGAGGCGATGCGGGAGTCGGCGAGTTCGTGGCAAAACCATAGGCCGGCGTCGTTACTAAAAAAACGAGAGAACACGAGCCAAGGCAGGCTAACAATACATTACGCATGAAATTGACTCCAAAGTGCCATTTATCGGGAAAAAAAGGCGGATTTGCCCCAAAGACATCTGAGTTTACCAAGAAACCTTGCTTAAATTATGTCGATCCAGCCCTCTTGCGGCCTGCTGTCTGCTCTTTCAGGGGACTAAGCCCCCGTTACCTGTTCACCCGTATCGGCATCGTACGTCGTGTGGAAACTGCATTGCGAGGCGATGAAGGGTACCGGCATGAGCGAGCCGTACTTCTGGCCACTCACGACGAGCTGGGCCTTGTACTTTCGGCCGACGGGTACGGTGGCGCTGAACCAGGCCGTGCTGGCATTGCCCGCCGACTTGCCATTGATGGTTATCTTCTTTCCCTTGTCGTCGATGACTTCAATCGAAAGCATGGTGGGCGAAACGCCCGCGGGAAGATTGAGGAGATTCACGTCGAAAGAAGCGCCGGCTTTTCCGCAGGTGCCGCTGGCACTCGCGCCGCCCGCCCCGTTCTGCGAAGTCACACCATTGGGCGTCCCGCAGGCCGCGAGCAGCAGCAAAAGCATCAAAGCTGAAAGTCCCCCCCGGTGTCCCATAACCATTAGACTTTGCAAGGCCGGGTCCTAAGCGGAGGCGCGGCACCCCACTGAATATACTGGCGTAATTGGCCCAAGACCTGACCAAGAGTCAGGCAGCGTCTAAAGCGAGTGCGCTTTTTTGGGGGCCGCTGAATCCGGCGAATCTATTTAGCCACCGGCACAAACCGACAAATGACGCACAAAATCATTTCAGCGGTTGATCTGCGATCGCCGCAAACGGTAAGGGATCTCACATGCCATACCGCGCTTTAAATCTTGGTCTTCTTTTAGCCATCCTCATTTTTTCGATGCCGGTGCTTGCGGAGGATACGCCGGACGAGAAAGCGTACCAAGCCGAGCAGGCAAAAAAGGCCGCCGAGCAGAACGCGCTATACGGTCTCACGGTGGACGCCATGTCGTACCGGATTCAGGAACGTGGGCGGGACACGCTATACCTCGAGCCCGTTGTGCGCGTCTGGTTGAACGTTTACGAAAAGACGGGCTCCGTGGAACGGGCCGACTTCGTCGCCGCGTACGCGGTCCGCGAAGGACAACGCCTTCAATCGCTTTGGGACTCAGCCAAGTCGCCGGGCGAACGGCGCCGTGCAATTCTCGCCGCGTCCGACGAAGCCCTTATTGACGGTGCCATTGGCTTGGCGGAAATGGCGGGCGGACGCCTTGTGAAAGACTCGCCCATCGTGGGTGAGGTTGCCTCCGGCGTAGCGGCGATTCGGGCCGGCTACAAACACTACAGCGAGCTCAAAGCGCACGATTCCCACTTAAATCCGTGGGAATTCGATCACCTTAATTCTAACGCTGCCTTTGCCGAACAGAAGGCCGGCGAAGTGAACGGGGAAGACCTCCGCGATTTACATCGCATGGACAAAGCGTGGCGCAGTCGGCAGGGGCCCTTGAACCTTGCCCAACGGCTGGACGACCTCGGGAAGAATTACCATTTCCGAACGAAAGGCTTTCATGGATTCAACCAGTTTCTAATTCGTTACGGCGGCTGGCAGCAAGGCAGTACGCTGGCGGAGCTGAAAGAAAAGAACCGAGACTGGGCCGCCGCGATTGGGGTCGATAATCTTGAAACGGCGATGGCATTGCTGGAGGCACAAGCAAGCCAAGGGCTTTCGGTGAGCAACCAAATCGATGTCCGTGTTCAAGCAACCCAGCGCGTGGTCAACCTCAACCAAAAGCACATCCAAAACCTTTCGGAGTGGGTGGCCAATAACACGGTGACTAAAAAAGAGCTCGGGGTGGCGGTGAACCAGCTTAGCCACGTGGAGGCCATGCTCGTCCGCGCCGAGGAAGACAAACGGACGCTAAACGAAATTACGGAAATTCAAGCCCAGTATTCCAAGTGGTCCCAGACCGTGAAGGACATCCAGCAAAAAATGGAGAACGACTTTCGCGATCAGCAGTGGGTCATGGACTCAACGGCCAGACTCGTGCAGAACGTCAGCGCCTCGCTCCGGAACAGCGAATTCACGCGGGTAGCGAACCTCTCGGCGGGAATCATCGGTCAGGTGAAAGAGTTGCACCGGTTGGAGTTCACGGTCCCTAACAACCTGCCACAAAAGATCAGCATTACGATGGACTACGTTTCCGCCGGTCTTCAAATCATGAATCTCATGGTCGGCGCCATGATGGGGGGGCAGACCACGCCCGAGCAGATGATCATGGAACAGATCGCCCGCCTCGCCAAGCACATGGACGCCCGCTTCGATCGGCTGGAAAAGATTCTTGGTGCGTACCAGGATGAGCTTCGGGTGCACTTTCGAAAAGTGAACGAGTCACTTGATTTACTGCTGGAAGGGCAAAAGGAACAGAAGGACCAACTCATTGCATTGCACCGCGAACTCAATCGCGTAGCAAGGTCTCTGGAAGACTTCACCAAAGATTTTTGGAAGTACGAAAGAGCGAAACGATTCCGCGAGCTCAATGGCGAAGAAGTCACCCTACTCTCGCAGGCCCGGATTCACGGCGCCAAGACCTCCTACGATCTGATGAGCAAAGGAATGATGTTCTTCGCCGACGAGGGTAAAAATGGTTCTCAGGACGAGCTCTTGATTGGCGCCTTCGACCCGCAACAGAGTAAAGAGTCAGACATCCTCTACGAGCTGAAAAAGCTCACGGACCCGAACCAAACGCTAGACTTGCTGTTACGCCTTGGCACGCTGAAGTTTAAGCACGAGTTCCCGATCAAGCCCCGCGACCCGAATAAGCTGCCGAGGGCGGGAAACCTGGCGTACTGGACGGCGGCCTCGCAACATTATGTAAATCTCCTGCACACCAACGCCGACGGAGAAAAGTACGATCTCGATTCCCGGGAAGCGATTCAAGATCTCATCGATGTGGGCACGGACATACGCGACGCCCTTATCGCCGGCAGAAATCCGGTGCGCATGAAAGACTTCATCGCGGAATTAAAGAAAAAGTCCGATCCGGTGATCAAGTTCATGACCGACGTCACGGCGGAGTGGTTCAACCAGACCCATCTCGCAATGCCGTCGACTCGGGACGAAATCCGCAAAATCTTCGCCGACTCGAAAAAGGCCGCGGAAAGGTTTCCCGCGTCGGCGCTCTCCACCGACGAAGCCGAACCTGACTGGGTGGTAGAGTTTCCCGATGGACGTAAACTCGTTCCCAAAGTTGGCGCGGAAATCATTCCACCGGTCATGCGGGCCTTCGTGATTGCGCAGCGGCACGCGCGGGCCCAGGCCAAGAAAACGCCAAAGGCCTACCGTAGCTCCGACTTTATCATTACGGTACGCCCCCGCCTGGCGGGCTGGCATCTGGTGAAGACAGTTCCGCAGCCCGACCCAAAAAAGTCCAGCCGTATGGAACGTGCCTGGTTCGAGTTCGAAATCTCGACGCCCCAGATGGCCAAGGCCAACCAATCGTTCAAGTTTAGTTCACCGGTTAGGCCGAATTTCTATTTCGACGTGTGGTTCAACGACACCCCGGGTGACACAGAAAAAACCGTCGAGCGAATAACCCCCAAGCTCCTGGACATTTTGGCAAACTGCTGGGAAGTCTGCATCCCGCAAATGCTATCGGGTACGCAGCCCGAGTTCCTGCTTCCCGATGTCCGGCCGGCGATCAACGAAATGTCGAACGACAAAGAGCCCGTAAT
>JBGSST010000335.1:0-2280 GCA_041736915.1 Bdellovibrionota bacterium
GAGGCTTCATGCCGACGATTAATCAATTAGTACGTGAAGGGCGCGAGCGTCAGAAGACCAAGACGAAGGCTCCCGCTTTAACTCGCTGTCCGCAGCGCCGTGGTGTTTGCGTGCGTGTCTATACGACGACGCCGAAGAAACCCAACTCCGCGCTCCGTAAGGTAGCCCGTGTTCGTTTGACGAACGGCTACGAAGTAACGTCGTACATCCCCGGTGAAGGTCATAACCTTCAAGAGCATTCCGTAGTTTTGGTTCGTGGTGGCCGCGTTAAGGATCTTCCTGGCGTTCGTTACCACATCGTACGTGGCTCTCTCGACACGACTGGCGTAGAGAAGCGTAAACAATCGCGCTCCAAGTATGGCGCTAAGGTAGGTAAGTAATGGCACGTCGTGGAAATACCCCACACCGGGAAGTCCTTCCCGATCCCAAGTATAACGAGAAGCTCGTCACGAAGTTCGTGAACACCGTCATGAAAGACGGCAAGAAGAGCACGGCTCAGGCTGCGGTCTACGGTGCGATGGAATCCATCCACAACAAGACCAAAGATGATCCGCTAAAAGTTTTCAAAAAAGCGATGGGCAATCTCCGTCCGGCCGTGGAAGTAAAATCCCGCCGCGTCGGTGGTTCCACCTATCAGGTTCCGGTCGAAGTTCGCCCGGATCGCCGTAACGCTCTGGCTCTTCGTTGGCTCGTCGATTATTCGAAAGCCCGCAAAGGGGCGTCGATGGCCGATAAACTCGCTGCGGAAATCTTCGATGCAGCCGAGAATCGCGGTGAAGCCGTGAAAAAACGCGAAGATGTACATCGCATGGCCGAAGCTAACAAAGCTTTTGCCCACTACCGTTGGTAACCAATCATGGCCGACCCAGTCATCACTGACCTCAAAAAGATTCGCAACACGGGTATTATCGCGCATATCGATGCCGGTAAAACTACCTGTACCGAACGCATCCTTTTTTACACCGGCGTCACCCATAAGATTGGTGAAGTTCACGACGGCGAAACCACCATGGATTACATGGTGCAAGAGCGCGAACGTGGCATCACGATCACTTCGGCCGCGACGACCTGTCACTGGAAAGATTGCCGCATCAACATCATCGACACTCCAGGCCACGTAGACTTCACGATTGAAGTCGAACGCTCCCTGCGCGTACTCGATGGCGCATGCGTACTCTTTGACGGTGTTGCCGGCGTGCAGCCCCAGTCCGAAACGGTATGGCGTCAGGCCAATCGTTACGGCGTACCCCGCATCTGCTTCATCAATAAGTTGGACCGGGTTGGCGCCGATTACGACAAATCGGTCAAATCGATCGTAGAGAAACTGAACGGCACGCCCGTCATGTTCAATTACCCGATCGGTCTCGAAGACAAGCTCATCGGTGTAGTCGACCTCGTCGAAATAAAGGCGCTCACCTGGGATATCGACGCCAAATTGGGCGACGCTTACCAGGTTCAAGAGATTCCCGCCGACATGAAAGAGAAATGCACTCAGCTCCGTGAAAAGCTGATCGATGCCGTGGCCGACGATGCCATGATGGACAAGTATCTGGCTGGCGAAGAGATCACTCCTGAGGAGATCCGCGCCGCCGGCCGTAAGGCCTGTTTGAGTTTGAAGATTCAGCCCGTATTCGCAGGTAGCGCGTTCAAGAACAAGGGCGTGCAGCCGTTGCTCGACGCGTTCCTGGCTTACTTGCCGTCACCGCTCGACAAGCCGCCCATCGAAGGCGTGAACCCCTCGAACGTCGAGGAGAAGCTCCATCGTGAAACGAGCGTCGACGCTCCGTTCGCGGCTCTGGCGTTCAAGATTCTGACGGATCCTTACGTCGGTCAGTTGACGTTCTTCCGCGTTTATTCGGGTCAGCTCGAGTCGGGTTCTTACGTAACGAACTCGCGCCAGAACAAAAAAGAGCGCGTTGGCCGTTTGCTGCAAATGCATGCGAACAAGCAGAACGAGATTAAGATCGTGAAAGCCGGCGATATCGCGGCCGCGGTCGGATTGAAGTTCAGCCGCACTGGCGACACGCTGTGTGACGAAGACCATCCGATCTCGCTGGAGTCGATGCACTTCCCCGAGCCGGTTATCTCGATTGCGATCGAGCCGAAGTCCAAAGCGGATCAAGAGAAGCTGTCTCTGTCGCTGCAGAAGTTGGCCATCGAAGATCCCAGCTTCCGCCTGAGTGTGGATCCTGAGACGAACCAAACGATCATCGCGGGTATGGGCGAGCTCCATCTCGAGATCATCGTCGACCGTCTGCTCCGTGAATTCAAGGTCGAAGC
>JBGSST010000337.1:0-17907 GCA_041736915.1 Bdellovibrionota bacterium
ACCGAAGGCTACGAAGGGGTGGTGCCTCACTTCTTCGGCGACTTAGGCTTGGCGGCCGACGCCAATACGATTTTCGAACTGCGTCCTACCGCCGGAGCGGTGGAGCTGGTCGCGCGCGAGAGCCGCATCGTGTCCCACGCGGACCGTTCGCTGTCCGCCGGTAAGCCCGCGACCTCCGCCGGAGTGTTTTCCCGCCGCCGCGAGATCGGCGAGCTGGAAACGTTGTCGCAGGAGCTAGAGGCCAAAGTGGGCCAGCTTGAAGCCAAGCGCACCGAGCTGCTCGACGGTTTGAAGGGGCAGGAAAAGGTGAAGGACGAGCTGAAACAGCGCCTGTCCTCGCTGCACGTGCAGAGCGTGGAGGCCCGCAAGTCGAAAGAGAATACCCAGTTCGAGCTGGAACGCGTGAAGCGCGAAGAGTTGCGGAACCGCCAGGAGCTGGAAAACCTGGATGCGGAAGCGGCCAAGGCGCAGGAACGCATCGTCGAAATCGATGAGGCAATGCAGCAGCTCGTGACCCGTCACGAAATCGCGGTGGCGCGATTGGCGGAGATCGAGAGCGAAGGCCAGACGATGCAGGCCAAGGCCGAAGAGATCAAACAGGGTCTCGAAGGGTTGCGCGTGGATCGTTCGGGGCAAAAAGAGCGTTTCCGCGCGGTGGAAGACAAGATTTTCGAGGCCGACGACACGCTCGGCAACTTGAACCGCAAGAGCGGCCTGATGGAAGCGAACCTCAAAGCCTTCGAGGCGGAGATCGCGGGCTTCGGCGGCAAGACGGAAGAACTATCCGCCGGCATCGGGGACACGAAGGCGAATTGGCAGGTGCTGCAGTCGAAGTTGTCCGATGCGAAGGCGTTGCTCAACGAGATGCACACCAAGGTGGCCGATCTTCGCGAAGAGATCCATACGCTGCAGAAGCAGCGCGATCTCTGCATGACCGAGCTCACCGACATGGAGCTGAAGGTTGGGCAGGAGACGCAGCGGCTCGATGGCCTGAAAGACATCGCGCAGGAACGCTATCAGCGGAACGCGGCCCCCTTGTCTCCGGAAACTCCGCTCGATCCCAACTCGCTGCCGCTCCTCATGGAGAACGTGGGCGACACGTGGTCGACGCTGAACGAGAGCCATCGCGAAATTCTGATGAAGGACCACGTCAAAACGGTGCGCGACAAGGTCGGCCGTTACGGCGAGGTGAACCTCACCGCCATTCACGAGTTCGAAGAGATTCAGCAACGCTTCGACTTTTTGTCGACGCAAAAAGCGGATCTCGAGCAGTCGATGCAGATTTTGCAGCAGGCGATCGAAAAGATCGATATCTCGACGAAGACCCGCTTCGCCGAGACCTTCGATGCCGTGCAAAGGAAGTTCTCCGAGATCTTCCCGATTCTTTTCGGCGGCGGAAAAGGCGAGCTGTTGCTCACCAACCCCGACTCGACGCTCGAAAGCGGCGTCGATATCGTGGTATCGCCTCCCGGCAAGAAGCTTCAAAGCATTACCGTCCTTTCCGGCGGCGAGAAGGCTTTGACGGCGTTGAGTCTCGTGCTGGCGATCTTCGCCAGGAAGCCCTCTCCGTTCTGCTTGCTGGATGAGGTCGACGCCCCGCTCGACGACGCCAACGTGTCGCGTTTCAACACCGTCATCCGCAAGATGGCGGAGAAAACGCAGTTCATCGTCATCACGCACAACAAAAAGACGATGGAGATCGCCGAGGCGCTGTACGGCGTCACGATGGAGAAGGCCGGCGTCAGTAAAATGACTAGCGTTCGGTTGCAGTAGTCGACCGACGCTGTCACAGCGAGGGCGCTCTCTCGTCATTGCGAGTAGCGAAGCGACGAAGCAATCTCGTGCAAAAAGGGAGGGACTCCTTTTTGGTAAGTGCTGGCTTCGCAGGGTAGTGCGGGCGTTGAGAGGCGGATGGCTCGCCCGGACGCGACGGGGCGGTCCAGTCGGCCACCGTCGGTTGTGATGCGTTGTGCGGGCGGGGCAGGGGTTGGGCTTACAAGCGCAGAATGTGTAGGCCAGTCTGGTGCGTAAGGCGGTGGTGGGCGGAGCACAGCGTGATGAGGTTGGTGGCGGTGTGGTTTCCTCCTAGGGAACGAGGCTTGATGTGGTGGTGCTCGACCCAGGCTTTGGAGCCGCAGCGTGACCCGTCGGGTAGTAAGGCTTGGCACTTTCCTTCATCACGCTGATTCACCTCGTGCTTAACCCGCGCCGGGAGGTTTCCTGAGGAAAGTGGTCGGGCTGCCTTGGGCGCCTTCGCCTTCACCCGCTTGGCCTTCTGCACGGCGTCTTTGTGCTTCAAGAAGAAGTCGGTCATCTGTACCAAGACTGACTCAAGACTCTGGTCGGGTCCGACAATCTCACGAACGCGTTTGAGCTTTAGCTCCAGCTCTTTGGAAATTCCAACCTTCAACTCCGAACGGTCCGCCGAGACGACTTTGATCTTCTCGCGCGGCATGGCCTTGGGATTCACCGCACAGACCTCACGTTCCAGTTCACGCTGAGGAAGCTGAGCCGCCTTCTCAATCCACGCGCTCGCGGTCTCTTTCGTGATGACCGGGACAACTCGCCGCGCTTGGCTCAGTGAAATCACGCCCTGCTCGATAGCCATTTTCAGCTCGGGCACTTCTTCTGACTTCTTAGCGACTTTAGAAAAGTAACACGCCTGCGCTTCGCTCAGGGAAAGTGCCGAGGTGCAGTAAACGAAGAGGTTCGGGTAACCCAACCGAAAGAACCCGCTGTCTTTGACCAGCGCCATCAGTACATCGAGCAACGCCGATTCCGATTCACGATAAGTTTTAGAAAGAGACAACGCTTTTTCATGAAGCACATCGATACTCATGAAAAAGATTTACCACGAGTTTTTTCCGTCGATTCCACGGCCCCGCCATTCAACGGAAAAACTCCAAACCAAAACTCCGACGACCTTCCTCAGGAAAGTAAAACGACAGCCAAACCAGATCGATTAGGCGGCGAATCCCAACCCGAGCTACGACCCCCGACCAACCCACCCAAAAAAACCGTCAATAAAATTCAAAACAAATAGAGCGCACCCCGGCCCCCACTCGGACTCCGCGATAGATCGGACACCCGAACTCAAGTTGAAGACGGAAGGGGATCGCCACCCCCATCGAAGCCACCGCACGCCAGACAACACCCACCCCCGCCAACACCGACTTCCCCACCTTTACCAACAGAGCGGCTGGATAAAGTGAGGCCGCACCTTTCGCCTTGGCGCTACTCGCTGCTCTTTCAGATTGGGGAGCGGCTTTTGGTTCACCGATCGCTGTTATCGGTTCGCCGATTTTCGGTTAGCGTTAATACCCGCCAAGCACGGCTTTCCAAGCGGCGGCGCCGCGGTGGCACTCATTGGCCGAGTCCAGCTCGCGAACGGCGGCATCGGCGGTGGCTTGCTCGCGCTGGTTCACCATAAAGATGTTGCTGTCTCCCTGCTGAAAACGCATCCGCTCGCCTTGTTCCAGCTCTTGCGCCAGCGTCCACTCACGATGGTTGAGTTCCCAACGCAAGAAAGCGGCCTGGAGATTAGACTGAACATCCTGAATGTCGGCCAGGATGCGTTCGCGTTGCAGGCGTGCGAGCAGCTCGATCTTTTCCCGGTTTGCATTGGCAGAGCTAACCCGTCCCTGAGCTACGTTACGTTCCAGGGGAATTTCAAGTACTAGCGCACTCTCGGTCTCGGTGCTTCGGCGAGAGGGATCGCCGGCTCCCATGTCGCGCGAGAGAGCAAACTGCAGATCGATTCGCGGGGCCAACTGATTATCGAAAAGATCCCGTTCGACGTCGTTCTGTTTCTGGAGGGCCTGGAACCTAAGAATTTCGGGGCGCTGCTGTAACGCCACCGCGGCGGAGTCGGCGGCATCGGCAAAAACGGGAACAGTAGGCCGGGGTAGTTCGGCAGGCAACTGCTCCACGACCGGTTGCACAGGAGTTCCTTCGGCGTTTCGCCAGAACAACGAGAGCTCGATGGCGGCCTGTTGTAATTGCCGTTCCGCTGCGATGAGCTGTGCCTGACGCTGCAGAATCGTCCGTTCATTGTCCTGGCGTTCAAACTTGGGCAGGTCGCCGTGCTTGACCCTTTCGCCAATTCCGGAATCCCGGTCAGCCGCCGCCTTGAGAAGGCCGCGGTAGAGTTTCACTTTTTGGCCGGCTACGACCCAATCCCAATAACGCTGGGTGGCCTGCCTTACCTGTTCCACGAGCGTTTGGGTAATTTGGGCCTCGGCCACCGTGAGGGAGTGAACCGACCTCTCCACGTTGGCCCTTCGCCGATCGGTGGCTCCGTTGCGCCAAAGCGGGATATCTATTCCCGCTCGCCACTCTCCGCCCGTGAGGGTTTCCTGTTTTCCGTCGTAAAGCGCAAACTTTCCCTGTCCGTAACGGTAACCCGCGGAAAAGGTGGTGCCCCACAGGGTGGTCGGCTTTTCGATGAGCGAATCTATCCGGTCGTTCGCGTAGAACCCGCCACTACGGGTGAGTTTCGATTTCCACTGAAAATCGAAAGCCCCCTCGTTGGCCTGCAGATCGCCTTCAGCAACCTGCTTTTCACTTTGCTGTGATAGTACGAGCGGGTGGCGGCGTTTTACCGCAATCAGCAGCTCGTCGAGCGATAAGGCGGTAGATGCCTGAGCGGCGCACGCCCAGGAGGCCAACGCCAGGATGACGGGCCAGAGCTTCACTTTTTGGCTTCCTTGCCGGCGGACGTTCCCGCCGTTTGGGATTTGGCGATTGCCGGAGGAAAGCCATTGAAGCGACGCCACAATTCGAAGCCGAGCGGCACCTGGCTCAAGAGTACCCAACCCTGAGCGCGAACGCCCTGCCGGAGATAGCGCGTCTCGGGCCAGGCCTCACCCCGCGAGGGTGAGATTAGGATGCGAAATCGTCCTTCGCCGTTATCGACGGCATCCACTAGGGAAACTTCACCGCCGAACGTTCCGACGGCCACGGAGGGCCATCCGGAGAACTGAATCGCGGGCCAGCCTTCGAACTGTAGCCGCACCTTGTCCCCTTCGGCGACGAGCGGAATATCATTGCCACTCAGCCAAATTTCCACGGCCTGAGACTTCGTATCGGGCACGATGACGGCGAGCGGCTGTCCCTGCTTTACGATTTGAGCTCCCTGTCCGGGCACTACGCGAAGAATCGTGCCGCTGACCGGGGCACGGATCGACTGAGTCATTTGGCGCGCCAAACGTACGTCCATTCGCGCCAGCTCAGCGGACGAGTTCGCTTCTTCGACGAGATAACGGCGGTATTCCAAGTCGGCCTGTTCGTAAGTTCGCTGCGAGCTCAGCCCCTTTTCGAACAGTACCCTTTGTCGGTCGAGGTTATTCTTCGCGGTGCCGATCGCGTTCCAGGCGGCCTTGACCCGCCGATTGAGTGCGTCGCGCTCCGTACGAAGTCGCTCGAGAATCTCGGGGTCATTATCGCTGAGTTCCACAATTGGATCGTCTTGCGTCACGCGCGAACCTTCCACTACGTGCCACTTCCGGATGCGGCCGTCGACGGGTGAGCTAATTTCCTGTTGTCGCTCATTCGGGGAGTAGGCGACTACGCGGCCATACCCGGTGGCGGTCTGTTGCCAGGGAAGAAGAATAAGTCCTAAAACAATCGCGCAAAATAGCGTTACGTAGAACCGAAGAAAAAAAACAAAACCCGGACCAGGCGCCACCCGTTTGACCGAGCTCAGATCAGCGCGATCTTCGAGAATGTTGCGCTCGGCCCTCACGCGGCTCTCCCCTTTATCAGTTCACTAAGATGAATCGTTTCATCGAAAGCCTTGGCGATCTCGGGGCTGTGCGTACTTACCAACACGGTCATTTTTTCATGCGGATCCAGGAGAAGTTGGACGGCCGCGGCACGGGCGGTTCCGTCCAAGCTATCTAGTAGCTCGTCGACCAGCAAAAGCCGTGGTCGCCCCACTACCGCGCGGGCCAGGGTAACGCGCAGAAGCTGGGAAATCGTAAGGGGCGATCCGTTGGAATCGATTACGGTATGCAGTCCTCTCTCGAGTTGGAGCACATCATCCATGAGATCGAGCTTGGTCAGAACCGTTTTGATCCGTTCGAGGGTGATGTCGTTGCGGCCCGCCCGTATGTTCTCGATCAACGTGCCCGAAAAGAATTCGATCCCGCGCGCCAAACTTATTTGGGTGCGCAACTGCTCAATGGCGGTCGTGCGGAAGTCGGCGGCGTCGAACAGTATGACTCCCGATTCCACGTGGTTCAGGCCGTAGAGCAAGTTTATCAAGGTGCTTTTTCCGGATCCGTTCGACCCCAAAAGTGCTACTCGCAGGCCTGGATCAATGCGCAAATCAAGGTTGGAAAAGCTCCAGGTGGCTTTAGGATACCGAAACTGCACACTTCGCAGTTCCAGCGCGGCCGGCCCCGAGACTTGGTTTAGAGCCTCCCCGGATTCCGATTCCAACGGAAGGTTGAGCAGGCCTTCGATTTTATCGAGTGCCGCAATTAAATCGTAAAACGACTCGAGGTGTTTCTGAAACTTTGCCAACGAGCTGAGCGCGCTGGTTACTACGATCTCCGCGGCCACCAGCTGTCCAATCGAAAGCTGTTGTTTGATCACCAACCAGGTTCCCAGACCAAGTAACGCGGCACTGGCAATCGCCTTAAGTGAGTACGATCCTACGATCTGCTTTAGCAGAATCTGAAAATGAGATTCGCGAGCCGACAGATACTCATCCAGCAGGGCGTTGGTCTTTTGTAAAACCGCCGCGCGGGCCGGCGGAGTTCGGTAGGTGAGGGGCAGCCCCGCAACTTCTTCCAGGTACGCGGCTACCCGGTACTTTTGAACCGACTCTTGGATTGAGGTATCGACCGCCCCTTTCCCCAGAATGAAAACAATGCCCGCGATCGCAACGACCAGGCACAATGCAAACGCCAGTAGAGCCGGGTGATAAAAAGCCAGCAATAGAAGGGCGAATAAGATCTGCAGGCCGAGCGCTACCCCCTCCAGCAGCAGGTGGGCGGCACTTTTTTGTACGGTGAGTACGTCGAAGAAACGGTTTACTAGTTCGGGCAGTTTCCCCTGGCGGGTCGACGTCATGTCGAAGCGTGGAATGCGGTCCGCCAAGCTGAGCGCGACGCGGACGAAGAAACGTTTCTGAAACTTTTCGAGGAGCACTACCTGCACGGTGCGCAGTACAGCGGCGACCACCAGGCCAGCCAAAACCGCCAATACCAGAAAAACCACCGGCTGATTGATGGTCCCCAGCGTCACGGTGTTGACCAGTGTTTGCACACCAATTGGGATCGCAAGCGATAAAGTTCCGGCACCAAGCCCGTACAGCACCACCGTGGTGAGGTCACCCGCTTCGCGGTTGAGTAATGTCGCGAGCAAGCCCAGCGAACTTACTTTTTCGCCCTTTTGACCCATTAGAAATTTCTCCAGGTAGGGCATCGGCAGAAAAGTAGGAAGTCTTTAATATCTTCGTTCAGGTTCCATCTGCTTTTGTATCTATAAAAAAGAACTATCGATTAACTTATATCTATTTTTAATAACGATCGCTTTTGGGCAGAATCGTAGATGGGTCAAACGAACTAATGGAGAAAGATTTTGAAAATGAAGACTGCCCCCCCGAAAAGTAAACAGTCGCTGGCGGCCATCTCTCTGATGGCCGCCATGGCCGACGGTAGTATTAAGGATGCGGAGCGTGCCCTCGTGAACGAAGCATTCAGCGGATTGAGCGAGGAAGAGCGGGGCAAAGTATACGAGCGGGTGCTGCGAAAACAGACCTCGATCAGCTCGGAGCTGGCTCATTTGGATAAAAAAGAGCAGTGGGAAGCTGCCCTCAGCCTAGCTCGGCAAATTTGCGAGTCCGATGCCGGCGTAAACGAAAAGGAACGGATTTTTCTCTCTCGCATGGAAGCAATGTTCGCTACCTCGCTTGCCGAGCAAAAGTCGGAGGAGATCCCCGAGTGGGCCCTCGATTTTTCGGCGCGCGCCGCTGCGATCCGGCTGGCGGACCATCCGATGGCGACGCTGTGGCTCTCCACTTTGAAGATTCAAATGGCCCGCACCCTGCGCCATCATGCTAATCGCGAGAATAAATGGGAGGGCCGCAACGAGATTGGCACCGTAACCCGTTTGTTGCTGCTCCCGGATCGCACTTTGCTTCAGCAGCTCCGCAAAAGTGGTCTCGAAGTGCGTCCGGAGAGTGCGGAGTTTGCCTTCGCCAGCACAGCCGCGCTGGCGCGTCTGTTCGAGCGCTTTTACCTGCACGGCGAAAAATTGAAAGCCGGACAGATACGGGTGGCGTTCCGCACTCGTTATGCGCGGGCGCTTGCGGAGTATGCTCATCACTCCGCCCGTATAGAGGCGTGGCTTCGGCAGGGGGATCTTTTTAGCTTCGCGATTCGGGCGATTTAATCGCGTCCTATCAACACTTGCGCACGACCAGCTCGTAACACGGCAAACTTTGCGCGATGAAGTCGCTTTCGAACTTCGTGCGGCCGCGGCCTTCGTTAATCTTATTCATGTCGTTCCACTCGTTGGGCTTTAGCTCGCCGTACGACAGGATTTCGCTCGGGTACTTCGCTTCGCAGACGTACTTCGCCTCGTCGATATACGACTTCTGGTCCGACGCCCAAATCAGCAGCCCACCGGGTTTTAGCGCGCGGAACAGGTGCGGCATGACCGGGCTCAAATGCCAGCGGTGTTTGCGGTGGGTGTTCTTGGGCCACGGCGCAGGATAGAGAATATACAAACGCTCCAGCGATCCGTCCGGAATCGAGTGCATCATCGTGGGGATGGCGTTACCGCGCAGCCCCACGAAATTCTTGCGGCCGAGCCGCACCGATTTATTCACCAGCCGACGAGCGCGGTGGCGGCAGCGTTCGAGGGCGAGCAGCTGCACGTCCGGATAATGCAACGCCAGCTCCGAGAAAAAGTGCCCCGTTCCCGCGCCGATCTCAAACCACACGCGCGGGTTGTTCGTGAACAGATCCGCGGGCAAGACCGCCCGCTCTTTCCAGAACGCTTCGTAGCGAGAGCCATCTTTTTTGCCCAGCTCGTAGTCGATGCGCGCGGCCGAGGCCTCTACGCGGATCTGCGGCCGTGGCGCAAATGTTTCGCGTCCCGACGGCTCCGTCCCGTGCGGCTGAAGCTGGATCAAATTTTCCATGGGTACTACTTAATCCTCGTTACAAAGGGGGCTCGAAGCACCGGCGGCACCGGGCTTCATAGGTTTCTTGTCCCCCCACGAGAACTGGATTGGCGCCGCCCTCATCGGGCTTCGCTTTGGTGACGAGTCGCTGGCTGCGGCTCGCGGGATTACCACAAGACGTACAAATCGCGGACATTTTGGTGACGTACTCCGCCGTCGCCATCAGCTGCGGCATGGGGCCGAAGGGCAGCCCACGGTAGTCCATGTCGAGCCCGGCCACGATGACCCGGAGGCCACGGTTGGCTAAGCGCTGAACGATCTCGACCAGGGCGCCCGAAAAAAACTGGGCCTCGTCGATGCCGACTACGCGGGCCGTGTCGTCGAGCAGCCCTAAAATCTGTTCGGCGTTATCGATGCGGGTAGCATCGAGCTTGAGCGAAGAGTGGCTAATGACGTGGTCGGGTGAGTACCGTTCGTCGATGCGGGGCTTGAAGATCTGCACCTTCACTCGCGCGATCTGGGCGCGTTTGAGCCGGCGGATCAGCTCCTCGGTCTTACCGCTGAACATGCTGCCGCAGATGACCTCTACCCAGCCACAATTCTGAACTGCCGTTAGTTGAAAGCTCATCAAATCCTTAAAGAAGATTGGCCCGTTTTTACCAGTTTGGGAGGGGAAAACCAAGGGACGCGCGTTGTGTCGTTTTTTTTCACGTTTTCAACGGTTTCTGGGTTCTTTACAGAAAGCCGCCACCCGTGGTTCGATAGGCCAAATGCCAGACACTTCCGTTCTTTCTACTCGTGCGGCCGACGAGCTTTTGTTTCGTTGGGGCCGTGCCTGGTTCCGGTTTCGGAGCTTTTCTCCGCTTCCGTTCTTTCTCCTTTTCGTGGTCTTGCCCCCCGAGGTGCAATGGAACGTACCCATGGTGATTCTGCTGTCGGTCTACGGACTTGCCGGCGAGGCGCTGCGCGTTTGGGCCGTGGGGTATGCCGGCAGCGTGACCCGAACCCGTGACGATAGGGTGCCCGTGCTGGTGCACGCCGGGCCGTACCGTTTCGTGCGCAATCCGCTCTACATCGGCAACTTCATGATCTACACCGCCGCGGGCTGCCTCTTCGGCTTCGCGTGGCTGACGCTGGCCTTCGCGTTCTATACGGCTTTGCAGTATTTTCTCATCACCGAGTACGAGGAGACTCTTCTGCAGGAGACCTTCGGGATGGAGTACCGCGAGTACCAGGAACGGGTGCCGCGTTGGCTACCGGCGCTGACCCGCAAGATCGAAAGCTCGGGGCACACCTTCCATCTGGGAAAAGCGATCAAGAGCGAGAAGAGCACGCTGCTGGCCATGGCCGCGATCGTGGTGCTGATTGTAGCCAAGTGGTGGTAAGCCGGCCGCTCAGAGGTTGAATAGGAACGTGCCGCCCGCCGCGGTCATGGATTCAGTTTCTATGTAGCCCTTGAAGTGCGCGGTGAACTCGATCGAGGGGGAAAACTGTATGAGCAGCCCCACCGCCAGCAGGCCACCCGCGGAGCTACGGCGTACCGACGTTTCGAGCCGGTAACTCAAATAGTAGGCCCCCGCTTGCCCAAAGAAATTTAGAAACGGCGTTTCGAGTATTTGCCGGACCGAACCTTCGAACGAGTAGAGGGCAAACGCGGTCGACGACGCGTACTGAACCGTGCCGTAAAGGCTCGTGTTGTTCCAGCGGTGGCCACCGGTCAACAGATAGCCCGGCGACAGCAGCTTGAAGTCGGGGTGGTTACCCGGAAACAAGCTTTGGATCCCGAGCCCCCACTGAAAGCCATCCACGGCACCGGGCTTGTCGCACGCCGCCGGCGCTGGCGCGGAAAGGGTGAGGCCTAGGGTGATGAGTAAAATCCTTTTCATCGCGGCTTGAGTCTACTGGGGCCGGCGCGCGCCGTACAAAAAAAAGAAGGCGGCCCCACGCGGGGCCGCCCACTCAGGGGGGTTGTATGGGATAGCGAAAATTGGCTTACAGCTCGTACTGAATCACGGCCTGGAACTGGCGGAGGTTGGTCGTTCCGTCCTGGTTCGAGCCCGGGGTCAGCGTAGGCAGCGTGTGGGATACGCCCCGTTGGATGAACTGGGCGCCGCCCTGAAAGCGGGGCATGAAACGGTAAAGCACACCGATGCGGATACGGTCGAACGCGGCAGAGTCGGCCGCCTCGTCGAGCGGGCCACTCTTGATCGTCACGCTGGCCGCCAGCGATTTGGCGTAGTCCGCCATAATCGTCAGGTTTTCCATCGGCTGGATATCGAGACCTACGACGCCGAAGGCGCCCGAGGCGGTAGAGCTGGAGTCGAAGGTGCTGGTCGCGCTTTCGGATTGCGAAGTCTCTTTCAGGTACGCGAAGCCCACGCCGACTTTGGGCGACAGGCGCACGGACCCGAGAGCGAACGGGAGCTGCCCCTTCACCGTGGTCAAGCTACCCATGCTTTGCATTTTTTCGGTCGCGCCGCCCAGGTCGGCGGTGCTGCCGTTCATCTGGTAATACGCATCCTGCTCGAGGCCGAAGTAGCGGGCGTATTTCAAATCCAGGGAGAGGCCGATGGAGGGGGCCGCGCCAAAGGCTTGGGAATCTCCTACGCCGCCAAATGCCGAGCTCTCTTTTTGCATTCCGGCCCCGATGGCCAAACCGGCATGGGCATCGAGCCCATCCTTCGATTTATAGCCTCGGGTGCTGCGATACGAATTCTGATTGGCCTCCTGAATCGAGGCGAGGCGCCGACCGCGGGTAGCCTTGGCCTTACGCGGATCTGCTTTGCCGGCGGGTCCCCATTGTTTCGCCTCTTCGCCGTGAGCGGCGCATACGGCGAGAACGAGATTCACGATGAGGACTTTCAAAAACTGATTCATACAACTCCCTGTAGAAGGCGGTCTTGGTTGCGTTGGGTGCGGTGACAGAGCCGAGGGTGCCGTACGGTGGTGTTGAGCGTGGTGTATTCCTAGAGAATGCAACGCGGGTGCCGGTTTCCCTAATGTGCACTTACTCTAATGATTTCAAGGTTTTGTGATGGGAATGCCCACCAAGCATGGTGTTTATGCCGGTGACACTTGGGGCTGCGAAACCGACCTATTTCCTTGAAGATTCAACGGCTTGGGGCGAGATTGTCTGCACTTATGACACGTTTTGAGAACCACGTAGTGTGCATTACCGGGGCTTCTTCGGGCATTGGCCTAGCCATGGCCAGGGTCTTCTTCGAGCAGGGGGCCCATTTAGTTCTGGTGGCCCGGCGCCTAGACCGGCTCGACTCGATCGTGAAGGATTTCACCACCTCGTCGCAGAAGGCCTTCGCGGTGCAGGCCGACGTCTCTAAAGACGGTGAAATCGAAAAGGCCGTAGAGCTAGCGGTGAAAGAGTTCGGCAAGCTCGACGTCATGGTGGCCAACGCCGGCTTCGGCGTGGTGGGGGACGTGGAGAACTTGTCGCTCGATGATTTTCGCCGGCAGTTCGAAACGAACATTTTCGGCGTGCTGCGGACCGTGCGGGCCGCCATCCCGGCTTTGAAGAAAACCAAAGGCCGAATAGGCATCACGGGTAGCGTGAATGGCTTCATTTCGCTCGCGGGGAATTCGCCGTACGCGATGAGTAAGTTCGCGGTGCGGGCACTTTCGGACTCGCTGGGGCTGGAGCTGGCCGAGAGCGGGGTTTCCGTCACCCATTTGGCCCCGGGCTTCGTGGAATCGGAGATACGGCGTGTGAATAACTCGGGCGTGCTGCGCGATCATACTCCCGACCCGCTTCCCTCCTGGCTGCCGGTGAAGGCGGACAAGGCGGCGCGGCACATGGTCAACAGCCTCTTCTTACGGAAACGGGAAACGGTCATTACCGGCCACGGCAAAGCGGTGGTTTTGGTAAACCGGCTGTTCCCCGAAGTGACTCACAGTTTGCTGCGCGCCACCGGATTCAAAGCCCGTAACGAATAGTGGGATCTTTCTCCGCGGCACGGCCCGGGTGAACTGGGGCAGATTGTCCCAGCTGGAAGGTACCCCCCCTGCCTACCAAGGGTCTCGGGGTGGTACGGTAAATGCTTTGCTTATCGGTATTCCTACAAGCGAAGCCTCTGACTGGGCGTTGTGCCCGGTCCAACGCCTCGCAGGAATCTTCATTCAGGAGAATCACACATGAAAAACTTGCTAGTCGGTTTGTTCGTCGCTTTGTTCGGCCTCTCTTCTTTCGCCAATGAGCCCACCGCTCCTACGGCGGATGCTGCTGCCGCGGCCGCGACGACCACGACGGAAGCTGCTCACGACAAAGTCACCGAGCACAAAGAAGAAATGAAAACCGAAGTGAAAAAAGGCGGCAAAAAGGCCAAGAAAGCCAAGAAAACCGTCACCGAGAAGGTCGAATCGACCACCACCGCTCACTAATTCACTTTGAACGATTCGAGGTTTTGGCCCCGAGTTGCTTAAGCTTGAAAGGGGATGGCCTAACCGCCATCCCCTTTTTCTTTTGGCTAAACCGCGTTAGCTTGGACGGTCTAAGTGACCTTTTCCCTCAAGCACATCGACATTCAGACGAAGATTATCATCGTCCTATTGTCGGTAATTCTGCCCACGTTTTTGGGCATCTCCTTGTTTCAGTATCAGATCACTCGCCCCATTCTCGAAGAGGAGTGGCGTCAGATTGGCTTGTCGACCGCCGAGCTCATCGCCACCAAAGTGGTAAGTCAGCGTTGGCTCACGCGCGCGGACGCCACGGCCGTTATCGAGAATGAAATTCAGTCGCAGCTCTACCTGCAGCCCAGCGTCACCAGAATCGACGTGATTGCTCGTGAGGAGAATGATCCGCTCAAGGGCAAGCTCATCGCCTCCAACGTGGAAGACGAAACCGCACAGCTCACCGGCATTTCCTTGGTGGAAGCCTCCGAGACCGAATTTTTTCGTGAAGAGGATTCGCCTTTTTGGCGCGTGCGCGTGCCCATTCTGACGCTGGCCAAAACCAAGAGCGCCCGTAAGGTGCTGGGGATGGTGCAGGTTGAAGTTTCGCTAAAGAGTGTGAGCCGACTCATGCAGGCCTTGTCGCGCATCATCGTCATTGGGGCCGGCACCAGCGTGATGATCCTCGTAGTGCTTCTGTCGTACTTCTTGCGCAAGACGGTAGCCAACGAACGTCGGCTGCGCATCGCCGAGTCGAAAAACGAGGCGCTTACCTCGCAACTCGACGAAACTCAGCGCCAGCTCATGAATAGCGAGAAACTAGCGGTAATGGGGCAGCTGACCGCGCGGGTGGCGCACGAAATCGGCACGCCGCTAAATGCGATTTCGGGTCACTTGGAACTACTTCAAGAAGACCTCGCGGACGTTTCGCTGCCGAACCTTCATCCGGGGCGAAAGGCTCCGGGAGAACGCATTCAGATTTTGAGCGGTGAGGTACACCGGATCGAGACCATCGTTAAGGATCTGCTGCATACCACTTCCAAGCCCACGTCCGAAAATCAGCTCGTGGATCCCAACGCCATCGTGGAGAAAACGATTGAGCTGCTAAAGCCCCGGCTCGATGCGATGCGGGTAGAGCTGGTAAAAGAGCTTAACCGCGATCTTCCGCCGCTCCTGGCCACGCCGCTCGATTTCGAGCAGGTGCTGCTCAACCTCATCAACAACTCGCTCGACAGCATTAAGCAGAAGAAATTGCACGAGCCGGAGGAAGTGATGCGAATCACGATCGTGAGCTCCGGCAAAAAAGAAAAAGGAAAGAACTGGGTCGTGCTGTCGGTGCGCGACACTGGTGAGGGCATACCTAAGGACCACCTTCGGAATGTGCTCAAGCCTTTCTTCACCACCAAGGGTCCGGGCGGCGGAACCGGCCTGGGGCTTCCCATTTGCGAAGGGATAGCCAAAAAGTACGGGGGCAGGTTACACATTGAGTCCCGTGAAGGGGCCTGGACCGAGGTTACTTTAGAGGTCCCGTACCGAGAGAATGCATGAAGCTATTGATTGTCGATGATGACCGCGTAACGCGCGATTTACTGGGAGAGATTTTTTCGTCCCAGGGCTATGAGTTCTCGCTCGTGTCGAGCGGCGAGGATGCGCTACAGCGTTTACGCGACGAGCGTTTCTCCATCGTGCTATCCGACGTGCACATGCTCGAAGTCGATGGCTACGATCTGCTGGCGCAGTGTAAACGGCTTCCCAATCCGCCCATCGTCATTTTGATGACAGCCTTCGGCACCATGGAAGGGGCCATTCGCGCCATTCAGGATGGAGCGTTCGATTACGTTTCTAAGCCCTTCAAGGTCAATGAGCTGAAGGCCGTGGTTCATCGGGCGGCGCGCCAGGTGGAGAGCCAAGCGGACGGCACGCCGGTGGTGGAATCATCCTCCACCCCGATGCTTACCCCCCGATCGCTCATCGGCAAGTCCCCGGCGCTCGTGGAAGTCTTCAAGACCATGGCGCGCGCTACGTTGGCGTCGAGCCCGGTTTTGATCTTCGGAGAAAGCGGCACGGGTAAAGAGCTGGTGGCCCGCGCGATTCACGAGCACAGCGAGCGACGGCGCAAGAAGTTCATTCCGGTGAACTGTGGCGCGCTAGCGGAAAATTTGCTGGAGTCGGAGCTTTTTGGTCACGTACGCGGGGCCTTTACCGGCGCGGTGGGCAACAAGGTGGGGCTATTCGAAGAGGCGGACCACGGTACGCTTTTTCTCGACGAGATTGGCGACATGACGCCGGCCTTGCAAGTGAAGCTGCTACGCACGTTGCAAGAGGGCGAGTTCAAGCCGGTAGGCTCGCAAGATACGAAGAAGGCCGACGTACGAATCGTGGCCGCCACCCACCGCAACTTGGAAGAGGCCGTGCAGAAGGGGCAGTTCCGCGAGGATCTCTATTATCGTTTGAAAGTGATCCGCATCGATCTACCGCCGCTACGCGAACGCCGCGAGGACCTAGCGGATCTGGTGCGCCACTTCTTGCTCGTTTACTCGGTGAAGTTACATAAACGCATCACGCACGTCGCGTCCGAGGCGATGAGTCTGCTCGAGGCCTATTCGTGGCCGGGCAACGTGCGCGAGCTAGAGCACGCTATCGAGCGCGCGGTGACCATGGCGCGTTCGTCGCAGCTATATCCCGATGATTTCCCCCCGGAGATTCAGGGCGAACCACTCGCTACTCCGGTCCTGGAGACGGCTCAAGTATCTCTGGAAGAGGTCGAACGCCGGCACATTCTCAAGGTACTGGAAGACGCGAAGTACAATAAATCCAAAGCGGCGCAGATCTTGGGCATCGATCGCAAAACGCTTCACCGCAAAGCGCAGAAGTACGGCATCGTTTTGCCGGAGAAGTAGACCCGTCCCGGTGGCGGCGTAATAAAAACTATGCGACGCTTCGTCACGTTATGGGGGTTTGCCCCGTTTTGTAGGCAAAGGCCCTATAAATGGTGAAGGAGAACACCCCATGAGAGTCGCCCCCGTACTGTTCGCCGTTCTGTTAGCCGTGCCCGCCCTGGGTTGCGAAGAGAAAAAAAAGTCCGAAACGTTCAGTGAGCTGCCCGGAACCGTAATGCAGCTCGACGGCGAGAAGGTGAACTATCTCTTACCCCCGGCGCCGAAAGAGTATGACGGACGGAGCGGGAATAAAAATCCGCAGCTTTAGCGGGGACGGCGGCGGCGATCGCGGGCCGGGGGAAGAAAGAAGAAATCGGGCTCGCCACCGCGAAGCAAAGTTTTCTGCTGACGGCGGGATCGCAAATGAAGCGTGCCCAATACGAGCAAGCAGGCCGCGGCCACAATCCAGCCCATCCAAGATAGCCAGTGAGGTTCCTTTTCCACGCCAGTGTCGCCGAGCCATGCTTCCGCATTCGGCATGCGCGACGTGACTAGGCTCGCTTCCATCGTACCGAGCCAGCTAGGATTGGCCTTCACTGGCGGTGCTACCTTTTCCGTAGTAGCCAGCGCGAGAGAACTTACCGAAAGCAAAACTAACATCAGCGCCATCGTCACGTTCTTCATGCGGGGCTAGAAATGCACGAACGCGGCCACTGATTTTCACGCCCATTTACAGATGGAATTTCTCCAACACCGATCCAACTTTGAGACACTGGCGATTGTGTTCAGAGAGTGCGCGGCGAAACCAAAGGGCTTTCGCCGTTCCCAAAAAAGGCACCGGATGGCTGGCGGTCACCAGGGCGGTGATTCTTCAATGGTTTCAAAAGCGCGTGGGTGCCCACGCCAGGAATACTCCGTATAGCCGCTAGCTACTGTCCGCGGCGGCTTCCGTAAATCAGCTTGGCCGCGTCGATATGTGATTGAAACTCGGCGTCCCAGCGGTAGCGCCCATCGAGTGGCGGGGCGTTCATTTTGAGGATACGGCCGAGTACGGCGGTGGCGTCGCCCGGGCCCACGCCCACCGTGCCGATCGGCAGGCTGTCGTAGGGCAGCACCTTGAAGATCTCGTTCAAACTGTCGTCGCGGTGGCTTTTCGTGAGCAGCTCGGGCGATCGGAACAGCGGGTAGAAGGTCGATACGGGGAACATCGCGCGTTCGATTACGGCCGAGGCATCGTTGCAGATGCCGAGGTAGCCGTAGCCGTCATTGCCGTACTTGCGGGCGAACTCCACGAACTCTTCCTGATTCCGTTGCAGATAGGTTTCCGCCGCTTCGGTGCCCGCGCGCAAGCGCCGCTTGCCCGCCTCGTCGGCGTCGGACACCTGGTAGTGCGAGGTAAAGCCCGTCCACGGCGGGCGCTGCTCGTCGAAAGTGGGGAAGAATCCCGCGCCGCTGATTCCCAGGTAAAAGGCTACGCGGCCGTTGATGAGC
>JBGSST010000340.1:0-6023 GCA_041736915.1 Bdellovibrionota bacterium
GGGCATCGGCAACCTGGGCGACCACCTTCAGCACGAAGGTCCAACGTAGGCGAATGATGCCGTCTTCGCCGGCGAGCCCCTTGGGGGGATTGGGAAAAACGGACTGCGAGCGGAACACCGCCTCTCCCGCCAGATCGATCGTGCGCGAGCCGCTGCTCTTCAGGGTTTCCACCGCGGTGACGGCCCCTTGGGCGTCGAGGGTCACCTGCACCTTGGTCACGAGATCACCTCGAGTCGCCACCGGTCGGCCGGTCAAAAAGAGTGCGGCCATGCGGCGCTCGACGTCTTCGCGCCACGGTCGCGTCACCGTGTGGCGAATGCGCTCGAGGTAGAGATGAAACTTGTACTCACGCGTGTTCAGCAAAGTACGCATGCCCATGGGCACATCGGGCAGGTAGTCGTTGCTGGCGGAGTGGGAGCTTACGGTGCCATCGAATACGCGGGCTAAAAACTTTTGGTCGGCCGACCAGCGGTTGCCCGGCTTTCCGTCAAGATTGAGATCGGACATTCGCAGCGACTCGGCGGGAAGACCGTGGATCCCGTCCGCCCGCGGATCAAATACCTCGGCGCCGTCTCCCCGCCGCTGAAATTCGTTTCCGAACTTGGCCTGCTCGTTCACTTTAACCACCTGATTTTTGTGGCTCAGGTAGGCCGTGGCGGCGGTGGGAATCTCGTCGTTGTTTGTCTCTTCCGTCTGCACCAGCTGCTCTTGCTTAGTGCCCCCTTCGAGATCGATATCGGCCATGTGATCCTGGGCCACTACTTCCACCGGCTCGAAACGCCTGGCATTCGGGTAGCCACCGGCGGGAACCAGGGCAAGTGAAGGCAAGAACCAAAATAACGCCAGCCCGTGCATGACGATGGAGACAATAGGAAATGCAAAAGCACCGGGAAGCTTAATGCGACGAGCCATTTTAGGGGGAGCCTTCCGTGAGGACTGACGGGGATAGATTAAGAATAACAGAGGAATTCCAAGGAAGGTCGGCGCACCGATCCGTGTGATACTCTTACTCACACATGGGCTGCATCCCGGAGATAGCACTACTCTTCACCGACGAAGCCCGTCCTACCGTTTTGCCCCGAACCTTTTCCCAGGCGTTCGAGATCGATCTCGATGAAGAGTTCGAAGCCAAGCTCGCGGCGCTACTCGATACTACCGGCGCCACCACGGTTCATTGCTTTCAGCGACGGGATCGAAAGAGCGAAGACCGCATCGCGGGCTGCTTACTGCCCCGCGACTGCGAGGTAGTTTGGCATCCGCTACCTAGCGAAAAAACAAAAGCTACCGGTTCGCGATCTTCAAAAACTGCGCCGGGTCGACGTAGAGCCCATTGATGCGAACCCCCCAGTGAAGATGTGGTCCGGTCACGCGGCCCGTGGCGCCAGCCCGGCCCAAACGCTGTCCGTTCTTCACCTCGTCGCCCACCTTCACCGCGAACTCGCTCAGATGAGAGTAGGTAGTGAACAGGCCCATACCGTGATCCACGGCCACGAAGTTACCGGCTAAAAAAAGATGATCCGCGAACACGACCCGTCCCGCTCCCGACGATAAAATCCAGGTTTTCTCGTTACCGCGTAAGTCCAAGCCGTAGTGAGTACTAGCCACTTTGCCGTTGAACTTACGTTGCACACCGAAAGGGCTCGTCGTGCCCGCCGTGCCCGGCAGTCGAAAGCCGTCCACATCCCACAATGGCCGTTTTTCGGACGCCTCATAAACTGCTTTGGTGCGAGCCCTCTCCTCATCCATCCGCGCTTTGTCCTCGTCGGACAACACGGCTTTGGAAGGATCGACCGTCAACCTGCCCGAAGGATACTTCTTGGGCCGCACGGGAACCGAATGGGTCTCGGGAGTGCCGCCGGCCACCTTAGTCACGACCGCTTCCATTCTCTTAGGCGAGTTATCCATCTCCACGGCGGCAAACGCGCAAAGGCGTCGCTTCTTTCCCGGGCAGAGGTCCCACGCCACGTCTTTACCGTTCACCTGCAGCGTATACAGCGCTGGCTCGTCTTCCGCCGGCAAAGCGTAGTGTACGGCAATAACTCCGCCGGGCACGGTGGACTTAGGAAAAATCTTGAGCGCTCGCTCGGCGCCCCCTTTTTCTTTGGCAAAAAGGGTGAGCGGGATGAGCAGAAAAATGGCGCAGAACTTCACGGAAAACTACTCCTTGGGCTGGCACTGATCGAGCTCACCGCAAAAATCACAGAAGCGGTTTGCGTCGGGAATCTCTTTACCCGGTGAACAAGCATTGCAGTACTTGGTGGTTAGCTCGTCGAGCTCTTTTTCGTGGGTTTCGATTTTGCTCTGCAAGCGTTTGCGGGTGGAGCTGATCTTCACTTTTTTTGCCGACTTCTTCTTTCCCTCGGGCTCGTCGACGTTACCGAACAGATCGGTCATCTCGGCCCACAGGGCGTGAAGCTCATTCAATCTTTTGTGGCGGGACTCGAGCGTTTGCGGAGCCGATTGGCAGTTAACGGTAGTAGCGGCCGCCGCGTTCCCCGCGGAGGCCGCCCACCAAAACAACAAGGTCAGTTTCAATAAAGAAGGGAAAATAAACTATCCCCCGCTTAGAACGAGTACTCGACGCCGCCCGAGATGAGCGCCGCGGTACCGCCCGCGAATACCATGCGCAGACCGGCCACGCCGTTCCACTGTTTGGCGAACTCGTACAAGAACGAGCCCCCCAGGTTCACGCCGATGCTCGAAGAGCTGGCCGACACCGTGCCAAGCACCGGCACGGTCGTCGTGGCGCTTGCGTTTAGGTACACGAGACCAAGCTCACCATTTAAGTGCATCTTGGGAGCCACCGAGTAACGCAAGCGTCCGTTCACCATGATCTGGAAGGCCGAGGCCGAAGCGCCCGCCGTGCTACCCGCGGTCGACGGAAAGAAGAACAAGGAAGGACCAACGTCCAACACCATCGTGGGGCTGAACTTGTGAACTTTGAACCAGCCACCAAAGCCGGGACCAAAGCCCGAGCCACCGGTCTGCACGGCGAGATCGGCGTGCACCGAATACTTCGACTCGCTCGATCCACCCCAGCTTGCCGGTTCGCGATCGCCGCCTTCGTTGGAGGCGTACTCGCCATCCACGGGACGAACGTTCTTTGAAGCAATCCAAACGGACTTGCCGTTAAAATTGATCGCGGTCCACGCACCCTTGGTGCTGATGACCTTGTACTTCGAACCCGGCAACGCCGTACCCACTTTGGTCGGCTTTTTATTTTTGCCCTGGCCGAAGAGATCAGTCTTGGCCGTCACTTCTACTTCGTTACCAAAAGTGGAAACGCTCAACGTGAGAGTCCCCAGTAAAACCACTCCGAGCTTGGCTATGCGAGTCAAATTCATCTATCCCCCTGTTTGGATTGTCCGGCTTATTGTAGCCCCGGAAATCACGAAAACACAGCCGTCCCCGTAGACTGTCAGTTTTCTAGCGGGTGGCTGACGCTGTACGCCACCAGAATGCGTATACCGGTGTATTCTGGCCTCGCCTGAGCTTAACCAGGGGTGGACTGTACACTGCAAGTGTTCCCCCTCCGTGAAGTACGTCGGGAACACATTACTGCTTCTCTCTTTTCTGGCGCTGACGGCGTTTGGCGAAGTCCGCCGCCCGCCCGAGCACCCGATCGATAACTGGCTTTACTACGAGCAGCTTCACAACGAGATGACGAACGACACGTCGGTCTTCGCCGTTCTCGACATGGATAGCCAGCTGCCCCCAGAGTACAACCCGCGTAAGGAAGCCAAGTTCGAGATCGGCTATCTCGAAATTCCGGTCGAGGACATGGTCTCGTTCGAAGGCTCGAACCTTTCGCGCAACGCAAAGAAGTTCCTCGTCGTTCGCCGGGGTGGCAAGAATCACTACCGCTATTTCATCCACCCCGACCAGGCGCCCCGCCTCAAGAAAGTGATCGAAAAGTACGGCGGCCTGAAGATGGGTGAGTACTACGCGCAGCCCACCGCTTCGCCGCGCTCGCTGGTGATCCGCCACCATGCCGACCCCGATGCCGCCATCGGCATGAAAGTTTCTCTGACCCGAAAGATTGGCGGCGTCAGCCGGCTCAACCCACACGACAAGCTTAGCCGGTCACACGCCATCAACGAGGCGATGGCCGACATTCCCGAAGCGGTGAAGAAACGTTACGGATTTTCGTTCATGCCCGAATCGCTGCAGCTCGAAACGCCCGGCCTGCAGTACGGCAATATCGTGCGCGAGCTCGACCCCAAATTTCTGAGCGGCGAGATAAAGATGCTGCCCGGCTTCTCCCTTTTCTCCAAAGGGCCGGATGGCGCCGAGCCCCCGATTCTGGAGATGATCCGACTAAGCGGAATGCCACCGCAGCAGTTCTTGAAGGAGAGGATATACCGGCCGCTCGTCCGCGCTTACGGCTACTTGGCCTACGCCGAAGGCATGTTGGGAGAGCCGCACCAGCAGAATGTTTTGTTCCACATCGGGCGCGACGGCCTACCCACCGGTGAGATTACGCTGCGAGACCTCGACGCGTTTCATCCCGATCCCGTGCTACGTGCGATGCAGCGGCAAACGCTACAGCCGTTCCTCGATGAGCAACGCCCGAGCAAGCATCTGAAGTTCAACAAGGCCCAGACATTCTACAACGACTCATGGGAAAGTTACGTGCTCGTCGACTGGGCCAACCTCGCCTACGAGTCGCTGAAGCAGACGGAGTTCTCCGAAGACTTTCGCGATCGCCGCGCGCTCTACACCACGCTCGATTCACTACTCGTTGAAGAGATCACGCCGATCCTCGGCGTGGAAACCGTGCTGGGCGATAGCTTTCGCCGTGTGTACGGCTCGCACAAGCGCCGCTTGCTCGAGCTATTCCCCCACGTGAACTGGGCGGAAGGGGAGATCCCCACCTCAATGGCCGACGCCAAAACCCTTCTCGACAACTTTACCCTCGCGGAGCTTTTTCCCTCGCGCGGCCGCAGTATGCGCACCACTCGTCTGCCACTGCAGGAGATGGTCGATAAGTTCAAAGCCGCGCGCGAAGCCCCCATTGTGGAGCGCTCGCAGCCCATGCTCCAAAAAGAGTACAAGCGTTTGGCCGCCAACTTTCGCGCCACGACCCGCAAGGGGGCTCCGGCCGGTTCGAAGTTCGAGCTAGCCAACGGTGCGATTCTCGCGTGGAAGCCAAACGGCGACCTGGTAGGGGTAGCCTTCCTGGAACCCCGCACCGCGGGGGCCGATTTTTACGCCGGCATTACTCACCCGCGCGCGCCCCCCAACGCCAACACCGCCGGCGTGTGGAGCTCTATCGTTCGAACGCTGCGTCGCAGACTTTGCCGTTTCGAAGAGCTCGCGCAGCGTTAAGCAGAGTATACTTAAGGGGATGATGTCGATTTGGCCTATCCTCTTAGCCGCCCTCATTCTCCCGACCACACTCTGCGCGGACGCGGTCCGGATGACGCTGCAGGTGGAGTTCGCTCCGGGCTCGGCAGAAGTAGATCCCAGCTACCTCGATCAGGTGATACAGGTCGCCGACTTTCTGGCCAAGTACCCTTCCACCACCGCCGTTATCGAGGGCCATTCCGACAACGTCGGCGGCAAGGCGGCCAATGTGAAGCTATCCGAGCGGCGGGCCCAATCCGTACGCCAGATGCTGATTCAAGATTTCGACGTACTGCCCTCACGCCTATCCGCCGTGGGATACGGTAGCGCCAAGCCGGTCGAGTCCAACGGCACCGAGGCCGGACGATTCAAGAATCGTCGGGTAGTGGCCCGCGTGGAAGCCAAAGAGGGGGTGCTGAAGGACGAGAAGAAAGAGATTTTGATCGAGAAGGCGCCAATACCGCCCCCCGTGGTAGTGGCCAAACCGAAGCCGAACCTACCCGAACGAAGATGGAAACGTTTTATTCTGGGCCCGACGGTGGAAAGCTCGGGGGTTGGCTTTGCCGTCGATTGGAACCCGATCATTCACACCGAGCGTGGCGTGGCGTTCGAAGCGCTTTTGGGTTTCTTGATGCAAAAGGGCAGGAATGGAGCGGGGTACCTAGGTGTCGAGCTG
>JBGSST010000180.1:0-2998 GCA_041736915.1 Bdellovibrionota bacterium
CTCGTGCTTGGCGTAACCCTTCACGGTCTCTACCAGGTTGGGGATCAGTTCATTGCGCCGCTGATACTGATTATCCACCTCGGACATGGCCGCTTTGACGTCCTCGTCCAGCGACTGCAGACGGTTATAGCCGCAGCCCGAAAGTCCCGACATTCCCAACAGGGCCACCAATAGGAGAGTCCAACGCATTGCTTACCTCGCTTTTAAAAACTCATTTAAGCAGGGCGGGGGGGCTACGGCAAATGAACTGCAATTAGGCGGGTGTCTAGACCTTAGACACCCGCCCAAGGTCCATACCGCTGAAAACACGTAGTCCACACCCGGCTCCGGGTTTGCATTTGAACCCTCTAGGATCATCAACTATGAAACGGCACCTACTTTCACTGCTCCTCTTTACTAATGTCGCCCAGGGCGAAGCTGGCCCGTGGTGGCAGCAAGACGCGGGCTACGCCAACTCCGGCAGCTTTCACTCCGAGTTGAACAAGGGAAAAGAAGTCGGTACGGGCTCCATCATCCTGCAGGACAACACGAACAAGTTTACCGAGGCCTTGGGGCAGCAGAAGAAAGACCCCACCGAATCCGCCCCCCGCATGAAGGCAGACGGCACGATGGAAACGACGGCCGACGTGATCATCCGACTTTCTGAACTCAAGGAAACTTTGGCGCCCAACCCGCGCAACGAAGTCGTGGCCGACCCGAAGGACAAGGACAATGACCCCGGAAGGCTCGGGTTGGACGAAAAGCTGGTCGACGCCAAGATTTTGGCCAAGGTTGGCGAAGACGGCGAGTTCGCACAGATGATTAGCATCGCCGTGGGCGGCATCGCCGTGGCGCTCGATTGCGCCGGAGACAAAGATTGCGAAGCCAAAGAGAACGCCAAACTCGACGAGCGGTACGACATTTATACGAATAACCAGCAGGCCTTCATCAACTCGCGCACCGAGTACGAGCGCGGTATCCGCCGCCTCACGCGAGATTACGGCAAGCTCGAGCCCAAGGGGCCGGCGGGCGGTGGCCAGTCGGGAATGCTCGCGTCCGGCTCACCGGGCTCCAGCACCAATGAGGCGCAAAAGCAGGCCAAGATTGATAAGGCGGTCGAGTCGATGAGCGACGCCGACAAAGCCTTCTTCGAGGAACGCAACATCGACGCCGCGGACTTCGCGGAGAAGATGCTCGACGGCGAGTTCAAAAGTGCGGCGGAAATGACCGCGTACTTCGCCTCGGCCTCCGAAGGCGGCACCGGCAAAATCGGCGCGGGAACGCGGCCCGAGAGTGACGTCGAGACCACGACCGAGCGCAAACCCAAAGAAGGCTTCGGCATCGACGAAGGGCCGGTGCTCAATATCAAGAACGGCTCATTCATCTCTTTCGGCGCCAAGAAGAAACCGAACGGGGCTACCGCGAACGGCGGTGGCAATGGCGAAGGCGGCGACGACTCGACTTTGATGAACGCCTTGGCGGCCTTCGTGGGCGCCCAGGCCAAGCCCAAGACTTCGCTCGCCATGGAAGGCGACGGCGTAACGGAACGCGATCGCCGCGCGCTACTGGATTTCGCCGTGAAGTGGTGGCGGTCCAAGGACGCTCCGGCTCCGGCCATTCCCGAAGGGGCCCGGCAGCGGACAATTTTTGACATGGCCCACGACACGTACGGCACTTTCCGCGGCCAGCGCGCCCTATCGCGGGGCCCGGTAGCCTTCAACGAACGCTAATCTTCCCGTATTCCGCACGCATTAAGGCTCCACGAGCGTGTCAATAACCGAATCGTCACCCGGCCTTAAAGAAACCCCAACAAACATTGCCGATAATAAGGGCATGTTCATGGCAGACTTCCACGTTCACTCGACCTTCAGCGATGGGAAAATCCCCTTGCCCGACGTAGTCGACCTCTACGGGCGTCAGGGCTTTGGCTGCATCGCTATGACCGACCACCTCTGCGAAGAGGCAACTTGGCTAGGTAAAGCCAGCCGGTTTCTCGATGCCTCGCTCTCGCCAGCAACGTTCCACCTATACCAGGACCTGCTCAAGTCCGAGACCGAGCGGGCGTGGAAGCAGTACGGAATGGTGATCATTCCGGGGCTGGAGCTAACCAAGAATTTCGTTTCTAACCACCGCTCGGCGCACGTGCTTGCGCTGGGGGTGACCGATTTTATGTGGGCCGACAAAGATATCCCCGAGCTCTGTAAGGAAATTCGCGAGCGCGGCGGACTGTCGGTGGCGGCCCATCCGGTTTGGACCCGCAAGGTAGAAAAGCAGACGTACCACATTTGGGATCGCCGCCGCGAACTCGAGAACTGCTTCGACGCGTGGGAAGTGGCTAGCGGCCCTTACATCTTCGACGAAGTGGCCGAGACGAAGCTTCCGAAAATTGCGAGTTCCGACATGCACGTGCCCAGTCAGATGACGTCGTGGAAAACGGTGCTCGATTGCGAAAAGCATCCCGAGGCGATTCTGCGCGCCATCAAACGGCAAGAAGTGAAGTTCGTGTTCTACGAGGAGCCTAAGGAGAAAAAGTATGACTTTACCGTCCGTACTCCCTTTATCCCTATGGGCACTGGCCTTCGGGACCACGGTGTGGGGCACCTGGTTCGCGCGTAGAAAGTTCACGCAGACCCAGCCTTCCACGCCGCACTATCCGCCCGTCTCTATCCTAAAGCCCGCCAAGGGGCTCGAAACCGGTTTCCTCGAAAACAACGAAGTTTTTTTTGCTCTCGATTATCCGCTTTACGAGCTGATCTTCTCCGTCGCCGATGCGAACGATCCCGTGATTCCCGTGATCGAGCGGCTCCGCGCGAAGTACCCTAAGTGTGACTCGCGGCTCGTGATTGGCGACGAGGCCATCGGCCCCAACCCCAAGGTGAACAACTTAGTGCGGCCCTACCGCGAGGCCCGCTACGATTTGATTCTCATCAGCGACAGCAACGTGCGCGTGCAGGCGGATTACCTGAACCGAATTGTGCCCCACCACAAGCCCGGCGTCGTCGGCGTTGTTACCGCCGTC
>JBGSST010000354.1:0-15381 GCA_041736915.1 Bdellovibrionota bacterium
CCTTAAGTAGATGAACCCATCAGGTCCCAAGCTAGCAGCCAATTCGGCCGGCGCCACACATTTTTCGCGCCCAACCCAGCCTTTGCTATCACAGCCATAATCACTACTCATTGGAACGTGATTGCCGACTCCACTACAAGCAGTTGCAGGAGGAAGTGATGAAAGCGATTTTGTTTTTACTGGTGATTAGCGCAGGGGCGGCCAAGGCCGCGGATGTCAATGTGGTGTGCAACAGCGTGCGCACCAACACCAATCTTTATTACCATCGGCAGCGGCTTGTGATCCCGCGCGATGGGGCCGGGACGTTCACCGCGGAGACTTACCTGATTGGGCCTTACGCCCACGAGCTAGAGGATGCCGATCGCGGAGAGTCGACTTCGACCATGGTGCAACCCATGGTGACCGACTATCACCTTAAGGGCACCCGCCTGAACGCCACCCTTCGGTACAACCTCTACATCGACTCGGGCACGCTCACCGACCACACGGGCAAGGTCACCACGTTTGACTGCCGGCAGGTGTCGGGGAGTTAAGACCAGACAAGGATCTAAACGGAAGCAGGTACCTGCGGCGTGACCCGTTTTTCATGGATTTGTAATCGTCCGGCCGCCCTGATAGCTCCATAAGAGCACAGCAATCAGGGGGTCAGTGGGTATGGATCGAGTCTTCTCTATCTTTCTTTTGGTCTTTTTTGGGGCTGTGAGCCCGAGGGCAGAGGCTGGCCTGATTCGCTCGATCTGGGCGTGTCATCTTCCGTGCGTTTCCGGCCTCGACCAGAAGCTGCTGGGCTATATCGAGGTGAGCTACTGCGGAACTTCGGTGCTGACCCCGTCCATGGTTGAGTCGTTGAACCCGCTTTGTCAGAGCAAAACGGGAAAGGCCGACGCCAAGGCCGCCCGATCGGAATCCGCGATGGTTGGCCGATGCGTTACGGCCGCAAACCCCTGCGCCAAAGAAGGGCTAGTGAGGTCTGGCTTTGTCTGCAATTTCCGGTGCCCGAGTGAAGACCAAGGCATTCGCAAATATACCGCCTGCGCTACGACGGATGACGAAGCCTGGTCATTCGCCAAAGAGATCTGTAAAGACGCCATTCCGCCAGACAGCTCCTATTTTCCCCCGGCCCGCGTTTGCACCCTCGAGGGGCAGACCCCGTGCGAATGAGGAAAAAGGAAGCGGGTACCTGCGCGCCATAATTATCTGTGGGATAGGTACCCGGAAGTCGGCACTCTAAATAGTGGAGAAGACCGATGATTAGGCGCTGGCTCGACTTCAGCTCCCTGTCATAACGGCCATCGGATATAATTCTGGCTCACCAGGAGAATCCATGAGCTACGCTACCTCGATTCTAAGGCTGTCGTTCTTTTTCCTTTCTTCGGCGGCCTATGCCGATCTCACTTTCACCATGGACCTGGTTTCGAATGGCAACGTGAGGGGAAAGGGGACCTACTTCGTGAAGGGCACTCGCTTTGCGGCCATCACTAAAATGAACCGCCCCGGTGCGCCGGCGGGAATGGGCGAGGCTCGTCTCCTCTCGACCGAGAAAGGTAACTTTACCTGCATCGTTGCAACCCGCAGCTGTATGCCCGGGGATCGCAACGAGGTCTGGGCGTCCTGGTTCGGAGGGACCGACGGTAAGGTTACGAACATGTCGCTAAAGCCCATGGGAAAAAAGGGGAGCTTCGCGGGGCACGCTTGTGAGTACTATTCCGGTACCAAGAAAGTTGAAGGGAGGCATGCTTTCGATTTCGAAAACTGTTATTCGCGAAGTGCGTTTGATCTACTCCCCGAAGAGACCAGAGATATAGCACTAGAAACCGTGAAGAACGATCGCGGAGCGGCCAAAAAAAATCTACTGCTCGAAATCTCCCTAGGTTTGGCGATAAAGGGCAAGTGGCGATCCCATGCACAGGCGAACGTCCCCGCGATGGAACTGGCGCACGAGCTTAAATCCATCGACACGAAATCGCTGCCCAACTCCACCTTCGAGATTCCGGCCGGTTACTCCCTCATGAGAATGCCCTCGGCGATCGGCGGCGGCATGGGGGCGGCGGCCGGTGGTGGGGCTGGAAAATTCCAGCTGCCGAAAGAGGCAATCGAACAGCTTCGCGGAAACAAAGACATTCCGCCGGAGATGCTCAAGCAGATGTTGCAAGGGCAGGAGGAGTAGATGAAGGCCAGCGTCGTTTTCCTCATCGTTACTCTGTTCGCTATCCAAGCCGCTTCAGGCGCGTCGCTAGGCGATCCCAACGGAAAAGGGCACCCGCTCATTCATCCCTATACGGGCTCGGTGTTAGTGGATCAGTACCACGAGAATCACGGCACTTTCCGTTTCCCGCTCGAACTACGAAACTTCTTCGGCCGGGTAAAGCAGTACACGGAAATTGAAGGAGAACTCACCCGGCTCATCTACGACGGGCCCGCGGACAAAACGCCCGCCGAAATCGTGGCGAACTATCAAAGCGCTCTGGAGAAGGCGGGCCTGAAAGCCGTCAAAAAGGGGACTGACCAACCCGATCCGAATTTTCGCGTGAAGGTATTTCTGGAAGCCCTCGGAGCCGATGGCTTAAACGTCTGTTACGCGTTTAATGCCAAGCGGGCCAAGTACGTCGTGACCTCCGGAACGGTGCAAAAGCGCCATCTCGTGGTGGCCGTGGTTACCGACTACTGTAAAGCGGACGGCAGAATAAAGACCACGGCCGACAAGCCACGCACCATCGTGTGGATCGCCGAGCAACGCGCGCTCGAAGGCGGTAAGGTCAAGGTAGACGCCACGGCCTTGTGGCACCAGATTCGCGACAACGGCCACGCCTCGGTCTACGGCATCGAGTTCGACTTCGACAGCGCGAACATTCGCTCGGAGTCGGCGCCGGTGCTACAAGAAGTCGCGAAGCTTTTGCGTCAGCAACCCAAGCTGGACCTTTACGTGGTGGGCCACACCGACATGCAGGGCACGCTCGACTACAATGCCGATCTCTCGCGCCGTAGGGCCCACTCGGTGCTCAGCTGGCTGGTGGAGAAAGAGAAGATCGCCACCGCCCGGCTCGAAGCGCACGGCGTAGGGTTCCTGGCACCCATCGCCACCAACCGGAGCCCCGAAGGCCAGGCGATCAACCGGCGCGTGGCGCTCATCGAGAAAACGGGCAAGAAGTAAGTGCGGGGCCGGGGGGCCTGAGTTTCAAAAGGAAGCGGGTACCTGCGGGGGTTACGGTAGGTGGTCGAGTAGCTCGTTGATTCCCGCTTCGGTCGATAGCTTGGCCGCGTCGGCGCGGTAGGTGGGGTCTAGCTTTTCCAGCACGGCGGCTACTGCCAAGAAGGCACGCTGCACTCGTAAGGCCGAGGCCTCGCTGCTGCCGGCCTTTACCATGTGACCGTCGGAGCTGCTCCATCCCCAGAAGGCGTTGTCTTCCAGCGCGGCGATGAGCTTTTTAGGATACGGTGACTCGGGCCAACGCGCTTCTATCTTCTGCGTCAGAAGGATCGCCACGCGCTTGGGGCCATAGTTGGTGACGTAGGCCGAAACACCCATCGAGCGCGCCCTTTCCTCGGGAACCGCCCCCGCGTTTTTGGCGAAGGCAAGTGCCTGCGCTCCAGTGGTCGACGGAAAGGTAAACCCGAGCGTGAGGTAGTTCATCAGCTTTTCCGCCTCGCCCCGCTCGTGAATTTTTTCGAGATCGATCGGTAACTCCGGGCTTAACTTGTTGTGCACGTGGGCCACTTTGGCCAGCGCCCGATAGAACCGGCCCGTGGGGTTTTCGAAACGCTCGTTCATTAGAAGCGATCCGTCTTTTCCGACCCAGCCCCATCTGGCTTTGTCGCCCAGGTCCTAGATCAGTGCCTCGCGCTCCGGCGACTCGGGCAGGCGTTTGGCAAACTGAACTAGCATTCTCATCGGGGCGAAGTCCCTCGCAAACGAAGTCACCCCAAAACTAGTCGCCCGATCGCTCACGGCGCGAATCGCTCCCGTAGCCGGTTCCCAGATAGCGGCGTGCTTCACCGGATCAAAGACGACGCCCGTGCGATCGGGGTTGAGCAAACCCAAGACCTTATCGGCCTCTGACCGCTCGTGCAGACGCGAAAGATCGAGGTCGGCGCCGGCGGGAGTTTTCTTTAAAACCTGCGCAATCGCGTAGAACGCGCGGTAACCTCGTTGCAACGGCCCCTGCACCTTGGCGCGCCGACCACCAGTTCGCGATTGAACTTCCGCGTAAGCGGTAGAGTTCATCGCCTGCCCGTCGATGGGGCCAAAAGCCAAATCGGCCTTTAGGCGCGCCTGAACGTTATCGCGTTCCGGTCCGGCGGGTAGCGAACGGGCGAGAGTGGTCATTAGCGTCTCCAGCCCGTGGCGATCGGAGACCTTCCCCAGACTGCGCTCGATGGCCTCTCCCGCCAGCGCCGCCCAAGCGCCATTCTCTTTATCGAGAAACCGCACACGGTGTTCGGGTACGGTCAACGACTTCACCCGATCGGGATCCAACGAATCGATGAGATTCTCAAGCTCGTCACGTTCATGAAGGCGAGTTAGCTCCAACTCGGCCCCATCCGGCGTCAGCTTCTTGAGCGCCGCAATCCGGTAGAGCGCCCGATAGATTCGCTGGGCGGCGGGGTCGGAGTCGTTGGTATTGAATTTCGAGCCTGCGCCGTCGGCGGCCTTCCATCCCCACACGGCATCGTCCGAAAGCTGCTCGATTAGTCGAGCTTTCTCCGGCGAATCGGGCAGAAATCCCGCCAGCTTCAGGATCAACTGCTTTACGCCAAAATCTTCGTTGAACCGCAAAATACCGTAGCTGCCCGATACCTCGTGCAGAACGGTCAACCCGCCGTCTTTGAACGCTTGTGGATCGTAGAACGGAAACTCCTGCACGAAGCTGCCGTCGCGTGGGAAGAGATGAAAGTAGTCGGACTGAAAATGGATCGGATCGTAGATCACATCGTCGACCACCAGGTACCCTTTGGGCGACGGCTTTCCCTTTCTTCCCGGCGTTTCGCGCGGCTCGACCGAGATTTCGCCCAGCCCATCACGAAACCAACGGCTATAAAGGGAATAGTCCACGAGCCGCAGATGCGGCTTAACCTGCGAGTCGGCGGAGTGGTTGCGACTACCGCGGCCGATATTCTGAATGAGGTTACGGAACCCACCCATGTCGTCGCCGTACCGGCGCATCAGCACGATGAGATTGATCGACGGAATATCGACCCCTTCTTTCAGCATGTCGACGGCCACGATGTACTTGGTCTGCTTACGGTTGGTGACGTTGTCGAACTTGCCCTTGTCCGCGAACCAATCGCGCGTGGTGGGGTCCACCCCGGCTCCGGCGTGCAGCGGCCGAACCTCTTCGCCCAACTCCTTCGAAAGTTCGCGGGCCAGAATGTTGGCCTGCTCTTGGGTGTCGACGTAAAACACCCCGCGATCGGCAAGCCCGGGAATCTGGTTTGCGCTGATCCGCTCGGCGGCGTCGGTAACTAAGGCGCGGTAGCGGGTGATGATGCGGGACTGATTCTCCTTGTCGGCCACCTCCCGCCCCAGAATGTCGGCGGTCTTGGCGCCATCTACCTCGCGCACCATGTTTACGCCGAATAATGGTGAGAGATAGCCCTGCTGCATGCCGCGGTAATACTGAATGCGCGCAATCTCCGGCAGCTTCTCCCCGCGCCGTAGCTGCGCCTGCTCTTCTTTCGTAAGTAACGATCCGTGAATGTTCCCTTCGAGGTAGTCGGCGATATTCTCCTGGCTGGGGAGCCACGGAGTCGCCGACTGCGAGAGCACACGGTGGCGATTGTCGATGACCGAGTCCATCTCTTTACGAATCTCTTGGAACTGCTGACTGCCCAGATGCTGGGCTTCGTCGAACACCACCACCCATGGCTGGTCGGGGTCCTTTTTCATCAGCTCGAGGATTTCGTTCATGCGCGAGAACTTGCTCGAGCGGGTGATAGCGATCATTTCCGCATCGGGGTCGAGCTTTTCCCCCACCGACTCTCCGTAAAGCTTGGAAACTTTTTTAAATCCCAGCTCCGCCTCGAACGTCTCCACCGAACGATCGAGAATCCAGTTGTTCTGAACGACAAAAATTACGCGGGGCTTTTTCTTCCACCCCTTGGTCCCCTTCGCGCGATGGTACTCCCCCAAAGCATCCACGTACTTGGCGGAAACAATCGTTTTGCCCATACCCACCGGCATGATGAGGCCGCGCTTCAACCCCTTCTTCCCCTTCACGTTCTTTTCCATCGCGATGAGGTCGGCCAACGCTTCGCGCTGCGGAAAAGAAAGGGTGAGTTTGCCGCCATCGGGCGAGGTGAGGTGCGGATGCAGATAGCGATCGGCGCGCAGCGCGGATCGCACCACCCCCTGCAGCCGTGCAATGTCGGCGTAGGCCGCCGGGGCATAGAGCACGATGTCGGAAGTCACCCTACCCTTAGCCACCGAGATGTCGGGAAGGCCCAGGTGCGGATACGCTTCCGCGGGGTTTTCAGTGAAGCGAATGCGATACTCGCCCATGGGGCTTATCAAGGTCACCGTGTCGGTGGCGGAGTCGTACTTGATGCGGGCGAACTTCGCCCGGCCACCTTCATCGAGCACGGGGGCAATGACCAGCCGGTAAAGGGTCGCGAGCTTGGCATTCTTCCCCGCTTCGCCCGGAATGGCGGTGGAGAGTTTGATGAAGCCCGGTGGACACGGAAAGTCGCCATGCGCCATATCGCCGGCGAGGATGAGCCCCAGGACTAACCAAGCTCCCGGTTGTGATCTCTTCGCGTGCACTGAGCGTCTATGGTACCACGCGCAAAACCGGTATAATGACGCAGTTGAGAAATTTACTCCTCTTTCTGATTCTCGTTCTGGCCATCAGCGCCGAGGCTTACTACGTCATTCCCTACGAGCTTCGCCTTGGCACCGGGGCGAAGCAGCAACGCTACACCGTGCTGGTCGTGCTGGCCGATCACTACGATCACCACTTCGGCGAGCAGGACGGGTTGACCCAAGCGCTCGCCCAAAACTTTCATCCCGACTCGAAGGTGTTTCTCGACGAGTACCTCAAGGTTCCCTACCAATGGTACCTGGAACAGTTCGCCAAAAACCCCGCGGCGTACGGCGACGAGGGCGGCCGCATCGCCGAGGGGCTAAAGCAGTTCGAGTCCATCGCCAATGGCCGAAGCTCGGCGGTAATCATCACCGAGCACAACAACCTGAATAAAGTTTTGGCCTTTGCCCGTGTCGACACCGCCGACCCCAACGGCCTACTCTCGTCGGAGAACCATTTCCTTACCAAGGGGTTGAACGGCGAACGCTTCACCGCCCCCAAGCTGGATTTCACCTGGAGCGGCGTCTCCGATTTCCGACCCGAGGCCTACCAGACCGAGTTTCACAAGCTGGCCTACCCCGTGGAAGACCGGCAGCACTTCTGGCTAGAGGGTGAAAACGTAGAGTTAAAGAATTTCGCGATCGACAAAAAAGCCATGCGCAAATTCTTTCGCCCGCTCTTTCTGATCGCTCGGCAGCACAAGATGTTCGACTGGGGGGCGAAGACTTTTCCCAAAGAGCTCACCACCTGGCCCGACGGCAGCGCCATTCCGGAAGAGGCCCGCGAGCGCTTCGGCGTTCGCGCCTCGCACGTGTGGCTCGACGCTTATTCCGACTACATGAAGAGCCTGTACGAATCGATGGGCTTTAAAGTGTGGAAAACGATCAACAACGAGCACACGCACCACCGTGACCTGCACTTTATGTACGCCCCGGTGCGCGATTTCGACCGCTCCACGCAAGACAAGGTGCTTACGCTGATGTCGAAAGACGAAAGCTGGCTTGTATCGGAGAAGACCCTCTCGGGCCTTCTCCAAAGAGCCAACTGCGTGGACGACTTGATAAAGCTTGCCCCCGGCGCCTTGCCCGCCGCTCAGTGACCACTATTTGGGTCAGTCTCTTCTTCGCTCTCGCTGGGTCGACCGGCCACGAGTACACGATACGCTCGGGCACAGCGGGCCCGCCAAAAATACTTATCGTCCAAGCGGTTGAGCTCCTGATAGCCCAGGTAAGCAAGCTGCCCCATGAGAACGGTACTCAGCCCCGTGTACAGAATGTCCGATGAGCCTAAATTAACCATTCGCACCGCCAGGCTGTCGGCTTCACGACTGGTCTTATAAAGCTCGATTCGTACGGGCTTGCCGTCTTTCGACGCGCACGCCGTCCACGTACAGGTAGGCGTGCGAATTGGTCACGCCGAGGAAGAGCTCGCCGGGAAACGCTTTCGCTATGTCCAAGGGTTCTTTCGGCACCCGCAGCTCGTACACGCGGCCGTCGTAGGTTTCCTTAACGATCTGGAAACGCTCATCGGCATACGCGGCGGGGTACGGAAAAAGAAAGCTAAGGCACAGCAGCCACCGAACCATCACTCACCCTCGGGGTCCACTAGCTCCAACGCACTCTTCACCGTCGCCGCCTTCAACTGCGCGTTGGTGAGGGGAATATCGGAGGTGAATGAGTAGATGAGATTTCCCGTCATCATAGCCTGTATGGCCCGAGCCTGTTCGAGCGCCCGTTTCTTCGTCGTGACCTTCTGCTCGATCAGGGTGTCGAAGCAAGCCAGCAGACGGGCCTCGCCGCCCGTACGGATTACGTTCTGTAGCGCGCGGTAATCTTTGTCGTAAGAGCACAGGTGATAGAACACACTCATCACCGGCGCGTGCTTGGGGTACTGCTCCATCCACTCGAAGGGGCCTTCGATTACCGCCTTGAGCTGTTCGCGCCAGCCCTTGGCCTTTTGCACGTGGCCAATGGTGATCTGCTGCCCCAGCGCCACCGCGTAGCGCACCGCCGTTTTGATTAGCTCGTCGCGGCTGGAGAAGTAGTAGTTCACGTGCGTGCGCTGCATCCCCACCAGCTTGCCGATCGAGTCGAAGGTGGTGCCGTCGAAGCCTACCTTCGCGATGCTATCGATGGTGGCTTCGATGATCTTGAGCTTTCGCTTTTCCCCTTTACCCGGACGCACGTCGAAGACCTGGAAGTAAAACGCCTCGGGTAGTTCGGGTGATCGCATAAGGGGATAACCACTAATTTAACACCGCTTACCCCCGCGTTCGATGTACGCAGAAAAAAAAGTCGCGCGATTTTTCGGATCGAAGCCATAACGCGTTGTGATATGCGTTTTGACATATCGCTGGGGGGAAGTCGTTCATGGGAAATCTGCGTCTCTTTCAAGGGGGAGTGTTCACCTCGATTCTGGTGTTCAACCTGCTTTCGGTGGCGAGCTCCTGGTACGTCTACGAGCAGACCCGCAACCCCTTCGACTTAGGCTTGGTCGGACTAGCTCAATTCATTCCGGCGTTTTTGATGACTTTGGTGTCGGGCCAGCTAGCCGATCGTTACGATCGCCGTCGCCTGATGATTCTTGGCAACATTCTTTTGGTCGTGTGTTCGATGTTACTTTGGGCGCTCACCCAGCAACCTTTCGCTCGCGGCCCGTATCTCGCCGTGGTGGCGCTGATCGGCTTCTCCCGTTCGATTGAAGCCCCCGCCACGGCGGCCTACCTGCCCGAGCTCGTACCGTTGCCGCAGTTTGCGCGGGCGGTGGCGTGGAACTCGTCGATAAAACAGGTGGCTAAGCTAATGGGCCCCGCCGCGGGAGGCCTGCTTTACTCCGTGGCCGGAAATGCCGGACACGTTTTTCTGGTCGGCGCGGTGGGCTCGCTCGTCGCCGCGCTGGCGTTCCTGGCCATCCACGCCGCATCGGTCGAGCGCACGGTCGTTCCGGTTTCCCGCAAGGGGCTCAAGGAAGGGCTTAAGTGCGTGGTGGGCAATCCACTTATCCTCGGGGCGGTCTCGCTCGATCTCTGCGCCGGACTGCTCGGCGGCGCGGTGGCCCTCTTGCCCGTGTTTGCGGTTGAGGTGCTCAACGTTGGCCCTACGGGTTTGGGTTTTCTACGAAGCGCCCCGGCGTTGGGGGCGTTCGTCATGGCGCTATTTCTGGGGCAGCAGCCGATTGAAGAACGTGTCGGCAAGCGGATGATCGAAAGCGTGCTGGCGTTTGGCGTACTTACGCTGATCTTTGGCCTCTCCACCAACTTCTGGCTCTCTCTCGGCGTGCTCGTTTTGCTCGGCGCGGCCGATAACGTAAGCGCGGTGCTTCGTCAGTCGCTCATTCAGATCGCCACCCCTTCGTTTCTGCGGGGTCGCGTGAGCAGCGTGAACCAGATCTTCGTGGTGACGAGCAATCAGCTGGGAGAGTTCGAAGCCGGGGCCGCCGCCGCCCTTTTCGGGGCCGCACCCGCCGTCGTCTTCGGCGGGGTCGCTACCTGCTTGGTGGCGTGGGGCTGGCCCAAGCTATTTCCCGAACTCTTCGGTTTCAGAAACTTCGACGAGATGTTGGCCGTCGTCGATTGACGATTAGAACGCTTACAGGGGATCGAAGCGGAAGCCGCGTCCGGCCAGCACGAACTGATACCTACCGCCCGAGCGGCCAATCATGAAACCCGGTACGATGGTTCCGCTGGTCAGCGGCTTATTGGCTAGCACCGTGCGGCCGCCAACTTCGTAAGCCACGGTAACGAACTTACGATCGCGTTCGACCACCATGTAAAGCTGGTTCGCTTCGGTGCCGCCTACGCGACGGACCGTATTGGGATCCGAAATGTCCCCGTAAACTTGCGCCTCGTCCGAAATGCCTACGCCCCATTTGGAACGGGCCGGCTCATCGAACTCTGGCCCAAACCCGTCCACCCAACCGCCGACGCTCGAGTAGATGATTCCGTACTCGCTGCTGACGAAGAATGATTTTTGGTTATTTCCCGACCAGTGGCCGGCGTACCCGTGAAACGTGGCGCCGCCGCGTACGTACTCGCCGTACTCGACGCTGCGCCGGCCTTCTCTAACCTGACGGTCTACTTCGGCCTTCTCCCGCCGCATGTCTTCACGAATTCGACGGGCCTGGTCCGACGAAACCTGCCCCTGCGAGCCATTCGTCCATCCGCCATTGGTCGACCACAACACATTCCCGCGGCTGTCTTTAAACACCATCTGCTGGTTGTTGCCGGCAAAATGGCCGCGTTTGCCGCCAAACACCGCCGCCCCCGAAACGTATTCGCCCATCTCCACGAACTCGTCGCCCAGGGCGCTCTGCGCGCCCGCCACGAACGTAAGAACGCATGCTGCCCACCCAAAATTAGCCAGTTTCATCTCGAACTCCCAATGGTTAGGCGCCCGAAGCAAACCTCTGCTCCCGACGCAATAATTGTCACTTGTAAAAACCATCCTGGACAATGTCAAAACTTATTTGACGCAGCGTACCAATGTTGATAAACGCTGCTTTCGTCACGATTAGCAGCAGGGGGGCCAGCATTCGATGCTCTACCTCCCTTCTTTTTTGGAGCATTCTTGGAAATGAAGGTGCTACGCACACTTTGGACCGCGGCTACTTGGTTAGCGCTGCCCCTGATGGTCTCTACCCCCGCATTGGCCGTGTTCAACGGCGTGGCGCCGGGCGGATCGCACCCCGATTTTCCGGCGGTGGTGAAGCTCGTAAACAGTAACGATAAGCTTTGCAGCGGCGTTTTCATCAGCCCCACGGCGGTGCTTACCGCGGCCCACTGTCTGGTTAACGATACGGACGGCGGCGTGTTGCTCCACGGCACCTCCCACCGATCCCAAGTGGCCGTCGTGCGCGCCGGAATCGTAGCCGGGCTTGCCCCCACCAAGGGACAGATCGCCGAAGACGACGTGAAGTACGACATCGCCGTTCTCTTTTTTCCGAACGGCTCCGCACCGACGACCATGGAGTCGTCTCCCGCCGAGCCGCTGCTCAGCCAGCCGATGACGCTAGCCGGCTGGGGTCTCACCGACCCGACCAAGCAAAGTACCGACGACAAGTCGCTGGCCCGCCACGTGGGCTATTCACAAATCGCGGGGCGTTCCGACCAGAAACGCTTCTTCCGCGTCTCCGGCAACTTGAACAAGGCGACGTCCGATGGAACCAACGCCGTTCCCCTGCCCGGCGATTCCGGTAGCCCCCTCATCGAGACCGCGGGAAAAAAAATAGTCGGCATCTGCTCGGCCATTCGCGAAGACAAAACCAAGGGCACCCTGATTGGCGATTACGTCAGCCTCTATAGCCAAGAGACCATTCTGCTGCTCGAGACCGCCGTGGCCAAACGCCCCAATGAGATCTCCGCCGCCTTCATCGATGCTCTGCGCCCGAAAGCGAACGCACTATCGTCGGCCCCTTCCCCCACGCCGGCCGCTCCGGCCACGGGAGCGCCGCCGACGAACGGCACCAACCTCATCGGCTTTCGCCCGAAGCCCAAGTTGCAGCCCGAGTTTTTAATGATCGACCCCCGGTTGGCCGGGGAGATCAGCGCCGTGTCGGGAAAAACGATTTTGCCCGGACTGCTCTACACCGACCAGACCATGGCCGAATGGCGACCCGACTTACGCGGGGCCCTCGTTGGTGAAGGCTCGGTCGACCCCACCGGAACGGGCGAGGAGCGGGCGCGGGTAGGTTACTCCGTCGACAAACCGCAAGAGCTTTGGCTCATCACCCAGAATAATCTGCGGTACCTACTCTGGTCGTCCGAGGGGAAGCAAAACCTGATCGTCGAGAACATTCGCCACTACGTTCCGGTGAAAGACGGAATCGTGTATTTCGACGCGAACTGGTTCATCCACTATCGTTCGCTCGATCGTAAGAAAGACATCGCGTACGACCTTCGGGCCTACACCCATACCTTCAACGCGCAGTCGGGTCCGACCCCCATCTACCACTACGACGCCGCCCAAGAGAAACTGGCCGTGGCGAACTGGACCTTTCTTCCCACCACGCCCGTTCAGGATGACACTCCTCAACCGGAACCCTTTGAACTTTCGCTAATCGATTTTTCCGCTGCGGAAGACCTCGACCAGGTTCTGCAGCTGCACCGCAGTTTGACCTGGCCCTTCTTTCTTCGCGCCAACGGTCTGTTTCGGGTCGACACCACCAAAAAGGAGCTCAACTTCCAAGAGCTCAACTGGCTCACCAGTAAGCTAGCGCCCCCCACTTCCGTGCTGTCGCTTGAAGGCGACTACGAGGTCAAGCAACGTAACGGCGAATTCACTTTGATGCGAAATAACCCCACCGGCCCGCCCACGCCGCTCCTGGTGGATTCCACCGGCCGCTTCGTGCGCCAAACCGGACGACTCGATCGCTTCGCCACGGTCACCGATCTTACCGATCGCGCGATCGCCGCGCTTCCGATCACTCCCGGCGTAACTGACTTACTGGAGCTTCCGCGACCGGCGCCGCTTTACACGAGTGACCGCGCCAACGCCGCGTTGAGTAAGGCCCTCGGAGGTTCACGTAACACGTGGGCCATCGTCGTTTACGAAGACGGACAGCTGCCCGATGCGGTCGTGGCCTCGTTCGCCCAGAAGGTGGCCAACGGAATTCTTCCCGTATCGGCGGGACTGCGGCTTATCGATCGCGTGTGGCGCATTCCCGGCGACACCGCTTTCAACTCGCGCGATGCCGATGACGTAGAAGAGACTTTTCTCTCGTTGTTCGAGGCGGCCGACGGAACCCGAACCTTAGAGGTCTTCGCGGACTTCCCCACCAAGCGGTCCGAAGCAGTGGATACGGTGTCGGCTACGGTAGAGAATTTCTGGCACTACTATGAGCGCTGCATTACCGAAGGCACCTGCCGCATCATCACGACCATGCGGGCCGAAGTTTACGCGGAGCTGGTTCGCCGGTTTCCCAACATCGTCGGCCAGGCCTCGGTCTTCGAAATTCCCCATCTAGGAGGGGACGAGCGAAAAAAGGTCGCCCAGGTAACCCGGCGGGCCCTGGAACAAGAGTACGGAAAGGTGTTGAGCCACGAGGCCTTCGACCAAATTCTTCGCTACGGTGCTACCTCCAGCAAAGGCTTGCAGTCTCCCGCGAAGGAAGAAAAGTTACTACGCGAGGTTTTTGACTGGATCGAAGAAAGCGCCCCCAAAACCACGGAGATCGCCGCCACTTCCGTAGAGCGCTTCTTGAACCGAGAACGCACCGGCGGTACGGCGCAGAGCTTCGACATCGAAGGATTGAGAAAGTACCTGCTGGCCAACATGATTGGCCACCGCGACGTCATCGATCGCATCTGCGATCTGCTACGGCCTTTAGAGAACGGCACCCACTTCGGACCCAAGCCGCTCTACTTTACGCTGCTAGGAACACCGGGGGTCGGAAAGTCGCGCATCACCAACCTCATCGCCAACTACCTCACCGGACCGGACTCGAACCTGCTCATCGACTTCAAAGAGTTCAAAGGCTTCGACGGCGATGCGGCCAAAGGGGTCTTTCAGAAGATCAAAAGCTCACCCAATCGCCTGCGCGTAGTCACCCTCGACGACGTGGATCGGGCGAGCTTCAACGACCTGGACGCCTTTCGCGGAGTTTTCGACAACGGCTACTACGCCAAGGGTACCCCCAACGAAGTGCCGTTCACCAATACGGTGGTCATTCTCACGGCGAACTGGGGCGAGAAGCTGATCCTTCAGGACACGAACTTCGACGGAACCGACTTCATGGAAAATCTCCGGCGCGACATCGTCGTCGACGAGTCGAAACCGCAGACCGATTCGAACCCGCGCGGAAAGATCAGCAACCGCGTGTGGCGCGTGCTTTCGGGAAAAATGCTGGCTATGAAACCGTTCTCCGAAGGGGAACTGCTGCAGCTGGCCCTCAAGCAAGCCGAAGAACGCCGGCAGGCTCTGGCCGCGGTCACCGCCGGTAAGAAGCTCAGCATTCACCCCATGGCGCTACTGAAATACGTTTCGCAGCGCCGCGCCGCCACCGCGGGGGCCAGCGATATTCAAAACTCGCTCGATGCCGAAGTATTCCCGGCCTACGAGGCGCCACTTCAGAAAAGGGGGGTCACCCAGGTAATTCTCGTGCCTTCCCGCAACTCGATTTTGGCGGTGACCAACCTCGATGCCACCTTCCCTCTCTGGAAACAGAGCTTCGAGAACGCCAATACCGTGATCGCGGAAAAGGGCCCCGAATGGTTCCTCAAGAACGCCAGCACGTGGTTCACCGAGGACTGGAAGAACAATGCCCGCCGCGGAGGAACGAAATGAAACATCTATTCATCGCGCTAGCTTTCATATTGCTCGCACTGGGGCGCCCGGCCCAGGCACAGGAAAGCATCTTCTTCATCGTCGACATCTCCGGAAGCATGACGGCGCTACTCCCCAACATCGGACGTTCGATTCGCGAGCAAAGTGACTCGCCCCTCCTTCAAGCGGCGAGCTTAGGGCTCATTAGCTTTGCCGGTTGCGGCAAAGAGCACGTTCACTATCTGGTGCCGCTCGCGAAGAACAATGCGCAGGCGATTAAGGACGGTACGAACAAGCTCATTGCCTACGGCGGCACCGACATCATC
>JBGSST010000380.1:0-9345 GCA_041736915.1 Bdellovibrionota bacterium
CACGACGACGTCGGCGGCGGCCAGGCCAGGCTCCATTGCCTCCGTGCCGGAGCTCACTTCGCAACCGGGCAGCGCCTCGCGCACGTGGGGATAAGCCGCCGCGCCTACACTGACGTACTTCGGGGTGAACTCTTTCGCCTGCGCAATGAGCTTGTCGCCACTCGAATGGGCGGCCAGCATCACGACTTCGTACTTCTCGGGGTACGCCTTCACTAGCGCGAGCGTGTTCTCCCCGATGGTTCCGGTCGATCCTAGTAAAGCGATCTTTTTCTTGGGCGTTTGCGTCATGGGCGTTCCAAACAATACCGAATGAAAAAGTAGAACATGGGCGACGAAAGAGCCAGCCCATCCACACGATCGAGCAAACCACCGTGACCGGGCAAGAAACTTCCTGAATCTTTTTTATGCTGACTGCGCTTCAGGACCGACTCGAAAAGATCGCCAAACTGCGCCAAACCGCTGACGATCGGTGAGAAGAGCATCAAGCGGATGCCGTTCGCCGATAGCGGATCGACGTGCCCAATGAACTTCATCCAAAAGATCGAAGCGGCGAATGCGGCCAAGCAGGCGGCAACCGATCCTTCGACCGTCTTCTTCGGGCTTACCCTTACGGCCAACGTGTGGCGCCCGAACCACTTGCCCGCGAAATAAGCGGCGCTATCGCCGACAAAAACCAGGAGAAGGAGCAAAAACAGCAGCTGACGCCCCATCTCGAGCTGCACGATGGGTACCACGAAGCCGAACAGCCCCACGCAGTACCACATGCCCAGCAGCTCCATCGAAATGTGGTGCACGGCACCCGGAAAGTCCCCATCGCGGCTGGGAAGCACCACGTGGCGGATGAACAAGGTGACCATCCCGAGCCACATGGCAATCCAGCCCCATTCGAGTGATACCGAGATGGCGGTTACCGTAAGTAGCAGGAAAAAGATCGGCATCGATTTGCGCCAAAACTTTGGGGTGCTGAAGAACAGCTTGTCGAACTCGAGGTACGCCATCACCCCTAAGGCCAGAATCAAAGCCAGGATTAAAAGGTGCGGGCCCGAAAAGGTAAGCCAGGTAACCAGTGCAGCCGCGATCACTCCGGCGATGATTCGGGTCTTCATGCGGGTAACTCCGTCTTCGTTGAGTCGGACTGTTTGCCGACAACCTGATGTGTGGTTTTTCCAAACCGCCGTTCTCGCTGGCCGAAGTCCGCAATGGCTTCGTGCAACCTCGCCTCAACGAACTCGGGCCAAAAGATCGGCGTGATGTAAATTTCAGAGTAAGCAATCTGCCAAAGCAAGAAGTTACTAACTCGGCTTTCGCCGCCCGTGCGAATCAACAGCTCTGGGTCGGGCACGCCGGGACGGTACATGGCCCGCGACAGGGTCTCTTCGGTAATCGACTCGGCGTCGAGTCGGCCCTCGCGAACGTCGATGGCGATCTTCTTCGCGGCATCGGCAATCTCCTGCCGACCGCCATACGAAAGGCAAAGGGTTAGCGTCATCTTGGGATGGTCGAGATGAGTGGATTTGATCACGCGATTGAGTTCGGCGCGTACTTTATCCGGCAAACGATCCAGAGTGCCGACGGCGGCAAGAGAAACGCCGTTCTTGATCAGCTTCTTGTCCATCGTCTTTAGATGCTGAATCAAAAGCCGCCACAGCAGGTTGACTTCGGTTTTCGGGCGCGACCAGTTCTCGGTCGAGAAAGCGTAGAGCGTAAGGTGCTGCACGCCCAGATCGGCGGCGGCCGTAGTGATGTCGTCGACCCGTTTAGCCCCCTCTTGGTGACCGCGAGTGCGTAGCTTCCCCCTGGCTTCAGCCCACCTCCCGTTGCCATCCATGATGATGGCAATATGTCGGGGAATTTTAGAAGGGTTAGTCACTAGCCCTACAGGGTCATGACCTCTTTGGACTTCGCCTCGACCAGGCGGTCGGTTTCCGACGTAGCGTGGTCGGTTACCTTCTGCAGCTCATCCTGGAAGCGGCGAGCGTCGTCTTCCGACAACGGCGGCGTCTGTTTCTTCGAACCATCCATCGCGTCGCGACGAAGGTTACGAATGGCGACCTTGGCGTCTTCGCCGAATTTCTTGATCTGCTTCACGAAGTCCTTACGGCGGTCTTCGGTGATGGGCGGCATGTTCAGGCGGATGATCTTTCCGTCGTTCACCGGAGTAAGACCAACGTTCGCCGCGAGAATGCCTTTTTCGATTTCGCCGAACAGCCCCTTGTCCCAAGGGGTGATCGTGATGGTGCGGGCATCCGGAATCGCGAGCGCCGCCACTTCCTTCAGCGTCATCATCGTGCCGTAAGCATCGACCTTCACGCCTTCCACCATCGAAGCGGAAGCGCGACCCACGCGGAGGCGTGAGAACTCTAGTTTCATGTGCTCGATGGCTTTATCCATCGCAGTTTTGGCCGTAGCGATCATCGGGTTCATCGTTCTCTCCTCACCGTCGTGCCGACTTTTTCACCCATGACGGCACGCTTGAAGTTTCCTGGTTTATTCAGGTTGAAGACTAAAATGGGAAGGTCGTGGTCCATGCACAGCGAAATCGCCGTGGAGTCCATCACCTTGAGGCCTTTTTTCAACACGTCGAGGTACTCGAGTGTTTCGTACAGCTCCGCGTCCGCGTTCTTTTTCGGATCGTCGCTGTAAATTCCGTCCACCTGCGTGGCCTTCATGATGATCTCCGCGTTCACTTCCATCGCGCGAAGCGAGGCGGCGGTATCGGTGGTGAAGTAGGGGTTACCGGTGCCGGCACCGAAGATCACCACCCGTTGTTTCTCGAGGTGGCGAACCGCGCGGCGGCGGATGTAAGGCTCGGCAATCTGATGCATTTCGATCGCCGACATCACGCGCGTGTAGACGTCGAGTTTTTCTAGATGATCCTGCAGCGCCAGGCTGTTGATGACGGTAGCCAGCATGCCCATGTAGTCGCTGGTGGCCCGGTCCATCCCTTTGGCCGTACCCGCGATACCGCGGAAGATGTTCCCGCCGCCCAGAACGACCGCGATTTCCACGCCCAGCTTCTGGACGTCGTGAATCTCTTTGGCAATCCGCTCGATGGTCTCGGTATTGATGCCGAAGCCTTTGTCGGCGGCGAGTGCTTCACCGCTCAGCTTCAACAAAACGCGCTTGTAGGCCGCTTTGCCGGTGCTGGTTTTTTTTGTTTCGGTCATGGGGGCGTGCCTTAAAAGGGGGCCGGTAGTGACCGGCCCCCCAGAATCAAGATTAAGCGTCAGCCGGCTTTGGCTCGAGGCCTTCACCGAGCTGGAAACGAGCGAAACGGCGAATGGACATATTCTCACCGAGCGTCGCGATCGCTTCTTTCAGCAGAGACTCGATAGTCTTGTCCGAGTCTTTCACGAACTTCTGGTGCATCAGGCAGTTCTCTTCGTAGAACTTCGAGATGCGGCCTTCCACGATCTTATCGACCACGGGGCCTTTTTTGCCCTGCTGCTCCGCTTGCGCGCGCAGAATGCTTTTCTCGCCTTCGATGTCACCCTGCGGAACCTCGTCCTTGTTCAGGTAACGGGGATTCGCGGCGGCAATGTGCATCGCGATATCGTTCGAGAAGTTGATGAACTGGTCGGTACGGGCGACGAAGTCGGTTTCGCAGTTGATCTCGACCAGCACGCCGATTTTGCCCGTGCCGTGGATGTACGAGTGAACGCGGCCGTCGTTAGCGGTGCGGCCCGCTTTCTTCGAGGCGCCGGCAATTCCCTTTTCGCGCAGATAGGTGATCGCTTTTTCGATATCGCCCTTCGTTTCGACGAGGGCTTTCTTGCAATCCATCATTCCGGCTCCGGTACGTTCGCGGAGCTCTTTTACCTGATTGGCTTCAGCCATGAGCTACTCCTTAAAAATGAAAAGATGTGAGGACTAAAAGGGGCGGGCCAAAGCAAAAAGCTCTGGCCCGCCAAAGAGATTACTTGTCCGTCGGAACGTCGGCCTTGACCGGGGTCTCTTCGACTTCTTCGACGTCCACGATGCCGGAGTCGACTTTGTAGTCGATGTCAGTCGGGATGTTGCGGACCTGCTTCTTGGTCACGCGCTCGACGACCGGGCCAGCGGCTTTCACCGGGGCCGGGGCTTCTTGAGCCGGCTTGTCTTGACCACCGGGGACCTGCGACTGCGAAGCACGCGCACGCTGTTCGAACAGCGCCGCACCTTCGAGGCACGAGTCGGCCATGAGGTTCACGAAAAGGGTGACCGACTTCAACGCGTCGTCGTTACCCGGAACGACGTAATCGATGAGGTCCGGATCGCAGTTCGTATCGACTATGGCGACCACGGGGATTCCGAGGCGATTCGCTTCACGAACCGAGATGCGCTCGGCTTCCGGATCGACCACGAACAGCGCCGCGGGAAGCGAGCGCATGTGGCGAACGCCGCCCAAGGAAGCATCGAGCTTCTTGCGCTTACGTTCCAAAACTACGGTCTCTTTTTTCGGCAACAGTTCGTACGTGCCGTCTTCGCGCATTTTGTCGAGCTCGTCCAAACGCTCGCAACCGCGGCGGATGGTGGCGAAGTTGGTGAGCGTGCCGCCCAGCCAGCGTTCCGTCACGAAGGGCATGCCCGCGCGCTCGGCCGCTTCTTTACAAATCAATTGGGCCTGTTTTTTCGTCGCAACGAAAAGAACCTTGCCGCCGTCGGCGACGACGTTCTTCACGAAAGACGTAGCGTCTTTCGCGAGCTTTACGGTTTTTTCGAGGTCGATGATGTAGATGCCGTTGCGGGGACCGTAGATGAACTGTTTCATCTTGGGGTTCCAACGGTGAGTTTGATGGCCGAAGTGGACTCCCGCTTCGAGCATGTTCTTCATGGAAATATCAGGCATTTATGTCTCCGGTTATTCCGCCGTCCCCCGGGCCCTGAAACTACTTCGGGACCAGAGTTATGTTGGGGACGTGTGAATTTATAAGCCCGAAATGATTACCAATTACTCCGCCGGAGCGCAATAGACGTCTCGAAGCCCCGGACGCCCCGCTCCGCCGGACGGTGCGCCAACCAGTTAAATGAGCAGAACTACGTGCAATACCGGGCACTTAAAGAGTAGGATGCGGGCTAGTGAACGAGACTTTTTTAAAAATCGCCGACGAGGTAAAGGGCTGGCCCACCGGTCCCGGCGTTTACATCATGCGCGACTCCGCCAAGCGCATCATCTACGTGGGCAAGGCCAAGAACCTGCGTAACCGCATCCGCAGCTACTTTTTGAAGCTGGCCGACCACACTCCCAAAACGAAGGTTCTCGTCAAAAAGATTCACGAGGTGGAGTTCACGGTAACCAACACCGAGCTCGAAGCGCTGCTGCTCGAGTGCAACCTCATCAAGAAGCACCGGCCCCGCTACAATATCCGGCTGAAGGACGACAAAAACTTTCCTTACGTGGTGCTCGATTTCACGCATCCGTTTCCGCAGTTTCGGATCTCGCGCAAAGTTTCCGTTTCTTCCCACCTGAAATACTTTGGCCCGTTCGGCGCGGGGGCCCGCGAGATCGGCCGCTTTCTGCTGAAGACTTTTCAAATTCGCGATTGTTCCGATAGCAAGTTCAAGAACCGTGATCGGCCGTGCCTCAACTACGAAATCGGCACGTGTACCGCCCCTTGCGTGAACTACGTTACCGAAGAGCAGTATGCCGAGCAGATTCAGGAGGCGAGCCTGTTTCTCAAAGGCAAAAAGCGCGAGCTGACCTCGCAGCTCAAGAAGCAGATGGAGGAACACAGCGACGCGCAGGAGTACGAGAAAGCGCGAATCCTCCGTGACAAGATTCACTCCATCGAGCGCATCACGCAGAAGCAAGACATGGTGCTTACGGAGAAGCAGAAAGACATCGATATCGTCGGCTCCTGGCACGCGGACAAAGAGATCCAGTGGGTCATTCTTTTCATCCGCGGTGGCTTTCTTACCGGACGCCGGAGCTTGAAGACGCAGGTGGTACTAGACACGATGGAGGAAGCGTCGGTCAGCTTCCTAGAGCAGTTCTATACGTCGAATTTGATTCCCGACGAGATCTGGCTTTTCCAGGATTTTCCCGAACGGGAAAATATCGAGAAGCTACTGACGTTGCAGGCCGCGCGTCCCGTTCTCGTGCGCGTGCCCCGGGGCGAGAAGCCGTTGCGCCTGCTCGGCATGGCGCACGAAAACGCCAAGCTGCTCTACCAGGAGAGCAAGAAGAAAGAAGGCGTGTCGGAGACCGAAGAGGTGCAGAAGGCGCTCGGGCTTACCGAGCTTCCGCACACTATCGAGGGGATCGACGTTTCGAACTTGCAGGGCACTAACCCCGCGGTGGCGCTCGTGCATTTTGCCGACGAGCGGCCCTTGAAGTCGCGCTACCGGCTTTATTACCCCAAGACCGTGGAAGGTCAGGACGACTTTGCGATGATCCACGAAATCGTCACCCGCCGGTTTTCGAAAGACGATCCGCCACCCCCCGATCTGCTGCTCATCGACGGTGGTAAGGGGCAGCTCGCCGCCGCCGAACGGGCGCTGAAGGAAGTGGGTAAAGACATTCCCCTCTGCTCATTGGCCAAAGCCCGCACCGACTCGGGCTTTACGCGGAAAGAGATCAAAAAGAGTGAAGAACGGATCTTTCTCCCCGGCCGTAAGAACCCCGTGCTGCTGAAAGAAGGGCATCCCGCACTGCGGCTGCTGCAGCGCGTGCGTGACGAGGCCCATCGTTTTTCCGTGAAAAGTCACCGGGCCCGCCGCAAGAAGAGCTCGTTCTCCCAAGGGCACCTCGATTCCATTCCCGGCATCGGCGAGAAGACCAAGGTTCTGCTCATGACGCTGTTTGGCGGGCCTCCATCGATTGCCGCCGCTACACTGGAACAGTTGGTCGAAGCGGGCCTGACCGACAAGCAAGCCCGGGCCGTGAAGGGCTACTTCGATACTCTCGAGAACCAGAACTCGGCGGGGGCCGGTGGCGCCGTGAAGCCCGAAGAAGAGTAAAAACTGGTATAATTTAGGTTACCTACCTATGGCTCAAATCATCCTCATCGAAGACGAACAAGGTATCCGCGAACTGGTTAGCGCGGCGTTGGGCGACCGTTACCAGGTAACCACCGCCAAGTCGTGTCAGGAAGGCGAGCGGCTGCTAAACGAACGCCGCTACGACCTCATCCTGCTCGACGTCAGCCTGCCCGACGGCGACGGCTTTCGGTTGTGCGCGCAGATTCGAAACAACGCCACCGAGAACCGGAAGACGCCGGTTATCTTTCTGACCGGCCGGGCGGAGATACCGGACAAGGTTCATGGATTTTCGGTGGGCGGCGATGACTACCTGACCAAACCATTTCACATCGACGAGCTAACCGCCCGCATCGAGGCCCGGCTGAAGGCCGCAAAGCAGGGGGCGGAAGAAACTGAAGCGGTGAAGGTGGGGAATCTGCGCTTGTCGTTCAACTCGCATTCCATCTGGATTGCCGAGGGAAGCAACGAGCGCACGATCGACGTGACGCCTATCGAGTTTAAACTAGTGGCTTTTTTCGTACGCCACCCGAACCACCTCTACAGCCGTCCCGATCTCATCCAGGAGATCTGGGGCAGCGACGCAGAAATTTCCGAGCGCAGCGTGGACAGCCACATCTCGAATCTACGCAAAAAGCTCACCGGCAGCTCTCATACGGTGCAGTCGATCCATGGCCGCGGTTACAAGTTCGTGAAGCAGTAAAAAAAAAGGCGTCGGGCCTAAAGCCCAACGCCTTTTTTATGGTGCTCGGTGAGAGACTCGAACTCTCACAGGTTGCCCTACACGGTCCTGAGCCGTGCGCGTCTACCAATTCCGCCAACCGAGCGAAGTTCTGGGAATCTAGCGGTAATGACTCGAAGCCGCAAGCCCCCTTTAGCGGTTGTTAGCGGCGAATTTTCCCCGTTCCCCCACCCCACCATTCCCTCCCTAGAATGGATCTATCCCCCAAAAACCAACAGGAGAGAGCATGGCCAAGCGCATGAGCCGGCGTGATTTTTTTGAAGTGACGATGACCAGTGTCGGAGGGCTCGTGGCGGTGAGCCTGTTCGGCTGCGGTAAGGACAACGAACCGGTAGGCCCCAAGCCGATGCTTCGCGGCGTGGATGCCGTGGTGGACCCGCGTAAAGAGGTCACCCTGTACGATACCCACGCGATGGCGCTCTACATGGATGGTGGCCTAGGCCCCAAGACCGGCATCATCAAGGTCGACTACATCATCAAGAACGAGAAGGTCGACATGAAGTTCTGGCACGGCCACGGCGGAAAAGATCACCGCTTTACGCTTTTGCCCGAGCACTTCGCCGACCTGAAAAAGCTAAAGAAGGTCACCATCGTGACCACCCCCGTCGACGGTCACACGCACAAGCTCTTTATCGATCCCGTAAGTGCAAAATACCGCGTCGCGGGGGCGCAGCCCGTCGTCGTGACCATCGAGGGATAGTATAATGTGAGGATGCGTCTTCTCCCTTTTCTCCTGCTCTTTTCGACGGGTAGTCATGCCATCGTAACCCCCGACTGTATCCGTCTGCTGGGCCAGCGGCTGGCGGGGATGGATATCAAGTCGGAGGACCTGCTAAAACGCGAAAAAGAGATCGTTAAGACGATGCAGAACGAGCCGGGGAAGCTCTTCGTGGAGCTGCGGCGCGAGGCGATTAGAGCGACGAAGGACGGGGATTTTCCGTATCCCGTCTTCGAGCCGACGCTGCGGTTGATTCTCGACGACGTGCGATCGCGACTGAGTGAGCCGTTGGACCCGGCCGACAAAGCGGCGCTGCAGGAGCTCGTGGCTAAGGGCGAAGGACTGCTCGCCAAAGGGATTCCCTACAAAGAGTCGATGCGATTTACGTTCAAGTATACGAACGCGCTCGATCAGATTTTTTTGAAGTTACACCCGGAATTGGGCGGGCAGTTTCACAAGAACCACGCCGAGCACGTGCTGGAGAAAACGCTCGCGCGCGCCCCCGACGTGCTGCTGCTGCCGTCGTTTCAAAGCGTGGGGTTCACCTTCTTCAACGCCAGCCGCGCAGCCCCGCTGCACCTCATTGGCTTGCACCCGTCGGGCCTGCGCAAAGGCGAGCCGGTGCCTTTCGCGGACGGCTTCGACATGATGCCGTCGGAGTTTGCGTGGCACGACATGGGGCACATCGAGTTCATGGCGGCCCGCGACTTCGAGTACACCGACGGTACTTTCAAGCCGCTCGAACGGGTCGTGCAGGAGTGGGACTTTACCCGGCGCCGTCTCCGCGAGTTTCAGCTGACCAAGAAGGGAAACAAGAACCTCTTCGACGCCATGACGCTTCTGATGTTCGAAATTCTGCACGAGCGCGGGTACCAGTACAGCCTTTCGGTACTGAAGACCCAGCTCGATACGCCTAAGTGGACGGAAA
>JBGSST010000396.1:0-6684 GCA_041736915.1 Bdellovibrionota bacterium
CACGCCGAGCGCCGCCATCAGCAGCTGCTTCGACTGCGAGTCTTTGCCACCCAGCAACGCCGACAAACCCGCGAGCCCCAGCTGCGTCCCGAGCGCCATGGTAATGCGCTGCCCGCCGTGCCGAAGTGTCGCGTGCGCCACCTCGTGCCCCATGATGGCCGCGACGCCAGCCTCGTTCTCCGCCACGGAGAGAATACCGGTGTAAAAAGCCACCTTGCCCCCCGGCAGGCAAAAGGCATTTTTCTGATTGGATTCGATGAGGCGAAACTCCCACTGAAATCCCGGTTTATTCGCGGCCGCCGAGATGCGAGCCCCTACCCGTTGGATAAGGGCGTTCAAGCGCGGATCACGGGAAAGGCGCTCCTTCTGGAGTACTTCACGGTAAGCCTGGTCGCCCAGCTGACCTTCCTCGGCCTCGCTCGTCACGATGAAGGCGGACTTCCCCGTTTCTGGATTCGTCACGCAACCCGTAAGAGTGAAAAGAGACAACCACAGCAGGACAAAGGTGTTACGCATGATGAAGATCCTCCCGCGCAGCCGTTTTTAAAAAGAGCTTAACAGCCGGCGTGCGCGCCCGGCTTTCCGTACCGCTTCTCGACCCCGGTCAGAAATTCGTGCCACGCTTCGAGCGACTCTCCCGCCGCCGTCAACGCGGTTTGCTCGGCCCGCTCGTCCGTGCACAGCTTCTCTAAGCCGTGCATCTCGTTCTCGGCGTGAACGACGTCGTAATGCTGGTGAGCGGTAAAAAAGCCCACGCTACGGTCGTCGGTCAGTCCGTAAAACTGTTTCAGGCCCTCTTTTTTCTGACGGGCCACATCGGGCTGCTGGCGCTCGTAAGCGTAAACCGCCGCGAGCCCTTCCACTACGCCAGCCTGGCTGGTCTTGCGGAACACGCGAAGCAAATTTTCCGTTTCGTCGCTGTGAAAATGATTTTTGACCTCGTCGCGCTCGACGCCCAACGCTTCGGCGAAGCGGAGCCAAAGCTCGGGATGGTTCTCGGAGCCCTGCTCTTCGTGTGCGAGGTTTTCGCCCAAGGTCGTGCGCACTTCGGCGTCTTCGCAGCGAGAGTGAATAGCGCTCAGGAAACGCGGAAACTCTTTTTCGAACGCGTAGTATTCCTTCGCGTAGCCTTGTAGCTCTTCACGGCTCAGCTGGCCGGCTTGCCACCGGGTATAGAATGAATGCCCCAACAGATGACGAGCTTGAATTTTTGCTTCTAACTGAACACGAAGATTGGCCATAACCGCCCCCGGGAAAGTGAATTCCCTGCACTATAGAAAGGGGGTTACGGTCGGTCAAACACTAACGGCGGCGTCGACTGCGGCGCACGGAACGCCCATGGCGACGGCCCCGGCTCTTTTTGCTGTACGAGAAGCTCTTACGGGAGCTCGATGGAGAATAGTGCTTGAAGCGAGATCCGAAGTACGGAACGTGGCGCAGCGCCGAGGTCACGGCCGGGCCGAAGCCACGGCGGAACGCCCCCGCCTTATAAAGATTGAATCCGCCGTACAAAAACGCTCCGATGAGCGCGAGCGGAAAAAGCTTTCGAAACCACTGTTTGAGTTGCCATCCCAAGTTACGCATACGTCCCCCCTAAATTGAAGCTCGGCCGGCGCGAACGCACGCGCACGAGCCCCGTCGCGACCAGCTATCGCAAGGCGTATGCCGGTGGTTTACGGGGGCGCGATTGAATGAAATTGCCTACTTGGATGACGAGGGGCGGTGACAAAAAGCGTAAAACGGCCAGGCGCGGAGACAAAAAAAGGCGGTAACAAAAGGGAGTTAGTACCTTTTGATACCGCCGGAATGGTTACTTTTTGCGGGCCTCTTCGAGGCGGTAGATCATGCCCGCGTAAGATAGCGCGAACAGCTCGCCGTCCGTGTCTTGGCCGAAGCTTGAGATCGGCTGGTGCGAGTTGACCAGAAGCTCGTTCTTCACGGCGCGCTTGGAATCGGCGTCCCACGTGAGCCCCCAAATCTTACCCGAACCGAAGTCCGAGTAGACGTACACGCCATCGAGCGCCGGCAGCTTCGAGCCGCGGTAGACGTATCCGCCCGTGATGGAAATGCCTTCGCTACGCGGGTACTCGAAGATGGGATTGGTCAGCCCCTTCGTTTCGCAGTTCTTTTCGGGGCGGAAACAGTGGGTGCCTTCCATCGTCACCCAACCATAATTTTTGCCTTTTTCGATGATGTCGATCTCTTCGTACTTGTTCTGACCGACGTCACCGCCGAACATCAGCCCGGTCTTACGATCGAAGCTGAAGCGCCACACATTGCGTAGCCCCCACGCAAAGATCTCGCCCCGTCCGGCTTTGCCAACGAGCGGATTGTCTTTCGGAATCGAGTACGGTGCGGCCCCGTCCACGTTGATGCGCAGAATTTTCCCGAGCAGCGTATCGAGTTTTTGCCCGTTATTTTGGGGGTCCCCGCCGCTGCCACCATCACCGGTCGAGATGTAAAGGTGGCCATCGGTACCGAACTCCAGCATGCCACCGTTGTGGTTGCTGAACGGCTGGGCAAACTTCAAAATCGTCTTCTCCGCCAGCGTGTCGGCGTTGAACTCGGCCACGATCGTCGCCATGTCACTGGCGGGATTGTAGTTCAGGAAGAAGCGTTTGTTCTTTTCGAACTGGGGGTGAAAGGCCAATCCCAAAAGCCCCATCTCGCCGCCGAATTTTACCTTGCGGCTGATATCGAGCACGGGCTTGGCGTCGAGCACGCCATTCTTCAGGCGTTTGATCCGGCCGGCTTGTTCCACGATCCAAAAGCTGCCGGCCTCACCGGGAACCGGCGCGATGTAAATGGGATCCTCGACCCCTTCCGTGAGAATGGGGGTGAGCTGATAGGCCGCTGGGGCCAGAGAGACGAAAAACAGACTGACTATGAGACTGAGCTTCAATGTTAGAAACTTCATGGATGACTCCTCGTGAACAGATAGCGACTTGCCTGGACCATCTCACAAAATTTCCGGTACGTTAACCACCGTGGCTTTCGCTGTGCGTATAAACGTACGCATAATTGTGTGCATAATAGGGCGCGCGATTGTATGCATAACGACTAACTTTGATTTCACGGAAGATTGTCCGATCGTATGAGTAACGCCGCGTCCCGAGTACCGCCCAACAATCCCGAAGCCGAACAGTCGGTACTGGGCGGAATCTTGCTCGACAACCAGATGTACGCCCGTCTGGAAGACGTCATCGAGCCCGACGACTTTTACCGTCCGGCCAACGCGAAGATTTTTCGCAGTATGCGCGAGCTTTCGGTCCGCAACGAGCCCATCGATATCGTAACGCTTACGGTAAAGATGAAGGAGATGGGCGTTTATGAGGAGTGCGGTGGCGCCGCCTACCTCGCGGACATCCTCGAGCGCGTGCCCACGGCGATTAACGCTGAGTACCACGCCAAGCTCGTCGCCGACCAAGCGGTCAAACGCCGGCTGGTCAGCGCCTGTACCGAATTAGGACAACGCGGCATGGAGCCGGGGGAGCAGACCGAGGAGTTGCTCGATCACGCCGAGAAAACCATCTTCGGTTTGACCTCGACGCGCAAAACGAAATCGGTCGTGCACCTGCGCGACATCATCAAGCCAGCCTTCCACGAGCTGGAGTACCGCTTCGCCCACCGCGGCGAGCTGACCGGCGTCCCGTCGGGCTTCGACGGCCTCGACAAGCAGACTTACGGCTTCCAGAAGTCGGACTTGATCATCGTCGCCTGTCGTCCTTCGGTCGGTAAAACCAGCTTCTCGCTGGGGGTCGCGCGCAATGCCGCCACCAAGGGCAAGAAGTTGCCGGTACTTTTCTACTCCCTGGAGATGTCGAAAGAGCAGATCGTCACCCGTTTGCTCGCGGCGGAGGCGAAAGTGGATTCCACCAAGATCCGCAGTGGAGAGCTAGCCGATCAGGATTGGCAAAAACTCACGCGCGCGGCTGGCGTACTAACCGATGCTCCCTTGTTCATCGATGATACTCCATCGTTGTCGGTGCTGGAGATGCGGGCCAAGGCCCGCCGGTTGAAATCGCAGTGTGGTGATCTGGGGCTCATCATCGTGGACTACTTGCAAATCATGGGCACGCCGAAGGGGTCGGAGAACCGGGAAAAGGCGATCTCCGAAATTTCGCGATCGCTCAAGGCGCTTGCCAAGGAGTTGCAGGTACCGGTGCTGGCTCTGTCGCAGCTCAACCGCAGTATCGAATCACGCCAAGAAAAACGCCCGATGATGTCGGACATTCGTGAATCGGGCGCCATCGAGCAGGATGCCGATGTCATCATCTTTATTCATCGTGAGAACACCGAAGCCTCGACCCGCGAAGCCTCGCCCGCCACATTGATCGTCGGCAAGAACCGCAACGGTCCGCGCGAAGATGTTTCGGTGGTTTGGCTTGGTCAATACACTTCGTTCGAGAATCTCGCCGCGCCGCCGCAGTAAATTGTTTAAACACTTCTTTTTAAAAAAGGATCGTGTGCTAGAGTTTAACCACATCGACGCCTCATGATGAAAACCAAGCCCACCGCGCCTCGAACCAGTGCAAAAACCAGCGGTTCTCCACGCGCGCGAAAAAAGGCGCCGAAGAAAGTTTCGGCAAAAAAAGTTCCGCCGAAAAAAGGGCACGAGCTTCTCAATCAGGTGATTAGCTTGTCGGGAATTCCGGCCGATTCGATCCGCCGCGAGCTCAACGCGATTCTCGACAAAAAAAATATGGCGATGGAGCACCTCACTCTCGAACAGCTACGGGCGGTAGCCGCGACCTACCTGCGCGAGATCATGGGCTCTCTGCTCGATAAATCGACCCCCCCGAAAACGCCGAGCCACTAAGCCACTCCGTTTGAACGCAAAGCGACAATTTTTGTCACCACAGAGAGACAAATAGTTCGTGACGAACTGACGCGTCAGACCGTCCCACATTGAAAATAAACCGTATAATGTGATATTACCCAAACCCCTTGGAGCACTCTTGACGCCACACATCACAAACCACAGAGTTTCTCTGTTCGCGGTGATCTTTTCGCTGCTGTTGCTCAGTGCGTGCGCCACGGCGCCGAAGTCGAGCCCCGCCGGTAATCTCGCCACGGATGAAGCCCCCGCACCCGTCGCGGTAGCGAGCCCCGGCGATGAGCATGAGTCGGAAGAATCGCGGCTGGCGTCGCGAATCGAAAACCAGTCGATCGACGACATCATCAAGCTCGAAGAGCCGAACACCCAAACGCTTTACGATAACTCCCGTTACGATTTCCCCATCACGGTGAACTCCCGCGTTGAGGGCTGGATAGATTATTTTACGGGCCGCGGCCGCGAGCATATGGAGCGCTACCTGGCCCGCTCGGCTCGCTACATCCCGCGCATGAAAGAGACGCTCAAGAAATTGGGCATGCCGCAGGATCTCGTTTACCTAGCGCTCATCGAAAGTGGTTTTAACTTGAAGGCCCGCTCGCACGCCCGCGCGGTGGGTCCGTGGCAGTTCATCAAGCCCACGGGCAAGCGCTACGGCCTTCGGGTCGATGCGTGGATCGACGAGCGTCGTGATCCTATCCGCAGCACCGAAGCCGCCGCCAAGTATCTGCGCGACCTCTACTTGATGTTTGAATCGTGGTACCTCGCGGCCTCGGCCTACAACGCGGGTGAGTACAAAGTGCTCCGCGCGATCGAGACCGAGAAGACCAACAACTTCTGGCGCATCGCCGAGACCCGTTCGCTCAAGCGTGAGACCAAGGATTACGTGCCGAAGCTCATTGCGGCCGCCGTGATCGCCAAGAACCCCAAACGCTACGGCTTCGACGCCGTTGCTTATCAAGAGCCTTTGGACTTCGAAGAGGTGACCGTCGATTTCCCGCTGCACCTGCGCGAGATCAGCAAGATCATCGACGTCGACATGGAAGACCTCGAAGAGCTCAATCCGCACCTCGTGCGCAATACGATTCCGCCGAACATGGCCGACTTCGCTCTGCGCGTTCCGCCGGGAACCCGTGTGCTCGTCGAGCGCGCCGTCGCCCAGCTCAAGCCCACGATGCAGGAAAGCGTGCTGCCCAAGCAGCACGTCGTGAAGAGCGGCGAAACGCTGAACTCCATCGCGCGTAAGTACCGCAATTCGTCGCGTTCGCTCGCCAACGCCAACAACGTCGTGCCCAAAGAAAAGCTGACGCCGGGGTTAGAGCTCGTGATTCCAGGGGTGGAAGAGCGGCAGGAGTCGCGTCGTCAGACCGTATCGGTATCGTCCAGCAGCCGTCGTGGAGCGCGCACCAATGCCGCGGTCGCCACTCCCGACGAAACGGGTTTTGTGTCGCACGTCGTGCGCCGGGGCGAGTCGCTGTGGTCGATCTCAGAGAAATACGACGTTACCGTACAGGACATCTTCCGCTGGAACGGCCTCAAGAAAAACCGCATCTTTCCGGGCAAGCGCCTGAAGATCAAAGCGGCCAATAGCGCGGAAGGGCAGTCGGCCCACTCCAAAGCCGCGCGCAAGGCCCCGGCGGCGTCGCTGCCGAAGAAGGCCGGCATGCTCCGCACGTCGGTATCGTCGCGTCCGGCGAAGCGGGCCCCCAACAACTAACTAGTTAAGCTTACCCAACGGCGGCTCCTCACGGGGCCGCCGTTTTTTTTTGCCGGCGGTAGGGCTCGGCAAGGGAGCGTGGGGGACGTGTGACTAGTGCGGATCTTCGGTCGGATCGTTTGCCACGTGCGAA
>JBGSST010000421.1:0-9117 GCA_041736915.1 Bdellovibrionota bacterium
GCGGCGGCGGACGCGGCAGCGACTTCTAAGCTCAAAGGGCGCGGGTCTGCCACGCCAGCACCGCGACGCCGGCTAGTACGGCGGCGCTCCACCGTGCGAACAGAAATTTGGCCGGCTCGATCTCTTTGCGAAACAAAAGCAGCAAGAGCACGCTCGGGGCCAGAACGTAACGGACCGAGTAGATCACCGTGTGGAACGCGGGGGCCACGAGCAACGCCGCGGTCACGAGTAAAAGCCCGCGTCGCGCGCTATCCCGTTCCCGCAGAAAACTTTCAACCAGGAAAAACAGCAGCCCCGCGCCGCCGAAGATCGTAAGCGCCAGCACGGCATTGCCGATGGGAATGAACGACCCCGGAAAAATCGCGCGCACCACCCAGCCCAGCGGCACGTACTTCGCGGAATAGGGAAGCCACCCGTCCAGCGTGGCCCAGCCCAGTGCGGTCGGCACGGCTAGCCACGCGGCTCTCCGGCGCAGAAACGCCACGAACGCGGGACAAAAGAAGGCCAAAAGCAGCGACGTCTCGCCAAACGACAAGGTGAGAAAGGGCAGTGAAAACAGCCGCGGGCGCCACGCGGACAAGAACGGAGGCAGTACCCCCTTCCACGCCAGAAACAGCGGCAGCGGCACCAAGAGGGCGACGAGCCCCAGCGCTACCCACGGCGTGCGCGGCGAATCGTGGCGGGCCCACCTCCACAGCGGAAATAAAAGGCCGGCGAGATAAACCTGCCGGGTCAGCGCGGCCACTCCGAAGAGCAGCCCCGCCACCACTGCTCGCGGGAGCGAAATCGTAGGGGCGCGGACGCATTGGTAAAGGGCACCCACGAAAAGAAACAGCCCCATCAGGTCGCCCATCGCGTAGCCCGCCATCGCGGTCAGCATCGGCACGCCGAGAAAAAACCAGCCCCCAATTTTGGCGCGGGGATCTTCGCGCGCAATCCAGCGATCGAGCAGCAGCAGCAGGGCCAGCAAAAAACCGAGACTAAACCAGCGGCACTGCTCGATGGTCAGGGACCTTCCGTCGGTAAATAACCGCAGGAAGAGAAAGTAACCCGGCCCCGCCGAAACCCTTTGCTCGTTATGAAAGCGCGGCCCAAACGTGCTCCACTCGATGGCCCGCACGTACCGGCCGTTGAAGTGCTCGTCCCAGGTCGGACCCGGCAATCGGTGGGCAATTACCCAGGCCAGCGCGAGAAGCCCCGCCAGCGCAGCTCCCCACACGATCGCCCGTGAATGCATTTTGCTATGCGTCGCAAATTCGCGTAAAGGGTTGGGCAAGGACCCAATATAATCGAAAGATGCCCATGCCACGACTGATGACGATTTTGCTCCTGCTCTCCCTGTTTCTGACCCAAGCCCCCTACGCGGTCGCTAAAGACCCCCATTGCGGCGCCAAAGAGATTGCCCAGCTGGCCGATGGCACGGTTCGCAAAACCGAACACCTAAAGCCGGTCGCGGAAACCAAACGGGTTCCCGCCGACCCCTCCGCCGACCAAGCGGCCTTTTTGGCGGGAAAAGAATATCGCATGGGCACTTTCAACGTGGAGAACCTCTTCTCCAGCGTGGGCAAGTTTCTGCCCGACCCGAAAACCGGCAAGCGGGAGAAGGTAAAGGATGCCGACGTCAAACCCGAGCGGGATCGCAAAGGTGTCGCCAAAGCGATCCTCGACATGAATCTCGATGTGGCCATGCTTCAGGAAGTGGAGTTGAACGCGGTCGAAGAGTTTTGCGCCGCGGAGCTGGGCGGTAAGTACCAGGCGATTACCATTCGCGGGAACGACGGCCGCGGCATCGACGTGGTCGCGATTGTCAAAAAGGGGAGTGCGCTGGAGTTCACCTACCACTCGCACAAGAACGAGCCCTTCAGCCATCGGCTCTACGGAAATCGTAAATTGTTTTCGCGCGACGTGGTGGCCCTCGAGGCCCGCCTGCCCGGACACGATAAGCCGCTCTTCGTCTTCCTCGGACTACACGGCAAATCCAAGCGTACGGAGTTCGAGGCCGATCCGCAGTCGAACGACATGCGCGAGGCGCAGGGGGAACGGCTGGCCGACATCGCGCAGCTCTACCTCGACAAGTACGGCGCTCCCGTCTTCATCGGCGGCGATTTCAACGACTCGCCCCATAGATCGCGTGCGTACCGTGGCCTTCGCGAGATGGGGTTCAAAGACGCGTTCGACGTGTCCCAGGGTGAAAAGATTCCGGCGGGCGATCGGCGTCGTATCACGCATACGTACCATCCGCGCGGGGAGAAAACCGAGTACAGCCAGCTCGACGCCATGCTGGTGAGCCCCGACTCGCAGGACATGGTGCTGCAGTCTCACGTTTACCAGTATCTCGACGATCGGGGCCGCCCCATGCCCATCCCCGACACGTACGAGCAGCGTGATCGCCAGCCGTCGGACCACCGGCCCACCTTCATGGTGATCGATTGGCAGAAGCTGCTGAAAAAGGCCGGCCTCAAGTAGCGAGAACGGGTTACCAGCCCGCCGCAAACGAAACGAGCGATTCGAACACGTTCCAGTTATTGGTCTGGTTGCGCTGGATGCGTACACTGAGAGAAGAGTAGGGGGACAGGCGAAAACGCGTCTGCAAGCCTAGCGTGGGTCCCACCTGTTGGAGCGAGTTGAAGGCCATGCCGAGGCTGGCGCCGAAGTCGAACTTTCCGAACTCGCGAACCTCGCCGGAAATCGAAGGCCTTACCATCCAAAAAGCCGTAGGGGAAAAGTAGCGCGGGGTCGTCGTTCCGTGCTGCATGTAGAAATAGTCGAGACGCGCAAAGAAGGAGCTGCGGGGAATGATGTTAACCGCGGGGATGCGCAGCCCGGCCCCCGCCGATAACGTGAGCCGCTTGTTGCCGTCATTGTTCGATCCGATCGCTACCGACTCATAGACGTAGCCGAGCTCACCGCCGAAGGTGCTGGTGAGAAAACCTTCGGTCGTGGAGATCCCCTGCCGGATATCGGCGAGGCTAAGGCCCGAGGAGCCGGCCTTGTTTTGAAACGGGACGAGATCAACGTCCGGCTCCGAGGTCAGCAGGTTGAGCTGCCGTCCGCCAAAGTACACCCAGCCACTGCCGCCGATAAACTTTTTGGCCTTGTCCGCGAAGGAAAACTGCGGACCAATCTCGAAGTTGTGGCCGGTGTTCCCTTGCGAGACCAGGTTCAGCTGGTAAAAGCCCCGCACGCCGATGTGCTCATTGAATTCGTACATTGTACGTAGCCCGAAGTTGAAGCGGTTGAGGCCGTCCTGGTACGCAATGCGATCGTAGGAGATGCCAAAGTCGACCGCCCACTTATCGAGGTGAACGAGACGAAAGGGCGAATAGAAACTGATGCGGGCAAAACCCGAAGATTCGGAAAGAACCTCTAATGTCGGCGTAATGCTGTCGACGACCCAACCGTTCTTGCGATCGAAATCGCGTTTTTTCTCCATCGCGATCTCGCGCACGCCGCCAAGCTCGTTGATGTCGTTGTCGATTCTGATTTGCTCGTCCTTAAGCAATGCATCGGCCGGGTAGCGCCGGCGGGCGTTGCGCACGAACGCGCGGGCGTCGAGCAGCTCGCCGCTATCGTGCAGCGCTTTGGTCAGCGTGTAATCAGTCTGCGGGGTCTTGGCCGCCACGGGGAGGCGGTTGTAAAAGCTCAAGGCCTCGGCGCGCTGTTTGTTGCGCATCAGCACCGCGACAAGTCCCACCCAGGCCTCATAGTTGCGTTTGTTCAAGCGGATGAGCTCTTTGTAAATGGGAATGGCCCGGGCCCGCGTTTCCGGAATCCAGGAGCAAAAGTCGGCGTACATTAGCCTCGCGCGAAGATCATTCGGGCGAGCCGCAACGTATTTTTCGTAAAGGGACAGCACGTTCTTGCGCTGTAGGGGGTTCAAGCGCTGTACCTCGAGGTAGCGAGGAATCCAGTCGATGTCCCGGCGAAGCTTGTTGCGCATTTCCGAGTAGGCAAAGGCGCGCTTCAAGCGGTTTCGCGACATCTCTAGCCACATGAGCCCTTCGAGGGCCTGTGGCTCCATCGCGGGATCTTTGCGCACTTCGAAAAAAATACGTTCGGCCTCGTCGTACTGCTTTTTTTGTAAATGTTCGTAGGCACGGGCCAACATCGGACCCGAATAGGCCAAGGGTTTCGCGGGCGCGACCGGCACGGGGGCGAAGGGTAGTGGCGATTCGGCGCCCGAGATGGCGGCGGCCATCACCCAACCAATGAGTAGAAGCTTAGCTCGCACGGCTTATCTCCGCCGGCCGGACTTCCGCCGGACGCTGGTACTTGTAACGGTGCTGAAACGTGCTCCAGTGGTTTGGCAGGTCCAGATACAGAAACCGGATGAGGCCGTTCATGCTGTCGTCCCGGTAGGAATGAAAGGTAAGACCAGCCTCCCAGCTGTCGGGGCCTTGCCGCCGCCAATGAAAGACCGTGTCGGAGACGAACGAGCCTTCGGGGAAGAAGACTTCGAGTTTCGCTTCCGCGGGCGGCATTTTGCCTTTTCCGCGAACCTTCGCCCCTTCGCTATTCAAGTCCACCGTTTCGGCCTGCCATACTTCAGGCCCGTCGCGAAACTCAGCCGGTAGAGTGGCGGGAAAGCGGTAGTTGCGGCTCGAGTAGTTACGCTGAGTCACCCACGAGATGGCGCGCACGGACAGCACCAGGTGGAACAGCACCCAACCCAGGCCGAAAAGGCGAAACGGCGTTTCCTCCGAAGCCCACAGCTCGGGCTCTTCCCAGAGCGGAACCACGAGCAAGTACACGTTGGCGATAAGGGCCAAAGCCATCACTAGATGCGGTACGAGTAATTTGCGGTCGCGCGTTTTGGCCGTGTCGCGATCGACCCCCTTGGGGGTCACGCGGAACTTCCGCCCCTTGCGCAGGATGAATCCTACGGTAAGGGCGTGCAGGGCATTGAAAAGGCCGAGCAGATTGAAGACCTCGGATTGGAAAAAGCGGAAGTGAGGGCCCGCCTTGAACCTCATCTGCGCCACACTCATCACGTAGAGGGGCAACCAGAAAGAGATAAAAGCGGTGAACGGAGCTCGGATCGGAAACTCTTCGTACAGCAGCAGCCAAATCGGCAACGTGAGGTAAAACGTCTTGGGCACAATAGTCACGTAGTGGAACTGGCTCGATAGGTAGAACAGCTTCTGCAGCCAGGTCAGCCCTTTCTTCAAGAAAGGGTTGTGGTGCGACAGAAAAACCTCGAGCGCCCCTTTACACCAACGAAAGCGTTGAATGAAGAAAGCCTGTAGGGTTTCCGGAGCGATGCCGTACGCCACGTTCTCATTCGAGTACACGATCGACCAGCCCGCGTCGTTGAGCTTTACCGAAGTGAGAAAGTCTTCCGTGACCGATTCGGTAGCCACGCCGCCCACCGCCGCAATCGCCGATCGGCGAATGACCGCGGGCGATCCGCACCAGAAGGCCCCGTTGTTCGTGTCACGGTTGGGCAGCAGCACGTGAAAGAAAAGGCTTTGCTCGTGCCACGTCCCCGTCCGGCGATCGTGCTGTACCGAGGTCAAGTTGTAGAACTCCTGCGGAAACTGTACGACCGCCACTTTGGGGTCGGCGAAGTAGCCGATCGCCTTTTCGATCATGCCCGGTTGGGGGATCATATCGGCGTCGAGGATGACGACGAACTCGCCATCGGTCTTGGGTAGCGCCGCGTTGAGATTGCCGGCCTTGGCGTGTGAGTTGTTCTCGCGCGTGAGGTAGCCGCACCGGTAACGTTCGGCCAGCTGCTGAACGCTTGGACGACGTCCGTCGTCCAGCAAGAACGTGCGGTGCGGGTAGGTGAGCGAGTCGCAGCCCACCACCGTGGCGCGAAGGATCTCGTCGCTTTCGTCGTAAGTGGGGATGAACACGTCCACGCGCGCGGTCTTTTCGGGCATCGCAAATTTACGTTTGCGGCCGGTATCCCAGGTGTCGAGCACGAAGAGCAGGGTGCCCAGAAAGTACACCGCCTCGGCGGCGATACAGGCCCAGGAAAGAAATGGGATCTCTGGGTTCACGGTGTAGGTCGCGCGCCACGTTAGATAAGCGAGTCCGTAGACCGTGAGAAAGATCGAGAATCCATTTTTCCAAAGTGTTTTCATTTGCGGTTTGCGTACTCCTCGAACGATTCGCCGCGGAAAAGATAGAACAGCGCCTCGAGTACGATCGCGTTAGTGTTGAGGCTCACGACCTCGTTCTTCACGTTGCCCACTTCGAGAATTCCGGCAAAAACACCGCGCTGGGGGGAGAAGAGCGACTGAAACCTTTTGTGCAGCAGTAGCGTATAGGGCGTGCGAAAGAGGGCGTGCCACGCCAGCGCGGCCTTAGTGCTGGAGCCGCGAAGCCCCGTAACGTCTTCGCCGCCAAAGGCCAGCGTGCGCCACGAGTAGCCATTTACGTAGAGACAGTTGTAAGTGAACCACGGGTGCTTGTTCAAATTGTCTTCGGTCCACGCGGTAAGAATTTTCATTTGCCGGTAGCGCGCCTCCTGAGCGGCTAAAATCCGCTGGGCGTCGGCTTCGGTCAGTGCACGAAAGCCGCTTTCGAGCCCGTCGAGGATAAACGGCTCGCTCGTTACGTAGTTATGGTACGTCGTGCGGTTGTCGGCGGGCACTTCCACTCCCGAAACGTCTACGTAGGTGCGGTGGGTGTTGGCGAGCGAGTCGGCCACGTTGAGCCCCAGCTTTTCCAGGCCAAGCGCGCCGTACTGCTCGTAACCGAAGCGTCCTTCCTGGTCCCACTTTTCCTTGCGCCCCTTCAAGTGCACGCCGTGCATCTGCCCGTACTTGGTGAGGCGATCTTTTTTCCAGCCGCCAATCACCGCTTGCACCGCGGCTGCGTGTTGCGGGTACATCTTCTCCACGAGCTTCAGCCAGCGGACGAGACGTCCGATGTCGATGCCGCTAAAGCCGACCTCTTTGCGCGTCTCCGGCATGCCGTAGTCGATCGGGAGCAAGCTCGCGGCGTGGTACGCCTTGTTGGGCAATTCCTTCTTGTAGAGCGGCAGCTGGTGGAGAGTGGAAAGCGCCTGCGACATCCAGGTGTCGAAATCGGCTTTCGCGAGCAGCCCCACCTGATTGGCGGCGACTAGCCCGGCGAGCAGCGAGCCCGCGTCCCACATCGTCATCATGGGAAAGCCTTCGGTGGCGTTGACCATGCCGTTGGGATGGCGGTTGTTCAAAAAGTATTGGAAAGCCGCACGACCCAAGTTCAGTTCGGCTTGGGTGAGTTTCACCGCCACGCGCGACCTCGCGGCGGCCGGTTTGGCGATCAACCCGGAAGGTATGAGGAAGCTGACCAGTAGCGCACTTAGTAAAATCCGTTTCACGGGCTCGGCCTCCTGAATGGCGACTTAAAAATGAGGGTTTCCAAAAGACGTATCGGTAGGAACAGGCGGAAAGTTGAGGCGATACGCGGTTATAATGGTAGGGGTGCCCCGCGTTTTTCGACTTCCATTCTTCTTGTTGTGCCTGGTGCCGTGGCTCGCGTCGTGCGGAGTATCGCCAACCGCCCGCTCGCTGGCTCGGTTCGAGCCGCTCGTGGGGGTGCTGCTTGGGGTGAACCTGCAGACCGAATCCACGACGCTGGAGCAGTTTGAAGCCAACCTAGGTAAGCGCGTCTATTCGGCGACTGTTTTCGTGTCGTACCCCGTGTCTGAATCGGGGTTCGCCCCGGCTCTCGCCCTGGCTGATTCTTTAGCGTCTCGTAAAGGGATTCTGGTGCTCACGGTGGAGCCTTTCGGTGGACTCGCCAGCGTAAATGACACGGACACCACTTCGCTCGCGGGGCGGATTGCCGCCGTGCAGGCCAAGGGGGTCGGAGTGATCGTGCGCTTTGCCCACGAGATGAATGGCGCGTGGTATCCGTGGGGACAAAAGCCCGCCCTGTACCGTGACGTGTTTCGCCGGACGGTCTCGGTAGTTCGGGCCACGGCGCCGAAGACCGCGTTCGTCTGGGCCCCGAACCACGCCTCGGGTTACCCCTTCATTGGACCGCATGCCGCGTTGCCTGGCTCGCCCGACTACCTCGCGATGGATACGAATGGCGACGGGGTAGTCACGCAAATCGATAACCCCTACGAGCCGTTCTATCCCGGCGATGACGTGGTCGACTGGGTTGGGATGTCGCTCTACCACTACGGCCGTGAGTTTCCCTTCGGAGAAAACGAAGTTCCCCTGCTGCGATCCTTTTCGGACCGGCTGCTGGGAAGAAATCCGGAGACCACCAACTTTTACGGGAACTACTGTGACGCGAAAGGAAAGCCGCTCATGCTGGCCGAGACCTCGGCGCTCTACAATACGGAGGTCGGCGGAGAGAGCGAAGTAAACATCAAGCTGCCTTGGCTTGCGCAGGTCTTTCACCTGGGGGACGACGACGACAACGGAATCAACGTGGCCGTGAACTTTCCCAAACTAAAAATGGTGAACTGGTTCGAGCATCTGAAAAGCGAAGCCGAAGCCGCGGGCGACATGGTGGATTGGCGCGTCACCGCCAATGCTACCGTGCGGGCAAAATTTCTCGAACTCACTACCACCCCGCACCAAGGGGCCCCGTATTTCCGGTTTGCTCCGTGAACCCCACATTGGCGCGTAAGGCATTGACCTGATTGCTGATTTCACCGAACTCGGATAAAGGGTTGTGGTAAGGTCGGGTACGCGCTACCCTCGAAAAACAAATTACTTTGGCAAGGATCTCATGGCTTTTCTAGACCGCGTTTTGGAGCCGCCCACGTACGGATATGAACGGGACGGCAAATTTTATCGACCGACCCGCCTCGAGATCTTCCGCGAGTTCGGGATGCGCCTCAATGTCTTCAAGGACAAGCGCAACTGGCTAAACGTTTTCTCGTGGGCCGCTTCGCTGGTCATGGCGATTCCGCTGACGATCTTCTTCGTGAAGTACTTTAGCATTCCGCTCTTCATCGCGGGCTTCATCTACAGCATGGTCATCTTGGGTACCCACGGCACCATCTGGTACCACCGTTACGCCACGCACCGGGCGTACAAGTTCTCGCACCCCATTTTCCGTTTTATCACCAAGCACCTCGTCGTGAAGATGATTCCCGAAGAGGCTTACGTGGTCTCGCATCACGTTCACCACGCCAAGTCCGAGCAGCCGGGCGACCCCTAC
>JBGSST010000462.1:0-2101 GCA_041736915.1 Bdellovibrionota bacterium
CGGCACTACCCGACGCGCTTGGCTCAGGGAAATCACGCCCTGCTCAATCAGCCCCGCAGGTACCCGCTTCCTTTTGAAACAGTTCAAAAGGAAGCAGGTACCAGCGAGGGTCCCCAACGCGCACTCCGCGATAGATCGGACATGCGGGTCTAAGTTGAAGGCGGAAGGGGATCTCCGCCCCATTCGAAGCCACCGTGCGCAGAACCACACCACGCCCCGCCAAGACCGCCATAACGCCCCTACCAACAAAGCGGATGGACAAAGTGAGGCCGCACCTTTTGCCGCACCTTTTGCCACTACCGCGCCTCGTACCCCCGCTCCAACACCGCACACGCCCCCATCAAGCGCTTGTGATCGTAGATCCCCACCACGTCATCCAGCTGCGCGGCCAGCGACCGGTCGAGCGGATCTGCCGCAAAGCGGTGCTCCATCCAACGGGCGTAAGCAAAATGCGGCTTGAGCTCTGGAAGCTCCGTCATCAGGTCCCGCACCATGCGGCTCATCACGAGGTCGGTCAGTTCAATCACTCCGTCGATTCCGAGCGTGCCGCCGCCACCACCGTACCCCGCGGTAATGTCCTTCGGAATGCCACAGTGAAAAAAGTACGGCTCGCGTTTAGGGTCTTCGCTCGGCCCGAACGCCGTGGTGAAGCTCTTATCCGACATTCCGATGTTGTGCAGAACGTAAGCGTGTAGGTTCTTCATGTTTGGCCGATCCAGCGGCACGATTGGATCGGCGGCCCCCACTCCGTACAAAACTTCGAGCTCTTTTGCCGCATCGAGCTTCGTATCGCAGCCGAGCCGGCTCATCGCGAAAAGAAACCTGGCCTTCGGAAAAGTTTTTGCCGTGCGCAGCCGCGTGTTCAGAGCATCGGCCTGATGCGCGAAGGTCAGCGCCGCCAAACGGAAATTGGGCCGAAAGCGAAGACGTCCCCGCATTTTATTCTCGTACGGGGTCGCCTCCGATCCCTCGAGGGTTTTCAAGAAACGGTAGCGCCCGGTCTTCATCTCTTTGCCCACGAAGGATTGCAAAGCCTTCAGCTCGTCCTTTTCGACGAAGTCGTCGGTCTCGCCATAAGCGCCGGGCCATCGGTTGTACTGTTCCCAGTTCGGACGAAGCCGACCTCCATGACAGGCGAAGCAGGCGCCGGGATTGGGGCCAGAAAAGATTGGGGCCCCCTTTCCTCCCGCCTCTTCGGGAAAATCGATAGCGCGGAACTCGAAACGGTTAGTCGCTTTGCGAAACTGGATGAGCTCGAGCTGCTGAAAATTGCGGTGGGTGGGATCGCCGTTGAATCCGATGATGAGGGTGCCATCTCCGCTATAGGCGATTACCCGCGGCGCGGTAGCGCTGGCCTCTTGCAGGCTGCGCGACTCGCGCATCAGCGTGTAGTTCACATGGAACTCCGGCGGCAATGACTCGACCACCTGCTCGATGCGCGTGAGCTGTTTCGTTTCGATGAGCTGCTTCAGCGCTTCGTAGTCGAAGGCGGGCAATGTAGCGGAAACAAAAGCGAGCGCGGCGATGACAAGTCCGGCGTAATGCATGAGTCCCCCAAAGGTGAAAGGTCAGTTTGCGTCGGCCGAGACCTTGTCGCAACCGGAATCACACACCTCATCTTTAGGGAGGGTAATTTCTGGGGTATAAGGGGACCCATGAATGAAAACATCCTGAATCTCATCAACCCCAAATCGTTAGAAAAACAACTCAAGGCCGTGGAGGGCCGCATGCAAACTCTGCAGGCGGAGATCGCGGAGCTCCAAAAGATCAAGGAAGCCTGTCTCGTGCTTTTGGGAACGGCGGCGCCCCAGCCGGAACCCGTGGAAGTGGTTGCCGCCCCTACATCGGGTAAGGCGAAAAAGAAGAAGAACGCCGCGGACGACGAATCGGTGGACGTCATCTCCGCCAGCTCCTTGGAAGCCGGCGACGACGCGTCGTTCAACTGATGCGCTGCCTTCTCACTTTGGCCGCCGCGATAAGTTTGCTGGCCGGGACTCCCGGCCGCGCGGCCATCTGGGGTAGCGATGATCGGCGCGAGGCCCACGAGTATCCGCCGGCGAGTCACGAACGGCGGGCGAGCCGGGCGGTTTCGCCGAGGTCG
>JBGSST010000067.1:0-6586 GCA_041736915.1 Bdellovibrionota bacterium
TCGTCGTCTTCGCTCTCGTCGTCAAAATGGTTCGTGTAGGCGCGCTCGTCCGCGGGCGGCTTGGGGGCCGGCTCTTCCACCCTTTTTGGCGGCGCCTTGGCGACGGTCTTTTCCAGCTCGTAAACTTTTTGCGAAAGGGCCGCGTCGTTGGGCGATAGCAAAAGGGCCATCCGGAACGCTTTGAGCGCGGCTGAGTTTTCCTTCAACATCAGGCACGCCTCACCGAGCAGGCGCTGCGCGAGCAGATTCTCCGGCACGACGTGCACGACCTTTTCCAGCTCGTGCTTGGCGAGTGCGAACTCGCGCTTGTCGAGGTAACAGCGGGCCAGCGCCACGCGACCGCCGTGGAAATCGGGGTGATGGCTCATCCCCTCCAGGCAAATCTCGATCGCGTCGTCGATTCGCCCCATACGCCGGTACGTCTCCGCCAGCGGGGCGAAAATGCGGCTCGTGGGGTCGTCGCGGAAACGGCGCAGGTACTCTTGAACCTGCGGGCCTTCATCTTGATAAAGACGGCCCAGCGCCTCGCGAAGCCTCGGGGATCCTTTGGGTTGTCGGGAATCCATGTCTCTCCATTATCGCCTGTTTTTGGCCGGAATCCCACGTTTATGCCATCGCAACGCACGCGGCACGGGGAGGGGCGTTAGCGATCGCCCCTACTAATCCGGGGAACTCAGCCGCAAAGCGCCAGCCGCAGCGAGTCTCATTCTTCCGCGACCCAAAAACGGCAAACGCCCTGACTACGGATTGACGTCCACTGGCTGTTTCCACCGCGCCGCGCCCCTGTTTATGCGGCCCTTCGTTTGCACACTAGGCGGCAATGCGAAGGCCCGTGCACCGGAATACACTCTATCTCCTTTTGACCCTGGCCTTGAGCGCCAAGGCCGAGCCCCCGCGGGTTTATGCTCCCGGTAAAGTCCATACCTCACCCCATCAGCCCCTAAGGCAGCAGTCGACGGCCGAATTAGCGGCCCGGGCCAAGCAAACCGCGGATTACGTGAAGGCCAACCGGAATGCCGCCGCTTATCTCGCCACGGCGCTGGCGCGGGAATCCGTTAAGAACCTCCAGAAACGATTCCCTCCGGATGCGGTGACTTACATCACCTCGCAGTCCAGAAAGCTTTACGAAGACCGTAAAGAGAACGAAGGGTTCGCATTCGTTCCCGACGGAGAAATCCCGGCAAGCCTAAAAAACCTTCGCGCGTGGGAGCTCTCGGCGGAAATCGCCAAGCACACCAACGAGCTCGATGCCGATATCCTCGCGGAGAAACGAATTGCCACGAGTGCGAGTGGGCTAAACCCGGCTGTACTGAAGGAAAAACTAACCAAGGCCAACATCAAGATACCGGGAGCTGCGGAACTCGATGATTGGGTCGATTCGGACAAATTCATCCCTGACGGCAGAAAAATTCTCAAGGGCGCCATATACGCGGTAGATAAGACCGCTTTCAATAAGGCGAACGGCGTATTGGAAGCTTACGATTCCGTCGTCGAACACCAAAGAGATTACGTTGCCCTAAAGAGAGTCGAGCGTGTGCTCGGATTAGACCAAAGCTTGCTCACCGATCAGTTTTCGCCGCTCTATACCGGAATGGCCGGGGCGATGTACGAGCACCTGAGTTTTCTCCAAGGGCAGGAAGATACTTGGCAGACGTTGGCCAGCAACTTTGAGATTCTCGGCCGCCCAGTTGCCGTTACTTCAGTTCCCGGCCAGTTCACTTTCGATCCCATCAAAGCGCCTAAATTCGGCGATCACGGCGCGGCCGCGGGAAAAACGAGCACCCGTCCCTACGCCGATGCGGCCCCCAAAAAAGGGGAGCCCCCTTCAGCCGGCGCGGACGTACAGGCCGCGCTGAAAGCCGTGGAACAGACCAGGACCGAACCCAAGGGGACGTTGCCGCAATCCCCCGCCGATGCCGCCACGGATCGCTACCTCACGGCGATAAAACAGTTTGAAGAGGCTCTCGAAAAGCACAGGTTAGACGCACCCGAGACCAAAGCGGCCGAGCTCGAGTTCAAAAAAAGCCACGCCAACTACCAGGCCGAAAAAACCAAAGAAGAGATTGCCGCCGGAAAAACCGAGGCGAGTCAAAAGCACAAAGGCGAAATGATTCAGGCCGGCCTCATGGCCGTAAATGCGCTGGCCAGACTAATGGCGAAGTCGGACCCGGAAGCCGCTCACTACTTTGCGGCGTCGGCGAATTTAATCGGCGCCGTGGCCTTAGCCTCCCTTAACCCCGCCACCGCTCCGCTCGTGATCGCGGCGGCAGTGTTCGATTTCATCGCCTCCTTTTTTCGCGGTCCCGACCCAAGCCAACTTATCTTGGAAGCCATTCAGAAAATGCATGCGGACTTGAGCGCCATGCGTGAGGAGATGCACCAGTGGTTTTCCTTTTTGTCGGACGACATGCGAAAGAATTTCGAACATCAGCTGATCGCGATGGAGAAGCACTTTGAGCGGCAGGAAGAACTTTTTCGAAAGGGGTTTCGCCGTCTGGAAATTCTAGAGACCCAAACCCAGCATGCCGTCGGCGACGTTGCGGCGGCCCAAGATGGTGCGGAAGCCAGGAGGGAGCGCCAGAGAATCGTGGGCATTCACAATGAACTCACTGGAGCGTTCAAGCCCTTCGCGCGCGACGGAAAGAACGAAAAACTATTGAACGCGATGATGGACAAGGTTCATCACTGCGCGATAACGGAATCAGTAAGCTGGGTACCTTACAACATCGACGGAAAGTCCATGGCGACAGCGGAGCTTCCGGCGCTTTACCGATTTCTCTCGCACGGTGCTTTGGACAACTATCCCAACACGCAGAAAACCCGCGATAACTTACACGTGATCAGCCAGGTTTTCACCGGACTGGGCACCCCCATTGCGCCCCTCGACGAAAGCGAGCGGCCAGTTGAGCTTCCCCATTTAGGCATCTGGGAATCGTGCGCGGAAAAGTACTTCGGCGCGTTCGATTCAACGGATGCCCGCGTGAAGGCGAACGTAGCCCAGTGGTTCCGCGAAAGTAGGCAGGGCAACCCTCACTCGCCCACCGAAGAGTTCTTGATCCCTGCCAAGAATGCCCAGCGCGCGGTGAAAACCTTAATCGAACGACCGGAGGTCATGGAAAAGGCTTACGACTCGCTTCGGGAGCAAGGCGGAACGCTTCGCGGATTAGTGGAAAAAGAGCGCGCAGACATTCTTCATAACGAGCTCGGCGCCTTCTACAGCAAACGCACCGAAACGCCCGGACACGTGGATGCGGGCCCCTTCCAATCCCCCTGGGCCATCCCCGAAATGCGCAGCAAAGAAGATGCACGCCGAGTGATCACTGCGTGTCCCAAAGACCAGGCGCGTCTGGCCGAGAAAGGTTTTACCCAGCACTCCAAACACAACATCACGGCCGCCCACCCCAGCCTAGTGCGAGATATGGTAGCCACTCTACCCCCAGAAATACAAAACGCCCACGCGCTAGGTTTGGGTAACGTGACGATTTGCCTCAGCGACGCTGAGTGGGTTCCGGCCGATACGGCCGAGTACTATCCCACCTTTGGGTCGATGTACGATTGGGCCCAGCTACAGTACGCCCACCAAAAACTGAAGTTTTCCATCCAGTACAATGGGGAGAAGTTTGGCGAGTTCGAATGGTAATCTCCCGATGCGGTTCATTACCGAACCGTAACTCACTTTTACGATCCCAAAGAAATGGAGCCGCGAATCGCTCAATTTTTTGAGACGCGAGCCGAGAAGGCCAGTCTTAAGGGGAATTGGCTCAACAACACTTCGACGTATAACTCGGTTACCGGTTACCGAAACCCGACCAATCCGGCGAAGTGGCCAGCAAAACTCAAAACGTTTTTAGAATGGTACAAACTGGACCCGAAGCAAGCGATGGGTCAAATCTTCGGTTGGGGCGAGAAGTTCAAAGGTAACATCGAGATTGGTACCAATATCCACATCCGTACCGGCCACAATAAGTTTTACCTCGAGCCCGATTCCATTTTGTCCCACGGCCAGTACTTGGCGGGGGAATGGTCACCGCAAAGTGGCGAATTTACCGAAAACGCAGAAGGCGAAAGGCGTTGGCATCCGGACGCTGCAAAAGCGCGAAGATTGCGTGTGGGCTCGGAATACCACGACATCCCGAAAGACAAACGCACGGCGGTGGGAGAACAAGTGGCTGACGATTTGAGAACCATCGTCGCTGCCAACCGTTTCTGGGAACCGATCGAAGGTTACCTCGTTTCCCCTAAGGGCAAAGGGTTACCGGCCGAGATCAGTGCCTCCCTTACCTTGATGGATGCGGAGTTCAAACTTCAGATGAATGAGTTTTATCAGTTCCTGGAGTTCCCTCCTGGTTTCGACCCACAAAGCTTCACCGCCACGCGCGATCTCAAGGCCATCTTGGAAAAAGAAGGAAAGGCGCTAAGGGACCGTTTGGCGTCGTCAATCGATATTCACCTCGCGGAGTTTCGCCTGCGTGAGGGAACTATGGAAATTTCAGAGACGGTAAAGAAAGACCTCCTGGAGCTCTTGGACCAAAAGGTAGTTCCGCGCCTCACCGGAATGTGGCCCACCCCCCTATCCCTGGCCGACGTAAAGGAACGGGCGAAGGAGGCGATGGCGGAGCAGGCTTCGCGAAGAACTTCGGCGGTCGCCAAGAACATTGAGACCACGTTCGCCTCCGACAAGGGAGAGGCCGCCGCTTGGATTAGGACCACGCTCACGCAGAAGTTGGATGATTTCTATCCGCTCCTAAAGGCTAAGCTCGAGCCAGCTCATCATTCCCATGAGGGTACGGTCATCGCCGACGCCCACGAACAGGCTGCGCGGCTATATCAGGACATGCGGGCCGGGTTGGCCAATGACTTTACGGAAAAGTTCAAATTGGGAAAGGCCGAGCAGGACGCTCTTTTGAAGAAGGCGGATGAAGTTTTCGAAAAGCACGTAGCGCCGCCGCTACGGGTCCCCCCCGCAGCCTTGGTAGAAGCGGAGCTGAGGCGCCGTGGCGATCGAGCGAATCAAATCGCCCGGGACAAGATGCAGAATGCCGAGGGCAAGACTAACACGCTTTACCGAGACGCTTTTAGCAGCATCGACGGGGCGTCGAAGTTTATCTTGGAAGCCGAAGCAATAGCCAAGGGCGTTCCCTCTTTCCAGGTCCCGATCGGCAACTTTACCGCGGGGCAGATCAATACTGACGAAATCCCAAAAACCATTACTAGTGGCGTGGCCCTATGGGACAAGAAAACCTTTTTGGCCATCGCGGATGCGAGAGATTCCGAGCAAAATGCGCCTTTGCCGTTGTACTCCAAAACGCGAGGAGATCTGTTTGATGCGTTCTTGGGCTTCATAGATGCCGCGAACGAGAACCAGCGGGCGGAGTTTAAAGAGCTTGTCGACAAGAAGCGCTCCGATGAGTTCCTCAAGGATAAATTTGATCGGGCCAAAAAGGCGTCCGCCGTCGAAAGGCGACGGTAATCATTTTTCGGCGCTTCGGGCGAACCGCCGTACCACGGCCACCAGTAGGGCTACGACCAGCAACTCCAAAGCCACCGTTTCAAGTAGCGTCGGGCGCATGACCGGCGTGTAGCCCGCGCGGATGAACGGGAGCGCACGGCTGAACATGCCATCGAGCCCACAGCCAACTCGTTCCAACACCGCAAACACCGACTCCGCTATATCTCGCGGGCAAAGCCACCCAAACGATGGCAGAAAAAATCCTAGAGGCAGACAAATCGCCGCCCAAAAAATTCCGGCTACGAAATGAAAAAGCGAGGCCGCCCACGGCACCTTCGCGAAGTAGTACGCGCTCCACGGCATCATCCCTAGCGGCAGCACGGCCGGAAGAAGAACCGACGTGAGAATGAGGCTTCGCGAAGACTCGTGATCGGTAGCGCGAAAGAGCAGCACCGTTCCCGCCGCGCTCAGGAGAAACCCCGGCTCCTCCAGAACAGCGGGCGAGATCGCAATCAAAATGGCCACCGAAGAAAACACCCACTGCAGCGGCGAGGTCACGAGCCTTCGTCCTTTGAGCACGCAGAAAAAGATCGCCATGCCCAGCGTGCGGATCATCGAGCCGCTTCCGCCGCTCGTAAAAAACAGCAGCGCGCTGCCGGCGAGCATCCGGTAGCGGCGCCACCACGCAAACCACGCGACGCTTCCCCACGGAAAGCATCCCAGTAGTGCTTCCACCCCTCCGACCAGTATCCCCACGTGCTGCCCGCTCAGGGCCAGCACCGGTAGCAGCCCCGCGACCCGAAACCAGTCGAGCGTCGCCCGATCGGTTTCGCCCGGGTCCCCGGTCCAGGTGGCCACCGCTAGCGCGTGGAGAAAAGGAAACGGCGTGAGGGGCCCAAAGAATTTCTCCCGCCACGGGAATCGCGTTGGATGGGCGAGCGCTTCCACGGTCTTCGTTCGCAAAAAGAAATCGGGCCGGGAAAAGCGAGAGCCAGGATTGCGGTGCGCTGGCCGGCAAAAGATCCGCCCCGAAACCCGATAGCGCCGTCCGATTTCCGGTGCCCCGTCCCCGTCTTTCGGTGCCGACCAGCGCAGGGGCCTGTCCCACCCGTCGGCCGCGAGCGCCACCTGATGCCG
>JBGSST010000074.1:0-4363 GCA_041736915.1 Bdellovibrionota bacterium
ATCGCGGCGATGCGGCGGCATCTGAATACCGCGGCGATTCTCCGTCGGCGGCAAAACGTGCCGTCCGCGGTGATCGTGGCGAACCACGGCCCCGAGCGAATGGCGGCCACGCAAGTCGAAACCTCTTCCAATGTTGCGGTAGTGATCCGGACGACCGTGCACGCGCGCCGGCGTGTACAGGCTAAAGCCGCCGCGGAAGTTGCGGGTGCGAATCGAAGTGCTCACCACATCGACGCCGCACCGGTCCCGCATCCACTGGCGCGACTGCGTCCAGTGCACGCCACCGGGATTCGGTCCGTAACCACGATTGTCGAAGGCGCGGCGCCAGATCGAGTAGCGGCTCGCCGTTTGGTAAATCACCGTCGAGATATCCACGTTCACGAAGTTCGTGTTCTGCACGATCGTGAAGCCAGGATTGTAATAGCTCTCCTGCTCGTAGTACTGAGCGGCGTTGTATCCGGCCCAGTAACCGTCGATGAATCCATCGTCGTGACCCAACTGATACGCCCGGCCGTAGCCGGCGTAGTACGGGTACCAGCCTACCTCACCGTCGGTGTGGAACCACGTTACCGTCGCGGGCCGGTAAACCGGCGTCTCGAACGGCATCCAGATCCAACCGTAAACCTGATGGTTTCGCCACACGCCGTAATGGTCGGTGTACCAGCCCCAGGGATCGTGCGAGATCCAGGTCCAGCCTTGAGTGTCTACCCAGCTCCACTGACCGTGTTGGTAAGGAGCCCAGCCCACTTCGTAAGTCGTGGGGGCCCAGAACCGCTCACCGCTCACGGTGATCCAGTTGCCCTGCCCCGCCAGCGCGTAGTCCGCGCTGAACGTTTCCGACTCCGGATACTCCTCCGGCTCCGTCACGACGACGGACGGCGGCGCGGTGTGAATCTCGAGCGCTTTGTTTTTCAGAACGATCGAATCCCAGTTGGAATCATTCTCGTGCCGTACGCTAAGGATAATTTCCTTCGGCGCATCGACGGGAACGTAGAAGTTCACGCCGTAATCGGTCACCTCAAAGTTCGTCGTGTCGAGACAGCTTTTGTCCGTTACCGAAGCATCGCAAACCGCATCCGGCTTATCGCTGCTCACCCAACGGAAATCTTCGACCTCCTGATTCTGCGGACAGCCAGCTTCACAGCCAACGCCGACTTTCAGCAACTCGGCGGAAAGTGAAATCACTTCGCCGGGACTGACGTCGAACTCCGTCGCGTGATCGTATCCGGCCACGCCATTAATCGAACTGATTGTGGTTTTGAAAATTTCGGAATCCGCCCGGACTCCGAAGGACGTCACTAAAGCGACGCCAAGAAGAAGAGCCTTGGCTCTTGTTACGTACATCTAAATACCCCCATTCACTAACAACCTACGGGAACTAACCTCTGACCAGGATTGCCCGCGTTACCCGCCACTGAGCAAGATCCCTGCCACCTCTTTTGAGCGTGAAGGTGCACAGAGCATCCCGGATCCAGGGTCATTCCGGCACCGACGCGCCAAGTCGGTATGAAAAAAAATATCGATCTGGAACCAGGGTAAAATTACCGAAAAGAGTTTTGGAGGAGTGCGTTCATGCCCCTGTCCCCCAAATCGAAGTGCTGGCTCGCCTTAGGTGTGGTGTTTCTCTGTCACACGCTGGTGTGGCTGAAATTGCAACATCTGCACCGGTCTGATCCCGATACCTTCACGTATCTGGCGCTCGCGCGAGAGACCGCCTTGCGGGGCCCGCTCACCAAGCTTCCGCAGGTCGAAGACCTCGGCTGGGGACGGCACTTCGCGGACAAGAACCTCATCTTCAACGTGGTGAACGGACTTTTCTACCAACTGGGCGGCGAGACCGGGGTGCTCTTCTCGCTGTTTCTGATCTCGCTCGCCGTGGTGGTCGCCCTTTTTCTGGGGGTGGTCCGCTTTCTCCCGCCGCACTGGGCGGCGCTCGTGGTGGTCGCCACCTATCTGAACGCCAGCTTTGCCATTCGGCTTTTCCTCTTACGTCCGCACGTGTGGGCGATGGCCTGCTTCATGGCGCTCATCGTGTCGCTACTCTACCGAGCCCCGCGCGCGGCCCTCGTCTTTGCGGCGTTGTACGGGTGGGGCTACCCCATGTACACGCTGCCGTTGGGCCTATTGATCGTGGCCGCTTTCTTTTTCAATCTGCAAAACAGCAACCCCCTGATGAAAAAGGCTTGCCTCTTCGGACTCGTGGGCCTCGTGATCAGCATGATTTGCCACCCCGGTTTTCCTTCGAACTTGGGCTGGTCGAGCACCATCTCCGACGTCGCGGTGAACGGCATGTCGATTGGGATGCAGGACCTTCCGATCGAAAACCTGCCCCAGCGTTCTGATTCCTTTTTCAACCGGTTCTTCATCTTCTTGGCTTTTCTACTGACGGGGCTGGGGCTCGAAGCTTTTTTCCAACGCCCCTGGAAATCCGAGGAGAAACGGCTCGAGTATTTCTTTCTCGCGGTAATTAGCATCGGGCTATGGTCGCTAGCGTTCTTTCAGCCGCGCGCGGCCGAATACGCCATTCCGTGCACCGTGCTGTTCATAGGCTTCGCCCTATCTCGCTGGACGGAGCTCGTGCCGGAGAAACAGCTCATCGCGGTGTTCAGTTTCATAGTGATCGCCGGCAACATACACTCGCTCGTCGATTTCTACGGCAAAGGGGCCAAATTCTCGCTCAATCCGGCGGTGCCGATTGGGGTGATGGACTCGTTGCCGCCCGAGGCCAAAGGGAAAAAGGTCTTCAACTGCGAGTGGGAGACCGGCGCCTTTCTTCTTTACCGGCGCCCCGACGTGAAGTTCGTCGATATCCTCGACCCTACTTTTCTCGCACGCGCCAATCCAAACTTAGCGGCGCAGCGCCAGCTGATGTTTGATGGCAAGCTACTGCCCTTCCCCGTGATCCACGAGCAGTTTGGCGCGGACTACGTGGTGTGCCGTGAGCCCGAGCTCATCGCCAAGCTCGATCAGGATCCCTTTTTCGTTCGCCTCTTCCCGGCCGCGGGCCGATCGCACGCGCTGCACATCGCCGGCTACTCCGCGGTGTACGCCGTAAACGCGGGAGCCCAGAAGCATTTCGTGTCGCGAATGACGACGTTGCCCGAGCCCGAAAAGGGGCGGGCGCTAGCGTCTACCTGCTCGAACCTGACCCCGAAGGATCAGACCACCCCGTTCTGGAATCTTCTGCCCTACGCGCCCAACGGAGCTCCGCCCGAACGTCATTGCTTCGACCTGACCGTTCCGAAAGAGGAGATGGCGCGGTTCGTGGGCAGTGACTGGATTGGCGTGGGCGGGGGCCCGCGCATTGAAGTGTGGTGGAACGGTTCACCGCTCTTCGCGGGCCGCGACAACGACGCCTCCCTCGATTACCTGCGTGAATGGATTCCCCTTCCGCGCAAGCTGCAGGTGGGCGACAAGGCCGTATTCAAAGTTTGCACCCGCCGCGAAGACAGCTACCACGGAGTGGCCGTGTCGTTCTGGAAGGACACGGAGCTGAAGGCGGCCTGCCTCAACCGCGGCTACGTCGACGAAAACGGCAACGCCAAAACTAAATGGCGCTACGCCGTCGCCGACGACACGCACTGCTTAGGGCGAGTGGCCCGCTCACAGTAGGATCAGGGTTTGGCGAAGCTTAACTCGCGGCCCGTTCGCTAGGTTGCTTCTTGGGCAGACGCAGAATGAATTTCGTGCCCTTACCCACGGTGCTCGACACCGAGATCGTGCCGTTGTGTTTCTGCACGAGGCCGTACGCTATGGATAATCCCAGCCCCGTACCCTGCCCGACCTTCTTGGTGGTGAAGAAGGGATCGAAGATCTTTTCCACCTGCTCTTTGGGAATCCCCGCCCCGCTGTCTTCGATCTGAATCTCGACAATTTCGCCCCGGTCGAAGGTACGAATCCAAATGTCGCCGCGGCCGGAGATCGCCTGACCCGCGTTGGACAACAGGTTCATGAACACCTGGTTCATCTGCGACAAGTTGCACTCGACGAGCGGCAACGTATCAAACTCCTCGTGAATCGTGATGCGGTCTTTGAAATCAGTCACCAGCAGCTTCAAAGTGCTGCGAATCCCATCGTGCAGATTGCCCCATCCGAACGACGCGTCTTCCATGCGCGAAAAGGTGCGTAAGCCCAGCACGATCTCTTTCGTGCGTTTGGCACCATCGACACAACTTTTGGTGAGGTCTTCCATGTCTTTCAAGATGAAATCAAGATCGATGCTCTTTTCGATCTCGGCGATACGCTTTTGATCCGCCTCCGAAAGGTGCCCCTTGATGTCGCGGTATAGCCCCACCAGCTCGCGGATCTTTTCAAGTCGACCATGTGTTCCCTTCGATCGGTCGACGGGTGATGATCCTCAATG
>JBGSST010000105.1:0-10692 GCA_041736915.1 Bdellovibrionota bacterium
GGTCGTGGAGGATTCGCTCGCGGGCATCGCAGCCGCGCGCCAGGTGACTTCACACGTGCTGGTCGTGCGCGGCCCCGGCGAGGTCACATACGATCGCGTAAGGCGCGAGATCCGCCGCGCCAATGAGACCAAGGCGACCGCCGCCGCCTCCGCCACTCCGGGCGACGACGTTCTCCCGCACTACTTTGAGATCGTAATCCCCATGGCCGGGGAAGGCGCCCGCTTCCGCGAGAAAGGTTACGCCGAACCCAAGCCGCTCATTCCGATTTTCGGAAGGCCGATGGTCGACTGGGTCGTCGAGAATTTGCGCCCGAGTGAGCTCTCCCACCGCTTCACTTTTCTGTGCCGCAAAAGCCACCTCGAAAAAACCGCCCTCGCCTCCACTCTGAAACAACTTTGTCCGCACGGCGAAGTGCTCGAGGTTCCGGAGACCACGCAAGGCGCGGCCTGCACCGTTCTGCTCGCCACCGAAAAGCTGGATCTGGAAAAACCGTTGCTCGTCGCCAACGTGGATCAGTGGCTGGCGACGTCGCTCGATCCGTTTTACACCTACGCCCGCGAGAGCGGCGTGGACGGATTGATCCTCACCTTCCCTGCCACCGAAACCAAGTGGAGCTACGCCCGCACCGACGGCAGCGGCCGCCGGGTAACCGAAGTGGCGGAAAAGAAGGCGATAAGCCCCCACGCCACGGTCGGCCTCTACTACTTCCGGCAAGGCGCCTTATTCGTTAACGCAGCCCAGCAAATGATTCGCGACGAGCGGCGAACGAACGGGGAATTTTACCTATGCCCGGTTTTCAACGAGATGATTCGGGCGGGGCAAAGGGTTGAGATTTTCCCCTTACAAGCCGCGCATATGCATGGATTGGGTACCCCCGAAGACCTGGAAGCCTTTGTTCGCTGGACTCTCCAGGGGGCCGCCTCCACTACCCCCGCTTTTCTTCGCACCTTGTCAAAATAAGGTTGCCTAGAAGTAAAAATAGCCCCTATAAATTTTCTATTGTTGATTGGGGGGATTTAATCACAATGAAAAATTTGCGGGGGACGACCCAGTTTCTGACCCAGAATCATCTGATGGGCGAACTGCTCGAGATGGCATCCAAGATCGCGCCGACCGAAGTGTCAGCGCTGATTCAGGGGGAAAGCGGCACCGGTAAAGAGCTGGTCGCGCGCTTCATTCACGAACAATCCAAACGTTCGCGCTCGAAAATGGTCTCGCTCAACTGCGGCGCCATTCAGGACACGCTGCTATTGAGCGAGCTGTTCGGCCACGAGCGCGGCGCGTTCACGGGCGCAACGGCGCAGAAGCAAGGGCTGGTAGAGCTCGCCAACGGCGGCACTCTGTTTCTGGATGAGATTGGCGAAATGGGGCTCGATGCGCAGTCCAAACTTCTCCGCTTTTTGCAGGAAGGCGAGTTCCGCCGCGTGGGTGGTCAGGAACCCATTCACGTCGATGTGCGCGTGATTTCCGCCACCAATAAAGATCTCGAAGCGCAGGTTAAAGCCGGAAAGTTCCGCGAGGATCTTTACTACCGCATCAATACCGTCACCCTTCGCATGCTGCCGTTGCGGAAACGCAAAGACGACGTGCCGCTACTCGTGCAGCACTTTTTGCGCGAAGGCGACTTCGCCAAGACCGTCAGTGAAGAGGCGATGGCGAAGTTGTGCGCTTACCCATGGCCGGGCAACGTGCGCGAGCTGCAGAACTTGGTCGAGCGTTTCAAGGTACTGGTCGATGGACCGCAGATCGAAGTTAGCGATCTTCCGCCTCCGCTCAACCGCGAGCTGAATGAAGTAGTGAACGACGAGCCGCTAACCGTGTTCTCACTCGATGAGATCGAGAAGAAACACATTCTGCGCGTGCTGGGGCACTTCAAGGGGAACAAGACCAAGGCGGCCAACGCCATGGGCATCACCGTGAAGACGCTCTACAACAAGCTGGCCGTGTACCAAAAAGAGCGCGAAGACATTCGCCCGTCGTCCGAGTCGGCGGTACTTCACTAAACGATCGTCTTTACGATCGCACGCGCGATGGCGCTTTTGTTTCGGGCGATGGTGTGTCCCTCGGGGCCGTACACGAGCGCTTTGTGTTTTCCGTGTCCCACGTCGTCGCGGTAGTTCAGACAGAGCGTCCATAAGTCCTGCTCGCGCATTTTCTTTTCCGCGAAGGCCACGGCTTTTTTCTCGTTCATCGTGCCGGCCTCGAGCTTGAAACCCACGCGCTGAACTCCGGGAAACTTTTTGCGAACCTCTTCCATGATTTTTTTCGTGGGCTTCAAATGAATCGTCCACTGAGCCTTCGATGACGTCTTGCCCTTGGCTCGCGTCTGCGGCTCGAAGTCGAGCACCGCCGCCGAAAAAATCACGAAGTGCGGTTTGAAAGTGCGGCAAAGCGAAAGCACTTCGTTGAGCATCTCACCGTGGGTCTCCACCGGCTTCCATTTGGTGAGCTTCAAGGGTTTGAAATCCGCCGGACAGGGGCCGGAGACGAGCGCGGTCTTCACACCCTTCCCGATCAGCTCCGCACAAAGGTGCTGCGCCAGCTCACCGGTGCTGTAGTTCGTGAGAAAACGGAAATCGTCGAGATAGGCCCGCGTGGGGCCGCCGGTTACCAGAACACGAAGAGGGGGTGTTTTTTGAGCGGACATACAAGTGGGGACCTGCCTTTCAGCAAGTCCCCCCTGGTCCAGATAGAGGACCTCTTGCCGTATGGGTTGTATATAGGAGGGGTGAATTCCGTTTGTCTACAATAGCTTGCGCCAGCCTGCGTTAGCCGTGAACTCTATCGGGCCGCAGGTTTCAGACGACTTCCGACCCTGAATTTCAGCTAGTTGGCTGTACCCCCGGAGTCTACGGCTGGAACGTCGACGAATGTGATTCTTTTTTCAGCTGAGAGGCAGCGGTACAGCGGTTGCAAAACCAAGTAGCACGGCAGCCAGCATCGCAGCCAGGTTTCGCAACGGGGGTTAGGCAACATGAAGAGCATTTACTCATTTTTCTTCTCGGCTTTGGCGGCAACGGTGATGGTTCTGTCGGGCTGCTCGAGCGGCGAAGGACAGAATGCGGAGGTAGACCCTTCCGCCCTTTCGGGAACGGGTTCGGGAGTCGCCGGCGGCGACCTCAGCGGTTTCGATTCCGGTAGCTTCGACATGGGCATCAGCGAAGAGTCGATGGGCAACACCATCGACACTCTGGAAAGCCAAGCCACGCAGGCCACGGCGGACGGTAATACGCCGCTCGCCAATGCGTTCTCGGGTGGCGCGGACTTCGTGGGCGACCTTATCGGCGCCTATGGCCAGCTTCAGCAGCAGGGGCCCAACCTGACCCAATCCATCGCCCAGGTGCTCGACACCAAGTTTCTCGATCTGCAGGCCGAGGCCATGCAACTTTCCACCCTTTTTGCGCAGCTCAACCAGCAAGCCCTGGCCGACCTCTTCAAGCGTTTGGCCCTACGCCAAAACGTGTGGGCGATGGTGAAGCCGCCTTCGAACGGCATCCCCCGTAAAGACGGCGTGGCGATCAGCCTGAAAGAGATCATGAGCTTCAAGGCCTACGGCTACCGCCTTACGGGGGGCGGCTTCGTGAGCTACACGAATCAAAACCTGCCTTTTCAGACGCGAAAGATTATTCGCTGCTACGACACCGCACGGGCCATGTTCGTCGTCACCAAGGCCGCCACCTGCCCCGGCGGCAGCACGGGCGGCACTAGCTTGGGTTTCATCGCCACGGGGCAAGACGGGGGCGTTTTGCCGCTAAAGGAGATGCGCCGCAACAACAACACGACTCCGGTAAAGTCTAGCTCGGTCACGACGGCCAGCAGCAAACAGCAGAAACAGCTCAAACAGAATGGTTTCCAAGAAACACTTCTCGGATACGTTTTCTAATCCGATGGTTTGACACGTTTTTTCCCCCGGCCTACCGTTACTCGTAACGCGCCTGGGGGATTGATGGCAGTCAGCTTCGAACAATTTGCAGAGACCAACGTTCCGCTTTTCGAGGGGTTTCTCGATAACCACCTGAAAAGATTTCGCGGGGTTTGCTCCAAGCAGTTCTCTCCGCTCATCGACGCCATGTCGTACAGCCTCGAAGGCGGCGGCAAGCGCCTACGCCCCCTGCTGATGCTGGCGAGTGCAGAAGCGATCGGCATCAAGCCCGAAGATGCTCTACCCGCGGCGGCGGCGCTGGAGTTCATCCATACTTACTCTTTGATTCACGACGATTTGCCGGCCCTCGATGACGACGACACGCGCCGGGGAAAGCCGTCGTCGCATAAGCGTTTCGGCGAAGCCGTCGCCATTTTGTCCGGCGATGCTTTACTGACGGAAGCTTTCGGACTGATGACTTCGCTGAACAAAACGGGACGCTTCAGCCCGGCCCACACCTTGAGCGCCACCGAGCTGCTCGTGCAATGCTCGGGCGTGCGCGGCATGGTCGGCGGTCAGCTGCTCGACGTGACCGCAACCGACAACAACTGGAGCCATCCCGAAGTGGAGTTCATTCACATCCACAAAACGGGCGCCCTCATCCTATGCGCCGTGCTCATGCCGACGAAGCTGGTCACGCTCGAAGAGGGGCAGATTCGCAAGCTCAAGCGCTTTGGGGAGAACCTGGGGCTCGCCTTCCAGATTTCCGACGACCTGCTCGACTCCGAAACCAGCTTCCGCTACTCGCGGGGGCCGCGGAAGAAGCCCAAGCCGTCCTACGCCGACTTCATGACGGCCACGGAAATGAAGGATCGCCTGAACTCCCTCATCGATCTGGCCATTGAAGCCATCTCGGGAGACGGGTTCAAGGGTGAATCCCTCGTTGGGATTGCCGAGTTTATTCGACGTCGAAAATCATAAAGATTTTGGCTATAAGAGGCTCCTAATGTCCCTTTTGGAATCCATTCAGTCCCCCGCCGACCTGCGCCGGTTGGCCCCCGAGAACCTAGAACAGGTTTCGAAGGAGGTCCGCGACCTAATCCTAAAGGTCATTGCGGAAAAGGGCGGCCATTTTGCTTCCAACCTAGGCACGGTGGAGCTAGCGGTAGCCCTCCATTATGTCTTTGAAACTCCAAAAGATAAGCTCGTTTGGGACGTTGGCCATCAGGCCTATCCCCACAAGATTTTGACCGGCCGCCAAGACCGGTTCCACACCATCCGCCAGAAGGACGGCCTTTCGGGGTTCACCAGCCGGGCGGAGAGTGAATATGACCATTTCGGAGCGGGCCATGCGTCCACTTCGATTTCGGCCGCCTTGGGTATTTCGGAAGGCATGCGGCTGTCGGGCTTGCCCCACATGGCCGTGGCCGTCATCGGCGACGGCTCCATGAGTGGTGGCCTGGCGTTCGAGGCGCTGAACAATGCGGGCCATATTCCCGCCAGCAACCTCGTCGTGATTTTGAACGACAACGACATGTCGATCGACCCCAGCGTGGGGGCCTTTTCCAAGTTCATCAATCACGCCGTGACACACCCGGGCTACAACCGCCTTCGCCACGAGGCCCGTTCGCTTTTGAACGCGCTGGAAGACCACGGCGTGCCGCTCGCCGGCTGGGTGTCGCGTGCGCGTAAGAGCGTTAAGAACTTTTTCACGCCCGGAATTTTGTTCGAGTGCTTTGGCTTCCGCTACTTCGGCCCCATCGATGGCCACGACGTGAATCAGCTGGTCGACGTGCTGTCGTTCATCAAGAAGGAAGGCGGCGAAAGCGGTCCTTACCTCGTGCACGCGCTGACGGTAAAGGGCAAGGGCTACAAGCTCGCCGAAGAGTTGCCGCTGAAATACCACGGCGTTTCGCCGTTCAAGATCGAAGACGGAATCGTCGCCTCGACCGCGCCGAAGAAGCCAAACTACCAAGACATTTTCGCCGACGCGCTCATCAAGCTTGCGCACCACGACCCGCGCATCGTCGCCGTGACCGCGGCGATGCTGAGCGGCACCGGCCTCACCAAATTTCAAAAAGAGTTTCCGACCCGCACGTATGACGTCGGTATCGCCGAAGCTCACGCGGTTTTATTCGCGGCGGGGCTGGCCACCGAAGGGTATCGTCCGGTCGTCGGTATCTACTCCACTTTCTTGCAGCGCTCGTACGATCAGATCATTCACGACGTGGCGCTGAACAACCTGCCGGTCGTCTTCACGATGGATCGCGCGGGGCTGGTCGGGGCCGACGGCGCCACCCACCAGGGCAACTTCGATCTTTCTTACTTAAGAGCCGTGCCGAACATCGCGATCATGGCGCCGAAAGACGAGAACGAATTGCAGCACATGATCAAAACGTGTGTGGCCACCATGGATCGCCCGACGGCGTTGCGCTATCCGCGCGGCGAAGTCGTAGGCGTCGCGATGGACGCCGAAGCGCGGGTGCTGCCGCTCGGTAAGGGTGAGCTACTCGAAGCCGATGGCGAAACGCTCGACGTGCTGCTCGTGGGCATTGGGTTGTCCGTGCAGGAATGCCTGCAGGTAACGCCGCTGTTGAAGGCCAAGGGCATCAAGGCCGGCCTCATCAACGCCCGCTTCGTGAAGCCTTTGGATCGCGATCTGCTCACGTACTGGGCCGAGCGTAGCCGCTTGGTCGTGACGGTCGAAGAGAACACGGTCTGTGGCGGCTTCGGCAGCGCGGTAAGCCAGCTCTTCCACGAAGAGCGCTTGAACAAAGAAGTGCTCACGCTGGGCATTCCCGACCAGTTCATCGAACACGCCACGCAAAAAGAGCAACGCGCGTTGTGCGGCATCGACGCCAAGTCGATTACGATGCGGATTGAAGAGCGGCTGAATGCGATGGGCGTGGATCTTCCGCCGGCTTCGCGTACCGCGCACGTCGCCCCTTCGATTACGCTGAACTAAGCCAAACCACTCACAACTTTCAGCTCTCAACTTACCACTCCCAATCCGAGGCACGATCCTCGGGGGGAAAAGAAATTGGTAAGTGGAGATTTAGTAAGTGGTGAGTTGAGTGATCCCGCGGGCGCCGACGACCAGCACCGTTAGGACTTCGCGGGCCGTTTCGGGATCGTTGGTGAAGAGCACGCCTTCGGAGATCCACTCTCTTCCGCCTTTTGATTCTTTCTTTAGCGGAAAACGATTTGCGATTTCGCGGGCCGCTTCGGCGAAACTCGCCGGTAGCCCTTGGGCTTCGAGGGTGGTTGCCGATAAGAATAGCCACGCCGCGGGAGTTCCCGGCAGCACGTTCTTCTCTAATTCAATCGCCACGCGCCCCATGGTCCAGCGAGGGTTCACCTCGACGATCGGCCGAAGGAACAGCTGGCCGCCGCTCGTCGCCAACATGCCATCCACTCCGGCATTGCCCCGGTAGCCCCCGGCGTAGAGGGCCGCGCCTATCGCCTCGCCCATCTCTTCCCAGCGTGCGAGCGGCGACTTTTGCGAAGTGGCGGCGTGGAGGAATCGATTTTGCTCGGCACTGAGGCTGCCAAGCTTGGTGCCTAAATAGGTGCCGCGGTACTCCAGCCGGCGGCCGTTGAGGAATCGGCGCACGCCCAGCACTTTGGACTTCTCTCCCACCTCAATCTGTAGCGAAAGGTCGGCGACTTTTTCTAACCATGGTTCGAGGACGATCGAGCCGTGAGTGCTGATGATGTTTTGGATCCAGCGGCCCAGATTCGTGTCTAACTCTTCCGCGTTCAGAACCCGTTTGTTCATGCTACCGGAAGTGCCCCACGGGGCCTTCGCCAGAATGACCTGCGCGCGCGCAAGACTTCCTTCCAAGTACTGCCGGGCCGCCGTCCAGTCCGAAAAACTTCGGCCTAGCTCCGCCACGAAGTCGACCCCCGGACCAAAAATGGCCGCGTCTTCGGGGTGCTTCTCCATCCAGGCCCGGTAGAAATTCAGACTCCAGTTTTTTGAGAAGAGAGGCCCTAAGTTCGTCTCCCCAAACTCCGACTTCGCCAAAACCGCGCGCGACCAGTCGCCATTGCTTCCGGTGGCGTGAATCAGTTTGGGGGCCGCCGACCTAAAGAGTTCGAAGGCGTCGGGGCTCCAGCCCCAGGGTTCGAGCCCCGCGATGTTTCGTTCCGGAAAGTTTTCGCCCGCCGCTTTAACCTTTCGAAACTCTGGTAACCGAAGCCCCGCCAGCTTCAAAGTTTTGAGCCAGGCCGCGCGGGGAAGTTCTCTCACCAGAACCACGTCGGTCTCTAGCGCCAGAAAGGCCGGAACGATTTCGAGATCCAAACTCAAACTTTGCACGGTCTTCGATCCGGTAAACCCCGTTTTACCGCGCGCGATCTCCGCTTCGCAGAGGGGATTGAAAAACCAGTAAGAGGCCGGGCGCCCCTTCGAGCCGGAGTAGACTTCCATTTCACTAATATAGCGTTCCGAGAGGCCAGCCGTTCGACGGGCCGCGGAACAAAACACGGGCCCCTTCGCGCGACGGGGATTCATGGGCAGCGGCAAGAGGCGAAGGTACGCGTCCCAGTCATCTTCCCCGTCGGGCGGATTGCCCTGTTTTCGCCACGTATTGAACCACGCTACCCCGTGCTTCACGTGGCCGATCTCTTCCTGGTAAACCGTTTCGAGAAGCGAAGCCGTTTTGCTATCGCCCACGGCTTCCACCGCACGCTGGTAGTAAAAAGAAAAATCGAGGTTCGCCTGTTCCAAGGTCAGGCTCATTTGCACGACGAACTCAAGCGGCGAGGCCCCGTCCTTTAGGGCATTCCAGAAATAGTCGCTGGTCGGAAGCTCCCCGAAATCGATGCCCAGCTCCCGCATGCGCGCGACGTACATCCGTAAGTGCTTCTGCTCTTCGACGATGGTGCGGGCCAGCCCTAAACGAAACCCCTGCTCGGTGTCCGGGAATTTCAGCAGCGTCAACGCCATGAGCTCCATCGCCAGTAATTCGTGATTGGCAAAAAAATGAAGTAGTCGCCCCCGGGCGGCATCGTCGGCCAACGTTTCCACTTTGGGAAAATCGGAGCGACCAAAACGACGAAGGTTCTCGGGCCGGCCGGGAAAGCGCGGAATAACGGTAAGCGGAGCACCGGGGGAACTGTCTTGAAACCCTTCCGGGCTCGAAACCAGTTTATCTTCCCAGCGGTCTCCCCGAAGTATGGCCGAGGCGAATTGGCTTAGCTCCATGCGCTTTGGCCTCAGTCCCGCTTCTTTAGCTGGTAAACCTGAAGCGTGACCTGCCTCGGAGAATTCGGCGGTAGGTCGGCTTCCTCGAAGGAAATTCCGTACTTCTCCCCGATCTCGCGGCCGTCGACCCGGATGGGAATCACGTGCTCGACTACGCCGAAGGTTCCCTTCCACCTTCCCTCGATGACTTCGACCCGGTCTGACTTCTTGAACATCGGCGGCGAATATAGCCAATCCCGCCCACAAATGAAGCACGAGATTAGAGGCTGTTCGGCGTATTCCATTGGTTTCCGCAGGAGCCGTATGCCCTAAACGGGAATGGCCCTTGCAGTTAAGTGGGGCGGGGCATGGGATACGGTAGGGGATGCACAAGGCTTGGCTGGGATTACTCTTGTTCTGCGCTACGGGTTTTGCGGACCCTTGCCACCGTTCGTTCGCGTTTCTCGGCGGCACGCCACGCCTAACGAACTTGTTAAGCCCCGAGTTCGCCGGCCGTTTCTCGGGTGAAGACCGCATCTCGCGCCAGGTGGAAGACCTCATCCAGCACGCCAGCTGGGGCGGCTGGAACCGGCGGCACCTCACCGATGATAACCAGATCCTTCATTTAGCGGTCACCCCCGAAAGGCGAACCCTCGGAGTAGAGATCGATTACTTTCATATTGCCGGCGCCTCGTTAGTAGAAACCGCTCCCTCGGGCGCCGTCCTGGCCAAGCTGCTCGCCTCCATTTCGCGCGGCATTCATGCCCGGCTCGCCGATCGCCCCGGCGACTTCACCGAGATTCGCCTCACCGCCAATTACGTGATCAACCCTCAGCTAAAGGCCTTGCTCACGAGTTTGGGATTCCGGCCCCGCACCATAGCCGGTCGACTCGCATTCACGTTGAACCCGTGGATGTACCGCACCGGTCGCCTCGGGGTGGACCTTAGCCTAAAGTTGACCGTTTCCCCAACCAACGAAACGCAGGCCCGCTAAGGCTGGGCACTGGTCTCGCTTCTGGAAGAGAATGTGGCTAAGATGGCCCCCACATGAACTACGAGATCGTTCTCGACCACGGGGAAACGGCCAGTAAGTGCACCGTGGTCCCGCTGCGCTCGCGGACGGATTTTAAATTTATCCGCGTGTTCGGCCAAGGCATGCTGGGGCCCCTCGCGGCCCCGCTACTCTTGCACCCCGACGGCGTGTGCCTCACCCAAATCCACCTTCCGCGCCCCGTCTCGACGCTAGCGAGCGTCGACTGCGTATGGCGTCGGTTGCCCAAGATCTTGCCCCGGCTAGCTTGGGTGGATAGCCCGGCGCGGCTGGTGAAGATACCGGCGGGCTTTATGACCGCCTACCCGCGCACGGGACGGCCGCTCGCCGACCCTGACGGCGGGCTGGCCACCATCGAGGCCCTATTCATCGCGGCGGCACTATTGGGGAACTGGGATGTATCGCTACTCTCCCGCTATTACTTCGGCCGCGCCTTCGTGGCGCGAAATGCAAAACGCTTCGTGGCCCTCGGCGTCCCCCAAGCGGAAGACGAAACGCAATGGCCGCCGCAGCTCCAGCCACAAAGAACCTCCCATACCCGCACCGGAAATCGCGGGAGGCTATCACCCCAGCCCAATCAGTCGTACGGA
>JBGSST010000115.1:0-3755 GCA_041736915.1 Bdellovibrionota bacterium
GCGGCGGCCCGGCCGGGGGCGGGGGTAGCGGCGGCGGTGGACGCGGCGGCTGGAAGAAGCGCTAGACGCTGACTAGGCTTGTTCCGCGGCCGGGCATCTGATAGATCCCGCCACGACTTCAACACCTTTTCAGGAGCGACCCCATGTCCCGTTCCCTTTTCTCCCTCTTGTGCGGCGGTTTCATCATCGTGAACTGCGCCGAGGCGTCCGATAGCAGCCGGCTTTGCGGCGCGGACACCTTGAGTAAGAACACGACGATCTGCTTCCGTTACTATCCCGGCCGCGCGCTGGAGCTGACCTCGCCCGGCAAAAAGGTCGAGTACACGATCACCAAAGAGAATAGCCCGCGCCGTTACGTCGGTGGCGACCTCATCGTGGACGACTACGGGTTCGAGCCCGCCGTGAAAAACGCCAAGGTCACCATGAACATCCGTATCGTGGAAGCCGCCCGCTATCCCGGCGATGGCGAGTACGAAACGCTGACCCTCGAAGGCACGACCCCGGACGGCGTAAAGTTTCTCGTGAAGAGCCCCAAGTAAGCCCTTCACGCACTTAAAAAGAAAAAGCCCCGTGGAAGCTCCACGGGGCTTTTTTAATTTCTGGGGACGGGAGCGCTTAGCCCAACGTCTTGAAGTAGTCCTGCGACTTGGTCGGGTCCGGCTTCATCGTCTGCTTGCCCGGAGTCCAGCCCGCGGGGCAAACTTCGCCCGTGCGCTCGACTTCCTGCAGGGCCTTCAACACGCGCAACACCTCTTCGGGGTTACGGCCGATGCCTAAGTCGTGAACCAGCTGATACTGAACCACGCCTTGCGGATTGATCAGGAACAGGCCGCGAAACGCGATGCCGCCCGGATTGAGCACGCCGTAGTCTTTACCAATCTGCTTGGTCAAGTCGGCCAAAAGCGGGTACTGCAGCTTGCCGATACCGCCTTGGTTGCGCGGGGTCTTCGCCCACGCCAAATGCGAGAACTTGCTGTCGACGGAGCAACCGACGATTTCGCAACCGGCTTCCTGAAAGCTCTTGTAAGCGGTGTCGAACGCGGTGATTTCGGTCGGGCACACGAACGTGAAGTCGAGCGGATAGAAGAACAAGCAGGTCCATTTGCCCTTCAGGTCGGACAGGGACAGCGTCTTGAAGTCTTCGCCCAATAGGGCATCGGCCTTGAATTCGGGGGCCTTCTTGCCTACCAGAGTCTGCGGAGTCGTATTCGTTTCCATAAAATCTCCTTTAAAAGGTGTGTTCGCGGGTGAACCTTAATTGTCACCCCCCTGTTGGGGCAATGCACAATTGATTACCTTTTAAATTCAGATATTTAGACACGCCTAGCCCAGGGTGTCCGGTTCCGGAGCAGTCTGATCCACCCGTTCCCGGTGCACTTTGAGGGTGGGGACTCTGGCAGGAAGGTTGCAATTTAACCTAGGTCGAAGGGGTGTTTGTTGTCCCCTAACGCATTGTAGGAGTGGTTTATGTGGAAAGCGGTTTTTGCGGTTGTTCTCGTTTCGACGTCGGTAATGGCGGAGCAGGCTCCGGGTAGCCACGGCGGCCAGCCCCCGGCGACTTCGGTACCTCTGCAGCAGGTGGCTCAGCCAGTCGATAACTCGTCGAGTTTGTTCTTGAAACTGAACTCGTGCCTGGCCCAGCGCCCTGGCACTTCGAGCTCGCTCGACGACGTGCTGAAAAAAGCCAACCTCCGCTAAAGCGGGGTCGGCCGTACGCCTACGAATTTATTACCGTTTGGTTGACACTAGCGGGGTTGAACCTAGATTAACCCCGCTATGCGCAAATCTTCCAATGGCGGTGACCAGGTAAAGCTCCCGGGCACGCGTGTGCCTTTGGAGGGCGACACGGTCGTCACCACCCCCGAGTTATTGCCTTCCCCTTTGCCCTTGGTCCCCGTGTCGCACACGACACTCTTCCCCGGCATGATGGTTCCGTTCATTCTTCCCGAAGGGAAGCTAGTGAAGGCCATCGAGCACGCGCAGGAACACCAGCAAAGCTACGTTGGCGTGATCCTGGGCAGCAACCCGCGCGAAAAAGAGATCGCCTCCGGCCCCAGCACCACGTTTACGGGGTTACCCGCGGAAGGTTCCGTGGCGGCAGGTTTTGAAACGATCGGCGCCGATCACACCAAGATCGACAACGAGTTTTATCGCTACGGCGTGGCCTGCAAGATCCTGAAGCGGATTAATCTTCCGGAAAATCAGGTAAGTGTTCTCGTGCAGGGCGTTCAGCGGTTCGTACTCAAAGAGGTCGTGTCGCGTGAGCCAATGGTGATTGGTCGCGTGGAGTACCTCCACGAAGTTCTCGAAAAGGGGACCGAACTCGAGGCGTTGCTGCGCAGCTGCCTCTCGCAGTTCAAACAGCTTTCGAAAGACAATCCGCTGATCTCCGAAGAGGTCAAGGTCGCGCTCGTGAATATCGATGGGCCCGGACGGCTCGCCGACTTCATGGCTTCCGTGTTGATTCGCGACGTGCAGGACTACCAAAGTTTCTTGTCGGAAGTCAGCGTACGCACGCGCCTGCATCACCTATTGCTCTTGCTGAAAAAAGAGCTCGAGGTGCAAACCGTCCAGCGCAAGATTCAAGACGACATCAACTCGAAGATAACCTCCAGCCAGCGCGACTTTTATCTGACCGAGCAGCTTAGGGTGATTCAAAAAGAGCTCGGCCGTGACTCCTCCGAGCGCGGTAAGATTCTCGACAAGTTCAAGGCGCGGCTTAAGGACAAATCCCTTCCGCCGGCGGTGAAAGAGCGCATCAGCGATGAGTTCGACAAGATGGCGCACTTGAACGAACAGTCTTCCGAATACTCCGTGTCGCTCAACTACCTCGACTGGGTGACCTCGGTCCCCTGGGGTGTGCGCACCAAGGACAGCCAAGACTTAACGCGTGCGAAACGTGTGCTCGACGAAGATCACTACGGATTGAAGGATGTGAAAGAACGCATCCTGGAGTATCTCGCGGTGAAGAAGATCGGCGATGGCCAAGAGGCGCCGTCGATCCTTTGCTTCGTGGGGCCCCCGGGCACGGGTAAAACCTCTTTGGGCAAGAGCATTGCGCGTACGCTGGGGCGGAAGTTTTTCCGCTTCTCCGTGGGTGGCATGCGTGACGAGGCCGAGATCAAGGGGCACCGCAAGACCTACGTCGGCGCCATGCCGGGCAAGCTCGTGCAGGGCTTCAAGAAAGCGGGCAGTGAAAATCCGGTGTTCCTCATCGACGAGATAGACAAGATGGGCACGGGCTGGCACACGGGCGGGGATCCGGCGTCGGCGCTGCTCGAGCTTTTGGATCCCGAGCAGAATGGGGAGTTTCTCGATCACTATCTCGATCTGACGCTCGACTGTTCGAAGGTTTTCTTCATCACTACGGCCAACACGCTAGACACCATTCCGCAGCCGCTCTTGGACCGTATGGAGATCATCCCGCTATCCGGTTACACCGATCGCGAGAAGCAGGAGATCGCCAAGTCGTTTCTCGTGCCGCGCCAGCTGAAAAAGCATGGGCTGAAACCCGCCCAGCTGAAGGTTACGGCGCCTGGGCTAAAAGTTTTGATTGAGCGATACGCCCGCGAGTCGGGGGTGCGTAATTTAGAAAAGCAGATCGCCCGTCTTTGCCGAAAGGCCGCCTACCGCGTGGCCCGCGGCGTGAAGGGGGCGGCCGTCAGCATCGTCGACGAAAAATCGGCCTCGCGCTGGCTTGGCCCGGCGATCTACGCGACCGAGCGCAGCCCCGAGCTGTTGCCCGGCGTGGTCAC
>JBGSST010000120.1:0-6487 GCA_041736915.1 Bdellovibrionota bacterium
TTAGCGGCGGCCGAAGAGCCCAACGAGCCGCACCTGCGTGTCGTGCCCCCTCCACCGCCCACCGCGACGTGGACCGAAGCCGAGCCGCAGCCCGAGCACTACGCCGAGAATTCACCCGCGCGCGCCATCATAACGGAGTTCAAGCCGCCCTCACCGCCTCCTCAACGCAATGCGGACCAGCTACGCGCCGCCACGCCGCCCGCGCGTAGTGAAGCGGTAAAGGTGCAGCTAGAGCATCTGGATCCGCTATATAAGGCCGTCGTGGCTTTGCACCTCGAAGTACAGTCGGGGGCTCAGGTAAGCGAGAATCTGCGCTCAATCATCAGCCTCGTGAATGAAATCCGCCACGACTGGGAAACGACACGCCGTACGGCCTCCGCTACCCTGCGCAAGCTCAGCACGGACGATCGTACCAGCCGCGTGAGCCATTACTTCGATTTAATCGGCAAGCAAACCCGCGACCTGCGGCTAAAGCTGGACGCCGCCATGCGGAAGCAACGCAAGGCGAACTGGGACCTGAACATCCTCTCGCAGAAGCTCAAGCGCGACGTGCGCCGCATCTACACGGTACCGGCCAGCGGCGTGTTCTTCGGATTTCGGAAGATGGTGAGCGACATCGCGGTTCAGTTCAAAAAAGAGGTGAACCTCGTCACCCTGGGCCTGGAAACCGAGGCCGACCGCACGGTGATCCAAGGGCTTAAAGAACCGGTTCTGCACATCGTGCGGAACTGCGTCTTCCACGGCATCGAAACGCCCGACGTGCGCGAACAAATCGGGAAGCCCCGTCAGGGAACCATCACGCTTCGGCTCTCCAAGGAGACCAGCTCCCTCTGCGCCGAAGTCTCCGACGACGGCGTAGGCATCGCGTTCGAGAAGATTCGGCAGAAGGCCGTCGCCCTAGGTAAGTTCTCCGAAGCCGAGGCCGCCAAGAAAACCGAAGCCGAGCTCATTTCGCTCATCTTCGCCCCCGGCTTCTCCACCGCCGACGACGTCAACTCGGTAGCGGGCCGCGGAGTGGGACTGTCCGCCGTGCGTAAGTCACTCGAAGAGATCGGCGGCAAGCTCGAAGTCACCTCCAAGGCCGGCAAGGGCACTAAGTTCCTCCTGCGCATTCCCCTGCACGTTTCGACCCAGCCGCTCATCCTGTTCCAGGTGCAGAAGAAGACGTTCGCCATTCCCGTGGCCGGCGTGCAACGACTGCTGCGGATTCCCAACGACTCCATCAAGGAGATCGGTAATCGCCGCGTGGCCACTACCGAGCAAGGTCACCTCATTTTCAAACCGATGCGTGAGGTGCTGGGTGGAGCGCCCGATCCCGCGGCCGTGGCGCCCAAGCAGTGGGCCGGGCTAATCGTGGAGAATGATCAGCAAAAGGTCTTCGTAGCCGTAGACACTTTTCTGGGGCACCGCGAAGCGGTGATCAAAAAACTAGGGCGCATCTCCGAAAACTGGGACCTCATCTGCGGTGGCCTGCTTCTCGAAGACGGCCGGGTGGCACTCGTGGTGGACCCTCGCAGCCTCGCCAAGCAGATTATCGGCGGTAACGTCGTCGCCCGTAAGGCCGGGGCCACCGAAACCGTGGTGGACGACGATGAGGTTCACCCGAAACGAATTTTGGTCGTCGACGATTCGATCACGACCCGGACGCTGGAGAAGAGCATCCTCGAAACCTACGGCTATCACGTGGAGCTGGCCGTGGACGGGGAAGATGCCCTGGCCCGGCTAAAACGCGAAGATTTCGATTTGGTAGTGACCGATCTGGAGATGCCGAGGCTGAACGGGTTCGAGCTCGTGCAAGCCATGAAGGCCGACGAGAAGTTTAAAAAGATTCCCGTCATCATGGTGACTTCGGTGGAGAATCCGAAGCAGCGCGAGCGGGGAATGAACGACGGTGCGGACGCGTACGTCGTTAAACAGAAGTTCGATCAGCAAGAGCTACTGCAGACCATTCGCCACTTTATTTAGACCGAGGTTACCGATGAGCGCCCCCATTCGCGTCGTACTCGTGGAGGATTCCCGTGTCATCAGCGAGCTGCTGACCGCCATTCTCCAGAGCGACCCTCGTTTCGAGATCGTAGCGTCGTACGCCATGGCCGAAGAGGCGATCGCCCGTCTCGAATCGGACAAGCCGAACGTCATCTCCATGGACATCCGCCTGCCCGGCATGAACGGGCTCGAAGCCACGCAGACAATCCTGCGCCAGTATCCCGTGGCCATCGTGATCTGCTCAGCCACCGCGACCGAAGACCGCTTTCTCTCCATGAACGCGTTGCGCGCGGGTGCATTATCGGTAGTGGAAAAGCCCGTGGGGCCCGCCCAGCGAAACTTCGCCGAGCTAAAGGACAAGTACCTTACCCAGCTCGCGATCATGAGCGGCGTGCACGTTATCAAGCAGCGGGCGGTACACCGCCGCACGGACGCTTCCCTCGACGTCAACGGCTTAGTGCCCCCCGCCGCGGTGACCAAGCCCGCCCCATCCCCGCTTCCGCAAAAAGGAAAGTGGAGCTGTTTAGGGATCGTCGCTTCTACGGGCGGCCCCTTCGCCTTGGCCGCGCTCCTGAAGCAGCTGCCGGCGAGCTACCCTTTGCCGATTCTTTTGGTACAGCACATGGTGCCTTCGTTCGTAGATGGCTTCGTATCGTGGCTCAGTACGATAAGTCCGATCCCCGCAAAGTTTGCGGAGCCCGGGGAAACCCCCGTGGCCGGTAACATCTACCTCCCGCCCGCCGAGCACCACCTGGTGCTAACGAAGGCGGGGCTCGGGCTCAATCAGGATGCCCCCGTAAGTTACCAGCGCCCGTCGGGCACCATTCTGTTTCAGTCGATGGCGGCCACACTCGGCCCCCAGGCCCTAGGCGTGCTGCTGACCGGCATGGGCGAAGACGGCGCGGAAGGGCTTTCGGCCGTTCACAAGGCGGGCGGCCACACCATTGCCGAAGACGAAACCACGGCGGTGGTTTATGGCATGCCTAAAGCCGCCGTGCAGCTGGGCGCGGTGAAGGACCTGCTACCCCTCCACGCCATTCCCGCCCGCCTCATCCAGCTAGTCCTCGCCTCCGAGGGCAATCGCGTCACCAAAAGCAAAGCCGTCGCCTAAACTGACCAAAGGTATCGACCAAAGGTATCCGTTACATCCAGTCCAACTTGGACTGGATGTAACGGATACCTTTGGTCAGATACCTTTGCCTAGCTGCGGAGTTTGGCGATGAGCTTTACGACGAGGGCGATTGCGGTGCCGCAAACTAGCCCCACGCCGATTTCGGACATGATACCGAACGGCTGCTGAATTGGTTCAATGTGGTGGTGCAGCCACGGCACACCGTGCACTACGATGCCGCCGCCTACCATGAACATGGCCACCGTGCCCGCCACGCCCAAGAACTTCATCAGCACCGGAGCCGACCACACGAGCCCCGCGCCGAGCTTTTGATTCAGCGACGAGCGAGTAGATTGTAACCGCAGGCCAACGTCATCGAGCTTCACGATGCCGGCCACGAGTCCGTAGACTCCCACCGTCATCAGCAGGCCAATGGCCGAAAGGGTCAGCACCCGAACGATGAGCGTTTGCCCGGTTAGCGTCCCTAAGGTGAGCACCACGATCTCGGCGCTCAAAATGAAATCGGTGCGGACGGCCCCCTTGATCTTGTCCTTCTCGAACTGCACGAGGTCGACCGTCTCATCGATTACGGCTTCGCGCAGTTTTTCCTGGTGAGCCCGTTCTTCGTGCTCGGGGGTAAACAACTTGTGAATGATCTTCTCGCTTCCCTCGAAGCAAAGAAACAGCCCCCCCACCATCAACAACGGAGTGATCGCCCAGGGAACAAAGATGCTAATCAGCAGCGCCGACGGCACCAGAATCACCTTGTTGATGAACGAGCCCTTCGCCACTGCCCACACTACGGGCAGCTCACGATCGGCGGTTACGCCGGTTACCTGCTGGGCGTTTAGCGCAAGATCGTCACCCAGTACCCCCGCCGTTTTCTTGACGGCGAGCTTACTCATCAACGCCACGTCGTCCAGAATAGTGGCGATATCGTCGATTAACGCGAGCAGATTGGACGCGGCCACTACTTACCTCCGGAGGATGGGAAACGTGCCCCGTGAGGGAACAGCAAGGAAATGAGTATCGCGGCCACGGCGAGAAAGGGAACTCCTAAAAGCACGTTCCCTTTGAGAATCCCCAGACAAAGCCCCAGCATCCCCACACCGTCGAGCATCGCGTAGGCGATAACGAGCTTCGTGGGGGCCAGCACCCTTTCGTTATCCTTGCCGGCTTGCACGTCCGAGAAGAACTTGAGCCCTAGCGCCATCCCTATCCCCGCGGCCAGCGCCGCCAGCATCAGACCCACGAACCCGATAGCATCGTTCGCGATCGCCGGGTCCCATAGCACCACGTCCGAGAACGGAACCTTAGGGTTATTCAAGCGCCAGTAGAGAATCGAAAGCACCAGCAACATCAGGTGCGTGTTCAAAAAGGCGAACCAAATAAAGAGGGCCAGCGTGCCCTGATTCTGCTTATTGAGCCGCATCGTTAGTTACAGTAACCGGTTGGGGAAATTCTTCTTAATCATATTCGTGGCCTGGTCCTTCAAACGATCCGACTTCGATTGAGTCCGCACGTCGTTCGCCATGTTGAACACCGTTTCGTTGGAGGACTCTTCCACCGTCGACAGCAGGCGGGCTTTTAGCTCATCTCCCAATCGGTCTTCGTTCAAGAGAATCTCCTTCAGCGAAGCGCTCCACTCCGTGCTCTCCCGCAGCGTGGGATTGTCTTTCACCAGCCGCGCCCAGCGCGACGGAAGGTCGTGGCCGCAGTTCTTAGCGAGAGCCCGAATCTCTCCGGCCGCCTTGGGATTCTCCCAAGCGCCAAAGGCCCCTTCCACCATTAGCTTGTACATGTGTCCGCGCGGCGCATGCAGTCGCAGGGTCTCCTTCAGCACCGCGCCGGCCTCGTCGTCTCCGCTCTGGGCCACGGCAATCGACGCCTTGGCGAGATTATCGAGGCTTAGGTCCGCACGGCCCAGTACCGCGGCCAGGGTCGGTATTACGTCTTTATTCTCCACCTTACCCATCGTACCCAGCACTTCGGCTTCGAAAATTCGCCAGCCCATGGGGTCCGACAAAAACAGCGGCGAGGTTTCGAACTTTGCCGTGACCGCCGGCTCCTTGCCGATCATGTCGTTCTGTAGCTCCAAAATGGTGGCCGCCAACTTAGCCGGCAGATACTTGAAATACTTTTTCTGGAACAGCTCCAGTAGCGAAGCTCGCACGTAGGGAGATCTCTCATTCTTCAGCCAGCGCGAGAGCGAGGCTTCGGCCGCGTCCGACAACGATTTTCCGCGGAATAAAGGATCGGCCACCTGACGGGCCGCCCAAAGGCGCGTGATCGCGTCGGGATCGTGGTTCATCTGCATCTCGAGCGTGGCTAGCTCGTCGGCCGTTTCGAGCCGGGCCAGCACTTTACCGCCCGGGTTGATCGTGACCCACTCCGGGGCTTCGGGCAGCTGATTGTGTTGCTCAATCAACTTCGCCCCGACCGAGCCCATCTCGACGAGAACCGTCTTCTCGTACGAGGGGGCCGTGCGGCGGTGAAACACCACCGGCAGCCGAAAACGGAACACCGTTTTATCTTCCGCGTGGTTAGCCCGCTGACGGATCTGGAGCACATAGTTTTTCTTCTCCGCGTCCCACTTACCTTCGTAGCTCAGCACGGGATAGCCGCGCTCTAAAATCCAGCTATTCTTGAAGTCGTCGAGATTCTCCTTCGTGCTTTTGGCCATGACGGCGAAGAAATCTTCGTAAGTCGCATTGGCTAAAGCGTACTTCTTCAAATACTGCTTGAGCCCTTCCATGAACTTTGCCGTACCTACGTAGGTCTCTAGGGTTTCTAGAACATTGGCCCCCTTCTCGTAGCTGATCGAATCGAAAGCGTCTTCCGTCCCCTTTTTGTTCTTTTCGACAATGGGGTGGCTGCGCGGCCCATCTTCCTGCCGGAAGTAACTTTCCCACAGTGAGATGGTGCTGTTCAGCGCGGTGCGATCATTCTTGAAGTAAGCGGTGGAGATGAGCCCTTCCACATACGTGGCGAAGGCTTCATTCAACCAGATGTCGTCCCACCACACCGGCGTTACGTAGTTACCAAACCACTGGTGCGCCAGCTCGTGCGCCGACAAGGCGATGATCCGATGCTGTTCCATGGCCGATTTGGGGTCGATGAGTACGGTCCGCCCTTCGTTCTGGAACGTGGCGGCCGTGTTCTCCATCCCGCCCCACACGAAGGTGGGAATGCCAACGACGACGTACTTGTCCCACGGGTATTTCACCCCGGTGAGCGCTTCGCTGATATCCATGAGCTTCGGCATGGCATCCATGAGGTACTTAGCGCCCTTCGTGTTTTTCGGCGCGACGTACAACGATAGCTCGAGCCCCTTGCGGACCGTGGTCAGCTTTCCGAACGGCCCCACCGCCAGCGCCACCAGGTAGGTCG
>JBGSST010000129.1:0-6679 GCA_041736915.1 Bdellovibrionota bacterium
GAGCAGCTCGCGGAGCACGTCGGACCCGGCGAGGCCTCCGGCCGCCAGCGCGTGGATGCGATCCTGGAGCTCGGGCTCGAAGGGATCCTCGCGGTAGCCCTCCAGGCGGAACGGCCGCACGGCCCCGTCGTCGGGCCATTCGACGAGGGCGGCATCGACGCCATCGGCCGAGGTTCCCGACATGAGTCCGATGACGCGCATTGGGCGGAGGATAGGTCTCCGCCTCGGCCGCGCTCGGATTGACACGCGAGTCAGCGACCTTCATCATGCCGGACCGCTCGCCTTCCCCGACCCCTCTCTCGGACGGGAGCCTCCCATGACGGATTCCTCGCGACAGCAAGGCGGCGCGATCTGCGTCGGCGCCGGCGTCGTCGCCCTGCTCTTCGTGATCGGCGTGCTGCGCGGCAGCTATCTCGCGCTCGCGATCCCGGTGACGATCGTCACGCTGTTCGCGCTGGGCCTCGCGTTCTGGGTCGGCTGGACCATCTACACCGTGCAAGTCGAGCCGGAGCGGGACGAGCCGCCGCCGCGGATTGCGCCGACGGGGGATACGCCACGCGCGGCATGTCTTCCGCCGCTGTCATTAAATCGTACTTGAGCCGCAGCTTGGGGTCGGACAGCGTGCGGTACGCCTCCGAGAGCGCTTTGAACTGCTCTTCCGCTGCCTTGTTCCCGGGATTGCGGTCGGGATGAAACTGCAGCACCAGCGCCCGGTACGCTTTACGGATCTCGGGGGTCTTTGCGGTACGCGCGAGACCCAGCATCCGGTAGTAGTTCAAGGGCGGCATTTCCCTACGATCTTACCGCATGTTAATACGAAAGGGTGACTGCAGCCTCCGTTCCATCCGATAGCCCCTTCAGTCCGCTTCGCCAGCCCCTGTTCCGTGCGTTGTGGATTGCGGCTGTCGTGTCCAACATCGGCACGTGGATGCAGAACGTGGGCGGCGTGTGGCTCATGGGCAATCTGACGGACTCGGCATTCCTCATCGCGCTGATGCAGGCCGCATCGAGCCTGCCGTTCTTTTTGCTATCTCTTCCGGCCGGGGCCTTGGCGGACCTCATCGATCGGCGCTGGCTGATGGTGATCTGTCTGGCCTGGATGGCGATTGCCGCGGGAGTTCTGGGTTGGATGACCCTCGTTGGGTCGACCACCCCGGCTTCGCTGCTCATTTTGACCTTTGCGCTCGGCATGGGGAATTGCATGTACGCGCCGGCCTACCAGTCGTCCGTTCCGGAAATCACCGGACGTGATGAGCTGCCGAAAGCGGTGGCGCTGAGTGGAGTGGGTTACAACATCGCACGCGTGGTGGGCCCGGGCTTAGGTGGATTGGCCATCGCCACCTTGGGCATCGCGGGCACGTTCATTCTAAACGCGGTCTCGTTCATCGGTACCATCTGGGTAACCTTTCGCTGGAAACGCGTGCCGCCCGTGCGCCACACGCCGTCCGAGCACATCTTCAGCGCCATACGCTCGGGCATGCGGTACGCAAAACATTCGCCGGTACTGAAAGCCATTCTGGTCCGCACCGGGGCTTTCGTTTTCTGCGCGAGCGCACTGTGGGCCTTGCTGCCCATCGTAGCGCGCGGGCGGCTCGGGCTTGGTGCCGCGGGTTACGGCACCCTCGTGGGCTGTCTCGGAGCGGGCTCCCTGATCGCGGCGTGGATCCTACCGCGCTTTACCCGTACGGTTTCCATCGACACGCGGTTGCTCGTGGCCGGAACGGCGTTCGCGTTCGCGACGATCGTCGTCGCTTTCTCGTCTTCATTTCCGATCGTCTGCCTGTCGCTAGTCGTCGGTGGCTTTGGCTGGCTCACCACGATGGTCGGCGTAAACGTGGCTACCCAGTCGGCCGCCCCCCTTTGGGTGCAGGCGCGGGCGCTGAGCCTCTACGTTCTCGTATCGCAGGGCGGAATCGCACTGGGCAGTTTTTTCTGGGGCAGTCTCGCCTCCAGCATGTCGGACTCGGCGTCGCTCGCCCTGGCGGGGCTTGGCCTCATCGCGGGACTGCTAACCGTTTATCGCTGGCCGCTACAACGGCTCGCGGAGCTCGATATCACCATGGTTTCCGACTGGCGTGAACCAGAGACCGCGAGCCCGCTCGATCCGGAAGATGGTCCGGTGCTCGTCACCGTTGACTACGACATCGATCCGGCGCGAGCCCCTGAATTTCAAAGAGCGATGCGCGAGATCAAGGTAATCCGTCGTCGCGATGGAGCCATTCGGTGGGAATTATTTCACGACGTGGCCCGGCCGGGACGTTTTTTCGAAGTTTTTCTGGTCGAGTCGTGGGCCGAGCACGTGCGACAACACGCCCGCGTGATCAAATCCGATGTCCCGGTGCGCGAGCATATCCGTTCCTTTCAGATTGGCGATCGACCGCCGCAGGTCTCTCACCTCATGTTCAAGAAAGCTTGAGCCGATCGCTCCCCGGGACGGTTGACGGCGTGCACCATGTTAGCGGTGCGCGCTTCCCCTAAACTATCCGCATGCTACCCTTTCTAACCTTGCTGGGTTTCGCAGCCGCCATGGCTGCCCCCACGCCACTGCCCCCGCCTCCGGTAGAAGGGCTTCCGCCGCACCTCTCGGTAATGTGCACCGTTCGCGATTGGGAAGGCCAAGGCATCAAGCACTACCCCGGTAAACTCTGTCATTTTTTTCCCGACGGCCGACTGCTGGCGGCGACCGATGACTACCTCACGCTTTACTCGAAAGACATGGGCCAACTCTGGCGCGCGCCGCACACGCTACACCACATGATGACGCTGACGCCGGATGAAAATTATCTGTACGGGCTCGGCTCGGAGATCGCCCTCATCGACGGCAAGCGAAACCGTTACGACACCGTTCTGAAGATCGACATGAAGACCGGCGCCGAGCTAGCTCGCTTTTCAACTCGCGAGCATATCGACCAGCTAAAAAAGTTTTCGCCGAATGGGCACAAAACGTGGAAGCAGGCTCCCAACTACTGGTGGAAGCCCGACTACGACATCGAGCACACCCACGGAAACACCGTCTTCGTGATACCCAAGTCGACGCGCACCGAACCGGCCTATCGGGAAGGAAACATTCTACTGAATATGAACCAGATTGGGTTGATGGTTTATCTTGATTCTGAACTGAAGAAGATTCTTAAGATCTATCACCGCACGGGCAAGTTTCAGCAGCATGACCTGCAACTACTGCCGAACGGCAACATTCTCAGCTACGTAAATCTCAATCGCCATTTTTCGCGGATCTTTTCGACCCTCGAGGAGTGGGACCCGGAAACCGGAGAGGTGAAGTGGCAGTTCAAAGAAAAGCCGTCTTCTAACTTTTATTCGCACGTCTCGGGTGGTCTGCAGCTATTACCCGGCAATCTAGTTTTATTCTCGGACACCACGAAGTTCGGAAAGTACATTCTCATTCGCCGAGACGGAGAAAGGGTTTGGATGAGACCGTCGGGCTGGACGAATCCCCAAACCAAGCTGCCCGGTCCGGTTCAGACCGTTAAGGCGGTCGACCTGACGGAGTTCATGAAAAACAACAAGGGCGGCTAACGAGCCAGTAGTTCTCGGTAGAGTTCCAGCGTTTGCTTCGCCATCGCGGCGGCGGTGCGCTCTCGCGCAACCCCCACGGCCTTCTCGCGCAGACTGACGCCGGCAGATTCGGCCGTAAGCGCACTTTGAATGGCACGGCTCCAACCCGCGGCGGTCATGTCGTCGACGAGATAACCCGCGTTGCCTACTACCTCCACCATGGCCCCACGCTTAGCCGCCAGCACGTTGGCCCCCACCGCCATCGCCTCCAGAACGGGGAGGCCGAATCCCTCGTACAGTGACGGAAAGAGAAACAGGTCCGCCGAGGCCATCTTTTCCGCCAGCGCCTCATCGCTCAAAATTCCCAGGTATTTTACCTTGGCGTCGAGCTGCTTACTGGTCACCAGCTGCTTGAACTTTCCCTCCCGTTCATCGTTCACGGCGGCGCGCCCGAAAAGCTCCAGGCGGTAGTCACCCAATGCCCCGTCGGCGAGGGATAGAGCTTCGATGAGCATGCCGAGATTTTTTCGCGGCTCGAGGTTGTAAGGTGACAGTAGCAACGTGGGACCCGACTCGCGCCGGGTAGCTGGCCTGGCCCGAAACACCGTACCCAACGGGATCGTATGCACTAGGGGTGCTGGCACGTGCCAACGTTCTAGCAGGTCATTGCGCGTGCTGTTGCTAATGGCGATTAGCGCGTCGGCACGGCGCCGGAGCAGAAACTTTTGAAAGCGGTAAGTCTTTCCCTTGGCAATGAACTCGTACTCGGGAAACATCTCGTGCATCAGATCGTGAACCGTGGCGACCGTTCGTGAGCCGCTGAAAAGAGGAACGTACGAACTAAGCCCATGAAAAACGTCGACCTTGCCCAGTCCGGAAGGCACACGCAGGTTATTCAACAGCCAAGCGGCGCGGTCCTGATGCAAAGCCACCGGATGGTATCTCCAGGCTTCACCGAAAATAGGGGCAATCTGCGCATGGGGCGAGGGGAGTGAACCGAGTACCACGAACGACAGGTCGGAGGGGTTTGATCTCTTCAGCTCCACCATTAAATCGCGGGCGTAGCGAAAAACTCCGGAGGTCTCGGACTGAGAGTCGATGCGAGAAAAATCTAGAACGATAGTCTTCATATTGTTTCAGCTTCGAGCAAACCAGTAGTGCAGGGTGTACTCGTACCCCGCCGGTTCGTAGCCGATGCGGGACAGCATTTTGTGCACGACCAGATTCTGTATCGAGCTGGAGATATTTACGCGAAAGTCTCCCCGTTCCCAAGCGAGCATCATGCCCCGAAGCACGAGCGAGCGGTATATGGCGATCGCCTCGCGCTTTACGGAAGGATGAATCGCGCCGAAGGATCCTTCCGCCGGTTGCCCCTCGGGAAAACGGGCCACCATGACCCCGGCGACGACGCCATCGCGTTCCACCACCAGCAGCTTTTGTCGGTCGTTGCGCCCCCGATAAAACATACGCAGCGACTCGGCGTAAAGCTCATCACAGCGTTCGGGGGAAAGGCGGGGGTCGGCACGGTAGTGGCTAGGCTTTCCCCGAAAGCTCGCACGCGCCACGTCCACCAACGCTTCTTCTTCTCCCTCCCGCGCTAAGCGGGCGGGCAGGGTGGCGTTGGCCAACTCTACGTGGCGTTCGGTAAGACGAATTTGGAAATGACATTGGGTATCGGCGAGCAAAAACCCATCACCCATCAGCTTCTGCACGAGGGATAACTCCCCGACTCCGATGCGCAGGATGAGCAGCTTCGCCCCCGCGTCGCCGGCTTCGTTCATCGCCTCCGCAATCGACGCCGCGGTTTGGGCGTAGGACCGATAAACGGGGAAGCCAAATACGTCGCAGTCGAGCTGGCTGCGAAAGGCAACCGTCATGCCGCCCTCCGTACCAGGGGAAGCTGACGCAGGCCCGTAAAAAACAGGCGAAAAAGACCGGCGAGCGTTTGCGTGGATTTTGACCGGTAGGAGCGGTGGTACTCCACCTGCACCTGGACGCAGTTCTGCGCCTCTTTAAGCAGTATGAAGTCGAGAAGCGCATCCCCCGGCGCCTGCTCACCCACGAGGTTTCGGCGGAAGGCGCGAAACGGACGGGGAAGCTGATGGCCGGTGAGATCGAGGAAAATCCAATGGGAAATTCGGCGCGCGAGGTTGCGCCACCAAGTTCGTGGGTGGTTGAGCGGCACTCCGTAAACTAGATCCGCTCCGCGTTCCAGCTTCTGCACGAGGCGGGAAATCTCTTCGGGTGGATGTTCCAGATCGTCATCGATGGTCACTACGAATCGACCCCGCGCCACGCGCACCCCTTCGCGTAAAGCCGCCGTAAGACCCAAGGGCGCCGGCCACGATACGACCCGAACTCGCCGCTCCGCTAGGGACAGCTCCGCCAGGTACTCATCGGAGCCATCGGTGCTGCCGTCGTTAACGAAAATCCACTCCAGCGCTTCGCCGGTGCTGTCTTCGAGCCGACTCCATAGCTCGGGCAGCCATGGCCGGGCATTGTGTACAGGAATGACGATGGAAAAGGATTCGCCCATGAGGTCAACTCTGGTTGGAATCATACACGCGGCAATCAAAATGCTGAAACTTCCCGTCCTGCCAACGCCACACACCGTCGAACCCGCGTTGCAGCGTAGCGGCGCACATCGCGGCCGGCGGCATTCGTTCGACCGGGCCGGTGCGGGGCGTGTAGACGTGGAGCCCGTAGTTGTAGACGGGACAATTGGTGGGCGGCATGCCGTCGAGCACCGCGTGGCCCGACAGCGCGACCGCGGCGAACGAAACTGTGTAACAGTTGAAGGCCTGCCACATCATTTCGGCGCGGGGAATGTAGACCAGATTCCGCCGCTTCGCCGCGCGCGGCTCGGCATCTAGTTTCGCCAGGGCTTCGAACATCGCCGAGTAGAGTGGTTTGTCTTTTCCTAGGCGATCCCGAACCCAGCTCTGATGCGCCACGAAATCCTGAAAGGGAACAATGGTGTGAACGATGAAGAACCCACCTAAGCAGCCCATTACCACCAAGGCCAATCCGCGCACGCGAACGGACAAGCCACGCCAGTTCGTCGTCGTGAAGTCGCTAGCGAGCCACCACGACGCCAACAGTGCCATCGCTAGCCAACGGTGATCGGTAACGAAGTAATTTTGATTGGCCTGCGGAAATGGCA
>JBGSST010000170.1:0-3719 GCA_041736915.1 Bdellovibrionota bacterium
CCATCGGCAACAGGTTTTGGGGGGTTGAATGGAAATGGGAAGATTCGAACCTTCTCAATTCCCGCCCTCACGCTCCAATTCAAAGACCTAGGGGTCGAATTACTTCAGGCACCCAGATGATAGCGTGTCAAAGCAAACGACAGGCCAACTCGCTGAATACGGGGAAACAAAATGAAAAGAATAAAAATATCAATAGGTTGAGAGCGCAAACGATGTCGTTAGCCTTACCAGGAATGGCTCCGCTGGTTTGGCTAATCCGGTTCCACTTTGGAACCCGAAATGGAGCCATCTGAATTTATCATTTATTTCAATTGGTTAAAGCGAAAGCTCAACCGGTTCTGAATTGGTACCGGTCTCGGAACCTAGTCCCACTGCATCAATTGCTTGTTTCTTAATCAGCCATGGGGGCATTACGCAGTTTAACGTTTTGATTTTGTTGAGTTTCATTTTAGCGGGGGTGGCCTTGGATTTGCTTTATAGAGGCGCATGATGAAGTCCAACAAGAAGCTTCGCTTTCGTTTACTGGTGGTCCTGGCCCTCCTCGAGGGTGGCCTACTGACCCGTGCTTGGCTGGGCCAGGCAAGCGAACCGAAGCCGGCCTTGGGCTTTTTGCTCAAAAATGGGGCTCGTTACACCGTGGCCTGGAAGGCCAAAACCCAAGATTATCAGACCCGCGACTATGTTCGATTGAGCGACGCCTTGGCGTTCGCCCACCGCGAGCTCGGCCTCTCCGAAGGGATCAACCCGTTCGCGGAGCACGAGATGGAGCACGCCTGGAAGAATCAGCGTCGCTCGGGCAACACGGTAGTTGTTTGGAAAACGATCCGGCAGCCCAACGTCAATCAGCTGACCTTCGAGGATGAGACGGAAGCCAATTTCTTTCTGAAAGCCTTTCAGCGCGGATCGTACACGCCGAGCTTGTTCGGCCACTCGATTCTGCTCGTGCCCGCGCAAAGCGCCTTCAACTAATCCACGGGTGAAGTTCCGGCCGGTGTTATCCTTACGGCCATGGATTGGCTCATCGATTTCATGAGGCCTTTTTCTTTTCGCGGAAAGGCGCGTTTACTCGCGCCGGTGACTCCCCGAAGCGGCACGAAGCTGGCCTCCGTGTTTGGCTACCAGCTGCCCTTGGACTTAGCCAACTACGTCGACCGCACGATCTATCTTGGGTGCTACGAGCCACTCAACACGTGGCGGTTTCGCGAGATCCTCTCTCCCGGCATGACCGTCGTGGATGTCGGCGCCAACATCGGCTATTTCTCGCTGCTGGCCGCAAAACTCGTGGGACCGTCGGGCAAAGTGATGGCGATTGAGCCTCACCCCACTAACGCAAAAATTCTCTCTGAAGCCTTGCGCGTGAACGGGCTGGCGCAGGTCGAGCTGTTCCGCTTCGGCCTAGGCGACGAAAGCGCGCGCGGCGAAATTTCCATGGTCGACCAGGTGGCCTTTCCCAATCGAACGGCGTCCATGGTTCCCGCTAAGAGTGATACGTCCGTTTCGGTCGAGGTTAAAAAGCTCGATGACTGCGTTGCGGAGTGGGGACTTACTAGAATCGACCTGTTGAAAATCGACGTCGATGGCTTAGAAACAAAGATTATTGCCGGAGCCAGCCGCTCGCTCAAAGCGGGGCTTATCAAAAACATCATCGTGGAATTCAATGATTACTGGCTCGGCGTGGCCGGTAGCTCCGCCGAGAAGCTGCGGGGCTCGATTGAGGGGGCTGGCCTCATCGAAGTTACCGGCAAGTCGGGGGCGGCCGGGTTTTTTCTCGGAAAATCCGAAGATCGGCACTTCACACTTCCGTAGGTTGTCAGATTCTCTGCTGTCCTTTAACCTGGGCTGCTATGAAGAGCCTTCCTGCCATTGAACTATCCACGAAACCCAAATCCAAGATCGACGCCTCCGTCCTCGGCTTTTTTCAGGGCGAAAAGAGTAAGGAAAAGTCGTCCGATAAAAAGGCGCAGCCGCCGGAGTTTCGTGGGGCTCGCAACGAGTTCGTACAGGGTTTGCTGAAGCGGCTCTCCGACTCACAGCATTTCAAAGGCAAGAAGGCGGAGGCTGACCTGCTCCGGTTCTACGAATCGGCAGAAGCGCCGAGCACCGTGCTGCTAGGGTTTGGCTCGCATGCGAAGAGCACGGCCGAATCTTTTCGTCAGACCGGCGCCTCGCTGGCGCTTTTGCAGCGGCGGGCGAAGCTACCTTGGGTTGAGTCGGACGTCAGCCATTGGCTGGGCGACGGGGATAAGGGCGATCAGTCGCGTTATCTACAGGCGTTTTGCGAGGGCTACCTTCTCGCCAACTATGAGTACAAAGATTTAAAGACCAAGGAAACGGAAGGGTTTAGCCCCGCCGGTCTTTCGCTGCTGGTTCACGGCAAGGACATTCCTTGGGCGGAAACGGTGAAGAAAGCCCGCATCCTGACCGAGGCGGTGTTCCTGGCCAGGCACCTGGGCGATCGTCCGGGCAACTACCTTACCCCGACCCACCTCGCGGACGAGGCCAAGAAGATGGCGTCGGCCACGGGGCTGAAGATCAAGATTTTGGATCGCCGGGCGATCGAAAAGGAAAAGATGGGGCTGCTCATTGGGGTCGCCAAGGGCTCCGTGGAAGAGCCGCGCTTCATCGTGATGGAGCACAACGGCGGAAAGAAGTCGGAAGCGCCGGTGGCCCTCGTGGGTAAAGGCATCACCTTCGACAGCGGTGGCATTTCGATCAAGCCCGCTGGCCAGATGGAAGAGATGAAGTACGACATGATGGGCTCCGCCACCGTAATCGCGGTGATGCAGGCGGCAGCTCGCTTGAAGCTACCGATCAACATCGTGGGGTTCGTGGCCGCGGCGGAAAACATGCCGGGCGGCCGGGCGCAGAAGCCGGGCGACGTAGCGACGAGCATGTCGGGTAAGACGGTTGAGATCACCAATACCGATGCCGAAGGGCGTTTGGTTTTGGCCGACGCGCTCGAATACGCGCAGAAATACTACAACCCAGCGGCGATCATGGATTTTGCGACGCTTACGGGCGCGGTCATCGTGGCGCTTGGCTCGGTGACATCGGGCATCATGGGCACGAACAAGGAATTGATCGAGCGCATCAAGATTAGCTCCGAGCAAACGGGCGAGCGGGTGTGGGAGCTTCCACTGTATGAAGAGTACGAGGAAGATCTGAAGAGTGCTTACGCCGATATCCGCAATAGCGGCACGCGCGATGCGGGCTCGAGCAAAGGCGGCACGTTCCTGAAGTTTTTCATCGACAGCAAATACCCGTGGGCTCACTTCGATATCGCGGGCTCGTCGTTCCTCCGTAAGGATCTGAACTACGCGACGGCGAAAAACGCGTCGGCCGCGACGGTTCGCCTGATGGTCGACATGCTCGAGAACTGGACTCCGCTCAAAAAGAGTAACTAGCGCGTATCGCCCTTTCGGGGGACAGCCGGACGGTAGCGGTAGGGTATAATTTTTATATGCCCTTCCTCAAATCCCTCCTGGTCCATGCATTGGTTTTCTGCCTCGTGTTAGCCCCCGTGACGGGCCACGCGGAGGCCGTCGACGATAAGTTCACCCAGATCAGCCCCCAGAGCCGCACGGGCGGCGATGAGAAGATCCACGGGGCCGGCTACGGCAAGATTTTGATGCGCGTCATGGTCTTTGGTGCCGTGCCGAGCCAAGGTATCCACTACTACCCGGAAGGCACCGACCTATTATTCGCCCTCCTTTATGCCG
>JBGSST010000171.1:0-2001 GCA_041736915.1 Bdellovibrionota bacterium
CTGAGGCGCCGCTCGTGGTCACGAAGGTGTCACTAGGGCTACCCGGGCACGGGAGGCACGTCGCACTAGAGAGGAAGCTCGTGTAGGTGCCGGGCGCGCAAGCCGTGCAGGCGCCGTCTTTGGCTTGGGCGAACGTACCGATGGGGCAATCACCGCAAAGGCCACCGCCGATGTCGTACTTTCCCGCTACGCAGTCCGAGCAGTTTTGCCCCTGGGGGCAGGTAGAGCACTGATTTTGTCCGGGCCGCGACGTCTTGCCCGTCGCACACGTATCGCAGTTGGCCGTCCCCGTTCCGGCGGCAAACTTGCCCGCCGCGCACGGGGTACACGCCGTGCTGCCATTCAAGGGGGCTTCGGTTCCGGGGGCGCAGTCGGCGCACGCGGTTTGTCCCTTTTCCGACGTGTAATGACCGGGCATGCAGTCGTAGCATTGCGAATTTCCCGAGGTGGACGTGAACTCTCCCGGATCGCACAGCGTGCACGACGTGGAGCCGGGCATATCGGTAGCGGAGCCGGCGGGGCAGGGGTCACACGGATCGTTTCCGGTAAGGCTGTAGTAACCGGGGGTACACGGGGCGCTGGCTGCGACGCTCGTGAGCAGAGTCAAAGCCAAGGTCAGGCAGGCCAGTTTCCCACGCAAATTTTGCATGCGTAATTCTAACACGCGAGGCCGTCGGGAATCGAAACCACCCGGGGACGCCAGCCCAGCGCGCGTATGGGAGCCACGTCGAAGGGGGGAAGGGGCCGCGGCTCGTAGCGCAGATACTCCGGGTGAAAGCGCACGGGTTTGTCTTGCCCGGTAAACTTCAAAAGCTCGCGCGCGAGTTCGGCGATAGTCAGCTGCAAATCCGTTCGCACGTTGAAGAAGCCGTGTTCGGGCCGGGCCAGCACCCGCACGATTAGCTCGACCGCGTCGGAGACGTGTAAGAAGTTTCTCACCTGCCGTCCGTCGCCCAATACATCGAGCCACTCATCGCGGCGAATCTTATGCAGCAGATCGGGGATGACGTGCGAGGTGCCGGTGGCCCCCGCCTTGCCCGGTTGATCCGCGCCAAACAAATTGGTCAGGCGTAACACCACTAGCTCACGACTCGCCTCGGCCAGGTACTGTTCGGTGAGCGCCTTGGCGCGCGCGTACGGAGTGCGCTGGTCAAAGGATCGCAGCGGCCCGTCGTCCACTTGGTCCGCATTGTCGAAAACGCAAAGTGACGAGCTATAAAGAATCCGCGTGCAACCCACCTCCGCGCACCAGGCCACCACCCGTTCGGCAAGCCTTCGCTCGTTCAGCTCCAGCCCGTCCGTTTCGGCGTTGTGCAGAAAACCGCCCACGGAGCTGGCGAGGTGGATACACACGTCGAAGGAAAAGTCCGCGGGCCAGTCAAAAGCGAGGCGCAGATCCTGCTGCAGAAAACGCGGCGACTGCGGGTCGGGTAGTAAATCGACGCCCATCACGTCGTGGCCGCGCCGGACAAGTTCGGGCACGAGCCGCGACCCCAAAAATCCCGCGCTGCCGGTAACGAGGATCTTCATGCGGGCGCCACGGGGCTCAAGCGAAACCGCACCAGATCGCGCGCTAGCTCCAAGCCCGTTTTCCAAATGCGCACGGAGCTTTCGCCGGTGGTGCGCGGATCGGTCGTGATCGGAATATCCAGCACACGGTAGCCACGGCGTAGGGCCTTGATCGGCAGCTCGATTTCGTACGTGAAGGTGTCGCTCGTCAGGCGAAACGAGTCGCCCACTTCACGGCGCCACGCTTTGATGCCGGCCATGACATCGGTCAGCCGTTGTCCGCAGGCTACCGAAGTGGCGAGGCTGACGGCGTGGTTTCCTAAACTGCGCAAGAACGGTGTGCTGCCCATTTCGCGCGTGGAGCCCGCGGTAAAGCGGCTGCCCAGCACCATGTCGGCCTCGCCGCGTTCGAGCGCGTGCACCAACCGGCGCAGATCGTCGGCGCGAAACTGTAAGTCCGCGTCGAACTGCGCCACGTAACGGCCTCGGGCC
>JBGSST010000187.1:0-7087 GCA_041736915.1 Bdellovibrionota bacterium
CGATCACGATCCGCATGTCCGACTGGACGGATGGCGAGTTCGATCCCTCCCGGCGGTTATGGGGAAATGACCAAGCTGAACGGCATCACGATCCGGCGGCGGAATTCCAAAGAGCTACTCACCGTCGATTTGGAAGACCTCATGGAAGATGGCTTGCCGATCCCCAAGCTGGTCGATGGTGATGTGATTACGGTCCCTTTCAACTGGCGCCAGAGCTACCAGGAAATCCTTTTCTACACCGGCGTGATCACCACATTAGGTACGCTGCTCATCGGCGTAGCCGCGCTCATCAATTCCACGAAATAATAAGGCGCCAAAAAAAAGGCGGAGTAGCCAATGGCTACCCCGCCTCGTAAAGCGTTCCGGGAACGGGGGATTACATCATCCCCATGCCGCCCATACCGCCCATTCCACCCATGCCGCCCATGCCACCGCCAGGACCGTGTCCGTGGCCGGCATGTCCGTCGTCTTCCTTCGGCTTCTCCGAGATCATCGCCTCGGTGGTCAGCATAAGGGCCGCGATGCTCGCGGCGTTTTGCAGCGCCGAGCGAGTCACTTTGGTCGGGTCGATAACGCCGGCGGCAACGAGGTCTTCGTACCGTTCGGCGAGAGCGTTGAAGCCCATCGTGGTGCCGGTCTGGTTCTTCACCTTATCGACGACGATTGAGCCTTCGTAGCCCGCGTTGTGCGCGATCTGACGAATCGGCTCTTCTAGGGCGCGCTTGATGATGTTGAGGCCGGCGAGCTGTTCGCCTTCCAGCTTCAACTTATCGAGCACGAGCGAGGCGCGCAGGTAAGCCGTTCCGCCACCGGGAAGAATGCCTTCCTCGACCGCGGCGCGGGTGGCGTGCAACGCATCTTCCACACGAGCTTTCTTTTCCTTCATCTCGACTTCGGTGGCCGCGCCAACGTGGATTACCGCCACGCCGCCGACCATCTTGGCCAGACGTTCCTGCAGCTTCTCGCGATCGTAGTCCGAAGAGGTCTCTTCGATCTGCGAGCGAATCTGCTTCACGCGGGCTTCGATCTTTTTCTTGTCGCCCATGCCGTCGACGATGGTCGTATTGTCTTTGTCGATCGTGACCTTCTTGGCCTGACCGAGAGATTCGACCTTGGCGTCTTTCAGGTTAAGGCCTAACTCTTCCGCGAACACTTCACCGCCGGTGAGGACGGCCAAGTCGTTCAGCATTTCCTTGCGGCGATCGCCGAAGCCCGGGGCTTTCACCGCCGCGACCTGAATCGTGCCGCGCAGCTTGTTGACCACGAGGGTAGCCAACGCTTCGCCTTCCACCTCTTCCGAGATGATGAGGAGCGGACGGTGCGCCTGAACTACCTTTTCCAGAACCGGAAGCAGGTCTTTCATGCCGCTGATCTTCTTATCGTGGAAGAGAATCATCGGATTCTCGAGCACGCACTCCATCGTCTCAGGGCTCGTGACGAAGTAAGGCGAGAGGTAACCGCGATCGAAATGCATGCCTTCGACCACGTCGAGGGTCGTCTCGGCGGTCTTGGACTCTTCCACCGTGATGACGCCTTCTTTGCCGACCTTTTCCATCGCTTCGGAAATGAGCTTTCCAATCGTGGAGTCGTTGTTGGCGGAGATCGCACCGACCTGGGCAATCTCGTTCTGATTCTTGATGGGGGTCGACAGGCGTTTCAGCTCGGCCGTAACCGCTTCCACTGCGATATCGATTCCGCGCTTGAGCTCCATCGGGTTCTGACCCGTGGTGACGTACTTCGCGCCTTCGCGGAAGATCGCCTGGGCGAGCACCGTGGCGGTGGTCGTGCCGTCGCCGGCATCGTCGTTCGTCTTCGAAGCGACTTCCTTCACCATCTGCGCGCCCATGTTCTCGAACTTGTTCTCGAGCTCGATCTCTTTCGCGACGGTCACGCCGTCCTTGGTGATGAGCGGAGCGCCGAACGACTTTTCGATGATGACGTTACGGCCACGGGGTCCGAGGGTAACCTTTACCGCATCGGCCAAAACGTTCACGCCGCGCAAAATCGAATTGCGGGCCTCTTCCCTGAAACGGAATTCTTTAGCTGACATTTATTGTTCTCCTGAAAATTTCTTAAAAATTACTCGGTGACCGCGAGAACTTCTTCTTCGCGCATCATCAGGTACTCTTCGCCGTCCACCTTGATCTCGGTGCCCGAGTATTTGCCGAACAGAATGCGGTCGCCCGCCTTCACTTCGAGCTTCACGGACGAGCCGTTCGCCATCACCTTACCGTTACCGACGGCGATCACTTCGCCTTCCATCGGCTTTTCCTTGGCGTTATCGGGAATGATGATCCCGCCCTTGGTTTTTTCTTCTTCGGCCAAACGCTTCACAATAATCCGGTCGTGCAAAGGACGGATGTTCATTGGTTTCCTCCAGGAAAGTTAAGGTTCATGTTTACGAAAGCTCCGGGGTTGTCGATTGTATGGCCCATATTGTCAAGACGCCTTGGGTTTTGAGGGGTTAGCCGCCGCGGCCGGTGCCGGTTCGGCTTTCGGCGTGGCGGTCTCGGACGAGGTGCCTTTAGGCTTGCGGTAGTCCGTGTTGTACCAGCCGGTTCCCTTCAAATGGAAAGAGCTGCGGGAGATAAGCTTGTTAACTTTTTTGCCGCAATCGGGGCACGTTTCCATCGGCGGATCGCTCATCTTCTGAACGGCCTCGTGAACGCGCTCGCATCCTTCGCACTGGTACTCGTAAATGGGCATGGAAACTCCGGCGGATAATGTAGGGTGCCTGGATAAAAAATCAAGAAAATGGCCTTTTTTTCCCGCGGTTAATTGACTTCAGCCTCATCGCTACCATATTTACCCTCGAACCAAGATACCGGCGCGAAGCTAATAACAGTTTAGATTTATTGACGATTTAGAAAATAGTTACTGGAGGAGAGTATGGGAAAGATTATTGGAATCGATTTAGGAACGACAAACTCGTGCGTGGCCGTGATGGAAGGCAACGAGATGAAGGTCATCCCGAACGAAGAGGGTGGCCGCACTACCCCGTCGGTGGTCGCTTACACGAAAGACGGCGAAAAGCTGGTGGGTCAGGTCGCTAAGCGCCAGGCCATCACGAACGCCGAAAATACGATTTACTCGGTAAAGCGCTTCATGGGCCGTCGCTTCGACGAAGTGTCGGGCAGCGAAGTGAAGCATGTGCCTTATACGGTAGCCAAGGGTGATGGCGATGCGGCGGTCGTTACCGTGCGCGGCAAGAACGTGACCCCTCCCGAGGTGTCGGCGCTCATTCTTCAGAAACTGAAGAAATGCGCGGAAGACTACCTGGGGCAGCCGGTGACCGAAGCGGTCATTACGGTTCCCGCTTACTTCAACGATGCTCAGCGCCAGGCGACGAAAGACGCCGGCCGCGTGGCGGGTTTGGACGTTAAGCGCATCATCAACGAGCCGACCGCGGCCGCCCTCGCTTACGGTTTGGATAAGAAGAAGGAACAGAAGATCGCTGTATACGACTTCGGCGGCGGTACCTTCGATATCTCGATCCTAGACGTTGGCGACAACGTCGTGGAAGTGAAATCGACCAATGGTGACACTCACCTTGGCGGCGACGACTTCGACCAGGTGATCATCGAGTGGTTGATTGCGGAGTTCAAACGCGATCAGGGCATCGATCTCACCAAGGATAAGATGGCCATTCAGCGCCTGAAGGAATCGGCGGAGAAGGCGAAAATCGAACTTTCTTCCGCGCAAGAAACTGAAATCAATCTGCCGTTCATCACGGCGGATGCCTCGGGTCCGAAGCATCTTCAGATCAAGCTATCGCGTAGCAAGTTCGAGCAGCTTATTGACCCGCTCGTCGAACGTTCGGTCGAGCCGTGCCGTAAGGCCCTGGCCGATGCCGGTTTGAAGCCGGGTGACATCGATGAGGTGGTGCTGGTCGGTGGTTCGACCCGCGTCCCGAAAATCCAAGAGATGGTGAAAAAGTTCTTCGGCAAGGAGCCGAACCGCAGCGTGAACCCGGATGAAGTGGTCGCCTTGGGCGCCGCGATTCAGGGTGGCGTGCTCAGTGGCCAGGTGAAAGACCTGCTGCTGCTCGACGTAACGCCGCTGTCTTTGGGTATTGAAACGTTGGGTCACGTGTTCACCAAGCTCATCGAGCGCAACACGACGATTCCGACGAAGAAGAGCCAGATCTTCTCCACCGCGGAAGACAGCCAGACGACGGTAGAGATTCACGTTCTGCAGGGTGAGCGCGAGATGGCGTACGACAACCGTACGCTGGCGCGCTTCCAGCTGACGGGGCTTCCTCCCTCGCCGCGCGGCGTACCGCAGATTGAAGTGACCTTCGACATCGACGCGAACGGTATCGTGCACGTCGGCGCCAAGGACATGGCCACCGGTAAGGAGCAGTCGATTAAGATCACGTCCAGCAGTGGACTGAACGAGGCCGACATCCAGAAGATGGTGAAGGACGCGGAGACTAACGCGGAAGAAGACAAGAAAAAGCGCGAGCGCGTTACGATGAAGAACTCGCTCGATAACATGGTCTACGGTACCGAGAAGCTGTTGAAGGACAACGGCGACAAAGTTCCGGCGGCCACGAAAACCGAAGTCGAAGGCTTGCTGAAGGACGCGAAAGACGCCATCACCAAGGACGACTTCGACGCGATGAAAGCGGCCCAGGAAAAGCTGACGGCGCTGACCCACAAGCTGGCGGAAGAGATGTACAAGCAAACTCAAGCCGCTGGTGGACAGCCCGGTGAACCGCAGGCCGGGGCGCAAGAAGGCGCCACCAAGACCGGTGACGAGCCGATCGAAGCCGAGTTCCGCGAAGAGAAAAAGGACTAACGTCCCGATTTTGACGCAATAACTAATCGAAAGGCCCCGGCGCCCTTAGGCCCGGGGCTTTTCTTTTTTGGTTTAGGCTGTTTAAGTAACTTCCTTTTAAGGAGGACCAGTTTGGCATCCCAGATTAGTGAGTTGCGTGGGCGTGAAGTGATCGATTCCCGGGGGAACCCGACGTTGGAAGTGGAGATGACCCTTTCCGATGGCTCGATGGGACGGGCTATCGTGCCGTCGGGGGCATCCCGCGGCGAGCGTGAGGCCCTGGAGCTGCGCGACGAAGACTCTCCGCGCTTTCTGGGTAAGGGTGTGCTGAATGCCGTGAAGAACGTGGAAGGCAAAGTGGCGACGGCGTTGGTCGGTAAGACCGTGTCGAGCCCGGCCGAAGTCGACCATTGGCTTCTCGAGCTGGACAACACTCCGCAGAAAGACATCCTGGGCGGCAACACGTTGCTGGGCGTTTCGCTGGCGGCGGCGCAGGCCTTTGCGATCTCCGAAAAACGGCCGCTCTACCAGTGCTTTCGTTCGTGGATGGGCGTGAGCGAAAGTGCCATGTCGCTGCCGGTACCCTTGATGAACATCATCAACGGCGGACAGCACGCGGACAACGGGCTCGAGATTCAAGAGTTCATGATTGTGCCGCACGGGTTTGAGACCTTTTCCGAAGCGCTGCGCGCCGGCTGCGAGGTGTTTCAGCATTTGAAGAAGCGGCTGCACAGCCAGAAGATGTCGACGTCGGTGGGCGACGAGGGTGGCTTTGCGCCGCACCTGAAGACCAACTCCGATGCGCTCGATGTGATTTGCGATGCCATTCAGAAAGCCGGTTATCAGCCGGGCAAGCAGGTGGCGCTGGCTTTGGATTGCGCGGCCTCGAGCTTTTACGACAAGGCGTCTAAGGGCTACCTCGTTGGCGGCAAGACCGTAAACAGTGCCGACTGGATGAAGACCATGAAGGGCTGGATCGAGAGCTATCCGATCGTCAGCGTGGAAGATGGTCTGGACGAAAACGATTGGGACGGCTGGCGCGAGTTCACCTCGATGGTTGGCTCCAAGGTGCAGCTGGTGGGCGACGATCTCTTCGTCACGCAGCCGCCGTTCGTGAAAAAAGGAATCAGCGAGAAGTCGGCGAACGCCGTTCTCGTAAAGGTAAATCAGGTGGGCACGCTGGCGGAAACGTTCCAGGTGCTGCGCCTTTGTCGCGAAAACGGGTGGTCGGCGGTGGTCTCCCACCGTTCGGGCGAAACGGAAGACACTACGATTGCGCACTTGGCGGTGGGCAGCGGCTGCGGGCAGATCAAAACGGGATCGCTCAGCCGCGGCGAGCGCACGGCGAAGTACAACGAGCTACTTCGCATCGAAGAGCGGGCCAAGCGGGAAGGGAAGCCTATCTCCTACTCACGCCGCTTTACGGTCTGACGGCTTTACCCCGGCTTTAGCTAGCTCGGGGTCGAGACGGCGCATCCAAAATAGATAAGCCATTTTAAAATCGGAAACGAATGACCAGGCCGGGTACTTGAATGTAGCCGGCCTGTTTTTTTCTATGAGCAGGTGCGACGGCCACGCAAAGCCGTAGCCGATGACGAACGGAAGCCAGAGCCGACCTAGGTCACCCGTGGCTACGGCGTGAATGGCCACGACCACCGCTACGGTAGTGCCCAGCACGTGAATACGGCGTGTCCACGGGCTCGAGTGCTCACGCAGGTAGAAGGGCCAGAACTCGGCGTAGGTTTGGATGCGATTACTCATACTTCCCATTATGACAGAATTCGGGCCGCGAATTGTCACCGTTGGCCATCAATCCTGCGCATAGGCAGACGGCCCCGCGCTCAAAAGTGGCTGGCAAGGAACTTGCTCAATCGGGGGTTGCCTCGGTGGAGCTATGCCATCGAGGGGGGCAGCAGCGGCTAAATAAATGTGGAGTGGATTATGAAGAAATATTTCGCGGTTGTTATGTTGGCGTTCTCGGTTCTCGCGGCTGATGCGTCGGCCTGTGGCTCTCACGGGGGCTGTGGCGGCGGTGCCGTACGCGTTAACGTGAATGTTCGCGTCGGCGGTGGCTACGGTGGTGGTTACGGCGGCGGATATGGCGGCGGCTACGGTTACGGCGGTGGTTGCGGCGGTGGATTCTGCGGCGGCGGCATTGGTCCCCGTCCCCTGCTGGTTGGTGGCGGTGCAGTAGCGTTCCGTCGTTCGCGTCGCTTGGCTCGCCGGGCGAACCGTTCGGCCTTCTTCGGATTCTACGGACGCGCGAACCGCTTGGCGGCCCGTTCGGACGCGGCGTTCAATCGCGGCC
>JBGSST010000209.1:0-2912 GCA_041736915.1 Bdellovibrionota bacterium
GTGGGCGCGCTACCACGCGGAGCGCGGCTCCGAACGCCCCATTGATTTACAGCGTACCCTGGAAAGTTTGCGGGCGAGTGTAAAGGGAATGCAGGCGACGCTAGACGCCCGCACGGTGATTCCGATGGCGGACCGTTATCCCATTACGCCCGCGCAGACGTCGTTAGAGAGCGAGCACATCGCCTTGTTTACGAGCCTAGTCACCAAGCTCAACCAGGCCCGCATCAAGGGAAAGCCAGAGTTCGATTCGCAACGGCTTGGCGAGATTGAGATCGATTTCGAGGCCATCGAGAAAAAATTCCGGACGGCCGATCTTTTGGGGGATGACGTGCTCGTGGTGGATTACCTCCGAGCCCAGCTCGCCAATCAGCGCGCGTTGCTCCAACATTTCATCGCCGGGAATGGCAAAGGTGAGCTGTGCGTGCATGGGGCACTGTGGGGTAATGGCAACGCCTTTACCTGCCGTCCGCCCCTGGCCGGGGATTTAGAGAACGCGCGAGCGCTCGATACCGCGCTGGCCACGCTCGTCAGTAAACTCGATTCGCGGCTCGAGTCGCGACACGCGCGCGATTCGGTTTTTACCACCTACGCCGAAGCTTCCCTCAAGCCCAACGAAACCGAACGGGTGCGGCGATCGCTGCAGACGCCCCAGGGCCTCGGGGCCGCCAAGGCCTTCGCCGGTAAACTCATGACGCCGCTCAAGCGGCAAACCATCGACACGGTACCGTACTGGGACGGAAAGTCTTACACCCCCACCCGGCGAGAGAAGATCAGCGCTCCGGCTTGGACTCAGTCTCCGCTGATTTCCTATCAGGCGCAGAGCACCCGCACCGACGTCAGCGACGCGGTTCGGGAGATTTTTGGCGCCCTCGAGAGTGGCGAACACGTACGTGCGCTGCAGTCGGCGCAAATCCGGGCGCAGGAGTATGACCTCATGCTATCCCGTAAGGCGGGCGCCGCGCAGTTCACGTTGGAGCAAAGCGAGAAAGCCCTCAAAGCCACACAGCAACGTTTCGATGCGAGCTGGGGTAGTGTGGACCGCTTTCACGGCTTGCCCGCCTCGGTGACGGAGGCGTACGAGCAGTATCCGCCGTTCTTGCGGCACCTCGCGGCGGACTTCGCGCGAACGATCAAACGTGGCGCGAAGGGAACGGTCGGTAGCCCGACCTATCTCGATCCCTGGATTCATGAACCGTGGCCCGGCAAGCTCGTCGAACTTTCACGGCAACCGATCAATCTCGGGGGCGGCGCGCAGGCTTCACCCTGCAAACAGTTTCTGTCAGTGGTGAACGACCTGCGCGGATTGGACGCCGGCGTCGCGGCCCTCGTGAAGGATAAGGGGCGTTTTCTTTGCGGAGACGCATGGGCCGATGCCGATAAAAAGGGCCGCACGGTGAATCAGCTTCAGCTCAGCGCCGCTGAGCGAGAAGAGATTCGCGTCCGGGTGCTGAAGCTCTTGACCGCCCAGTACGAGAAGCACCCGCTGCTTTTGGCCGCCGGCCGTATCGATGCCCGCCGATGGACCCAAGCGCCGCCCGACCCCGATGTGCTATTGCTTCGCCAGGCGCTCGAACAGGAGGCCGAAGCCGAGCGGCGAGCCCTCGTCGGAAAGTCCGTAACCGCACTCGATGCCGCGGGCCAAAATAAGCAGGTGCTGCTGTTGATGCTGCACACCCTCGATGAGACGGGCAACTACGCTGCCGGCGAAACGGCCTTGGCGTTGGAGCAGGCCAAGGGCGGTCTCAATCGATTCTCGCCGATCTATTCCGCGGCCGTCGGGCAGATCGAACTCAACGAGCGGGCCCGGCTCGGCGACGGGCTGGCCGCGCTACCTATCGTGGATTTCCAGGCCGACTTGATTCGCATGGACGCCACCTGGCGTAATGAAAATTTCAATAGCGACAACAAGCACGCGCGCGAAGGATCGGCGGCATCGAGCAACGGCGGGCAGGTCGGCGGGACCTTCTCCTCGAACTGGGCGCCGGACATTAAAGTCACCCCGGTCTATTTTCCGCCGCGTACGTTCCCGCAGTTCCATAAGCCACGCAACGGGGTGGGCTTCTCTTCGCAGCAGCGACTGGCCCTCATGGCTCAGCCAAAAGAAGATCGCGAGGCGTTGAAGGCCATCTACAAAAGTTTGGGCGGACACGTCACGGGGGTCGGTATACCCTGGGACCCCAACGCGGCTCGCCGCGTGGAGTTCTACACGGCCGTGCAGTCAGCCCCGGGGGCCCCGGCCAGTGAGTTTCTAAAAGAGTTCGATCGTAACAACGATATCGCGCGCGATCGCGACAATCGCTTAGCCGGCGAACGCGACGAACAGTACCGCCAGGCGCGCACTTCCGTCCGCAGTGGCACTCCCCCCAGCCCCTCCCTTCAGGCCTTCGCCGAAGAAGAGGTCCGCGGTGAGTGGCGTGACGAAGAGAACCAGCGGCTGTTCGAAGAGGCGGAGCTTACCGGCGCCACGGTGGTGCCGGCCACGCGCGATCGCATTCCGGCGGGTGAGCTTCAGGCCCGTCTGAAGCGGTGGTGGGACGAGCGCGGTGCCGAAGCGGCCGAAGAGTTAGCCGACGAGAAGCTCACCAAGCTATTGCAACGGTCAGGGCGAGAAAACCGTGAAGAGACCATCAAAGAAGTTACGCTTTTCCTCGCCACCTATTGGCCCGGTCGGCAGCTGCGTGCGGACGACTACGAGTATCCCCTTTGGTGGTCGAACCATCCCGATGAAGGGAAATCGGTTTTCGCCAGCGATGACGAGGTGAACGCGTGGGCGAAGCAGGTTTATGATCTCATGCAAGGGGCGTCTCAACGCGCGCACCTCGAAGCCCCCACGCCACTCGTCGAACAGCCCGCCCGCGAAAGGCAAACCAGCGCGGCGCGGATCAGCGACCGCATCGAAACCACCCGCGTGC
>JBGSST010000215.1:0-2886 GCA_041736915.1 Bdellovibrionota bacterium
GCACTCCGTAAATGGCAACCACGGGCAAACCGCCCGCGACGATCGCGGCACTCCGCTTCGTCGCGGGCGCCCAAAGCAAAACCGCCAGCATCGGAAGCCCCAAAAAAATCTTGCCCGCAACAATTCCCAAGCTCGCCGTCAGCGCCGCCGCCCGCCAGCGGCCCATCGACGCCAGGTATAGGGTCGCCGCCACGAACGCGGCGCCGATCGATTCATCCTGCGCCATGAATACTGTAGTCATCCATCCCACCGGCACTAGCGCCATGAGCAAAAGAGCCAGGCGTCGGGATCTCCGGTCGGCTACGAGCTGCTTAAGGGCTCCGAAGAAAAACGCGGCGGCAATAATTTCGTACGCGAGGAAGGTAAGGCGAATGCGATAGAAGGCGGGCAGCCACGCAAACCCGTACGCGGGGATTGCCTCCAGCAGCCCGAGCAAAGGGGGATACGCGCCCGCGGCAATGACCTTGGGCACCCCTTCGGCAGGAAACAGCGGATACCCCGGATGGGTCATCAGCCAAAAATGAAGCGACGTATCGTCGGTAAACTCCTGCCCGCCGGTCAGCATTCCCAGGCCCAATAGCAGCCCCAAACGCCAAGCGGTGAAGCCGCCGAGAAATAGCAGTAGCTCGCGACTCATTTTAGGCGGCGGCCGAGGAGGTGGGCGGCCGCCCTCCGCGTTTGCGGAAGAACCGCTTAGTAAACGGCAACGCGTTCTCCGAGTGGTAAGGCGCCAGTACAAGGTGGCTCTTTCTGGTCGACTTCTCGATTGAGAGAGAAATTTTGCGCACGTTCTTAAGCGAGCTCAAACCAACCTGCGACACGATGAGCGTGTGGTCGGTGAGGTCGTCGATATACGGCTCGATGGGAATGCCGGTCGTGTTCTCGGGCAAAATAATGAAAGTGTAATCCACCCGGGCTTCAATCTCGGCCACCCGGAGTTCGAGCTGATTCGGCACGTCATCGATGATCAGCTCTTCCGCGTGCTCGTCGCCCAGGTTCCAGGCGAAGCGCTCTTCCCACGCTTCCGGATCGCGAATCACGATGACGCCGACCTTCTCGCCCCGGTTCTTCATCTCTTTCAGCGAGTCGAGTACGAAGGGCTCCCACGTTCGCGTGGCGGAACTAAAGCCCAATAAACCAAAGCGGATCTTCACCGGTGCGATCTCGTGCCGGCGAGCCTTCTCCAGCCGTAGCGACGAGAACCACGCGTAAAGCTGATGCTTGCCACGCTGGGTGCTGCGGAACGGACCGAAGATGCGTTCTTTGAACGACGACAAGTCGTCTTCGTGCAGCAGAATAGGCGAGAAGAAATCGAAGAGGATGAGCAGCGAAAAGGCTACGGCGACCCCGATGACGAAGCCGAACACGGCGCGCTTCTTTACCGAGATGTTGCTCGCGTGCACGGATAGCGTGGCGGGAGACAGAATCGTTGCCTTCCCTTTCGCGCCGGCCATCACCAACCGGGTTTTCTGCAGCTCGCGGTATAGCTCGCCGGTAATGCTCACGTTGACTTGCAGGTTTCGCATCAGCGAATCGAGATCGAAATTTCGCTTTACCAGTTCCTTGAACTTGGACTCTTCCTTCTCGATCTCGTTGTTCACCATCTCTTTCTCGGCCCCCAACGTTTTATTGCGTTCGGAGAGCTGATTTTTCTTCTGATAGAGATTCTTCAGGGTGGACGACGACATCCGCGACCCGCCGGGGTTGGCCAGCACCTTGCGTAGCGTGTCGATGCGGGTCTGGATGCGCATAATCTCGGGATGAGTCTCGGCGTAACCGGAAACCTGGGTGTACTGCAACTTGCGGAATTGCAGATCACTAATCTCTTCCGCCACTTTACTGCTCAATTCATTCGACATCTTCGAGCTCAGGTCCCGCGTCTGGTTCAGCTCGCCCAAGTCTCCTTGAATGCCTTCGAGAAACTTACGGTTCGAGTCGAACTCACTCTGCAGACGCTTAAGCATCTCCTGTTTTTCCAGTAGCTTGTTGGCGAGGACTCCCGATTTTTCTCCTCCCGCGGAGCTTAGCTCGGGGTACCGTTCCACAATGGCGCGCATTTTTGCTTCGGTGTCTTTGATTTCGGTGAGCTGCTGCTGGATCGCGCCGAGTAGATAGTTCTCCTGGCGCTGGGTCTCCTCCTGCTCCATGGCCGTGATCACTTTCAAAAACTCATCCACCAGGATTTCGCAGGTGTTCTGAGCCTGCGCCGAGTCGGCCGCTTCGTACACTACCTTCACGGTACGCATCACGCCGTCCGGTTCGGCGTTGATCTGGCGAACCATCAAGCTCGCAAAAATTTCCGGATCCGTCGTGTCCATCTGTGGGGTGTCGGGATTATTGGGGATACCAAGAATCTTGGAGCGAAAAATCGCCAGCCGCTGTTTGATATCGAACCACGACCACGCCAGAGGCACGAGCACATTGGCGCGCGCTCCCAACTTTTCAATCTGCTTTTTTGCGACGGGAACGAGCACCTTGGGAGAGCGGAACAGGCTCGCCATACGGAGCACGTCAGTGCTGTCCTGCATCTGCATCTGATCGAAAGTTTTTGGCTGCGGCAACATCAAGATGGCTTCCGAGCGGAAGATGTAAGGCGTAAGCGATCCGAACGTGAACGAAACAAACGAACAAAGGGCCGCACTGTATAGCAATAGGCGCCAGTGCACTCGCAACAGAATGACCAGCCTTTGTATCGAGAGAAAGATCATGCGGTCTGCCTCATGCGAAAGCCAATTCCCACCGTCGTCCAGAAGATCGAGGCCTCGGGATGATATAACAACCCTTCCGAGGCGTAACCCGCCGCCAACTGCAGCAGAATGTAAAAACCAACCAACTTGGGAATGGGCCCATTCCGTTTCAATAATAACAGCGCCAGCGAAACCATCA
>JBGSST010000235.1:0-6076 GCA_041736915.1 Bdellovibrionota bacterium
CCTGGCGTATGCCTTTTATGCCCCAGAGTTAAATTACTTGCTCCTCTGGAACTTGGAGCACGCCCTCATCTGGGCGGCGATCGCTTTTGTGATTGTGCGAGAAAAGCAAATGGCACAGGGAAAGTGGCCAGTCTCCCTGCCCCCTGCGGCGAAGTAGCCTAGGGCCGTGGGCCGAGGCGTGAAAGGGGTCGGGCCCCTTCTTCATGCCCGCCGTCAACGGAGTCGCAGAAGTTCGGGTCGGTCACCGGCTGAGCAAACAAGACCTCGAGGCGGTTCAGTTCATCAACGCGTGCTGCAAACGCCCCGGACGTGCGGATTGCCACCATGAAGATGTCGTTCTTTAAAACTCTTTCCTACAAAACAATGATGGTTTGCCTCGTTGCCTTTCCGCTCTATTCCGAGGCGGGGACCGATAACGGTGACCAGGAATGTAAAGACGTACCGTTTAGGGTGATTTCGGCCAGGGAGTACTCTAGCTTCCCAGTTTGGAACCATAAGATCAGCGAAAAACTTTACGCTAATATCCGCAGCCTCGAGGAATATCGGAAGTCTTTTCACGGCGTCTTTTTTCCAGGTACGAAGTCGAGTCCCCCAAAGAGCTTTTTTGAGAACGAACAGATCCTGGCAGTGGCGTTAACGATGAAAGCCGTCGCTCCGGAGGATTGAGATCGCACCTTCACCGTACAGAAGGTGGAAAATTGCGGAGGGCATCTCTCACTTTACTACAAAGTGAACCCGATGCCTTCGATTGCCACCTGGGTGCAGAAAAACTCACTGACCGTTGCGATCGAAAAAGAGGCATTTGACCAGGTCTCATTCGTGGAAGAGGGGCAGCCAGTAAGAGTGCTGGAGATTACCCAAGGCCAGTGGCGCTATCCCTCCCTTTGAGCAATGGGAGGCTACTCGAACGTCGTTAAGTATGGTCTCACTCCTTATCGGCGAAGGAGTGAACGGCCTCTAAAGTGAGCTAAGTATTGGCACCCCTTTCCCGTTAGGGATTGGAGAACTTAGCTCCGCTAGGTTCCAGCAATTCAATTTCTTGTTTCCCCTGGTTTACCCGAAGCTTTACCAGTAACGATTTTTTCGCCCCGTCAGAATTCTCGGCGGGAAGGACGTAAGTATAAATCGCATCCTTCTGAAAATAATGTGGGTTGCGTCAAAACGGATGCAGGGACCGGGGTTAAGGAAGTCGAGTCAGCAACCGGCGGCTTCCTTAATCTCCCGATCACCAAGTGAGTGATGATTTACCAGCCGGCCGTGTAGCACAGCGGCGCCACGCCGATGGCCACGTAGCAGTACGAGTAGCCTTCGTTATCGGCACCCGCCAAGGCGATTAGCCCGGTGGCCTGGTCGACGTAGAGCAATGCGGCTCCCGCATAGGGAGTAAGCCCCACCTTCGAGCCTAGGATGGCGGCGCTTAGTGCGGCCTTGCCGTTCACCGGAACTGCTTGAATCGGCTGGTTCACCGATTGCGTTAGGGCGAAGCCGGAACCGGCGTTCTGTAACAGGCGATACGAGTAGCCGCTCCCACTCTTTCCGTTCGCGTTCACGCCGCCCACCAGGCCGATACGCACGTCGGTATAGTGGATCAGGTAGAGGTTCGAGAGCGAAACGAAAAGCTGGTCAATCTTCTGGTTCAGGCAAGCAGGGTCCTGAATGCACGCCTGGGCATTGCTCTTAATCGTCTGGAGCTTCACCTGCATCGTAGTCACCTGTCCGTTGGTGGCCGTGCCGGTCGTTTTGGCGGCCGCAAACAGGCTCTGTTCTTCAGTCGTCGGCGATTCTCCCGGCGTATTCGGCTTCTCGTACTGAGTTCCGCAACCAACGACCAAAAAGATCAGAAGGAAGAAGTACGCGGAGTTAGTAATATCAACTACTTTGGATAATTTCGGGGCCATTTTAGTTTCCTCGGTTTTTTTGGGTGTAGGGTTTGATCGTACGTGCCGCGTATCCTCAAACTACCGAACGATCCTTGAAGAATTGTTACGACCGGTCCTATGGACTGTCCGTCAAACTGTTCAACTTCTAGACGTATTCGAACCGCCCATAATCAGACTGACCTCCGTACAAAGAGGTTCCGAGAGTAAGAATGAAACCATATATTAGTGCCAGACAGTACCTGGGCAGCGAGCTCGAACCTCGTCGCCTGCGCCAAATTTTCAAAACCATGCGAAAAACTTTCCTTGGAATTGCCGGCTATCTAATGTTCACCGGGTTTTCCGTGGCGATCGCCGCCGAAAAACCGGACATCGTCGTTTTCCTCGCCGACGACCTGGGCTGGCGTGATTGTTCGATCTATGGAAGCAAGGAAACCCGCACACCGAACATGGCCCGGCTTGCCGCCAACGGAATGACCTTCAGCCATGCGTTTGTTTCCTCAGCGACCTGCGCTCCGAGCCGCGCCGCTCTTTTGACCGGCCTCGATCCGATGCGGAACGGCGCCATGCTCAATCACACCCGGCCGCGTGCGGACGTGAAACGCTGGCCGGCCTACTTCCGCGAAGCGGGCTACGAAGTTGTGGCCATCGGCAAAGTGGCCCACTACGCCGAGGTGAAGGATTACCGCTTTGATCATGCTAGCCATTTTTCTCATGACCACCGAACAGGTGTGGACGCCGCGGTGAAGTGGCTGGGCCAGCGCAAGTCCAAGAAGCCGCTCTGCCTGCTGGTCGGCAGCAGCTGGCCGCATATCCCTTGGCCGAAAAAATCCGATTTTGACCCCGCGAAGCTGACCATGCCGCCTAAGCTCGTCGATACGCCGGCTACGCGGCGGGCCTTGGCCCGCTACTACACCGCCGTCGGTAGGGCCGACCGCGATCTCGGACGCGTTTACGACGCCGCCCGCAAGCATCTTGGCGATCGGTCGATATTCGTTTTCAGCGGCGATCAGGGGCCGCAGTTCCCCTTCGGCAAATGGAACGGCTACGACTCCGCGTTGCGCGCTCCGCTGGTCGTCGTATGGCCGGGGAAAATCAGGGCGGGGTCAACATCCGCGGCAATGGTTGGCCTGATCGACCTGCTCCCGACGCTACTCGACGCCACCGGCTTTGCTCCCCCGGAGAAGCTTTCCGGCCGGTCGTTTGTCGGCATCCTTTCCGGGCAGAAAACGGATCATCGCAATGAGATCTTCGCCACACACAGCGGCGATGGCATTAACCGTTACCCGCTCCGGGTCGTTAGGACCCACGACTGGAAGTACATCCGCAATCTTGACCCAGACGCCAAGCACCATACGATCGTGGACAAAAGCAGTGGCTACTGGAAGTCCTGGCAGGAGAAAGCGAAGATCGATCCCGCCGCCGCCGCGACCATTCGAAGTTATCACGAGCGGCCCGCGGAGGAGCTATACGACCTTCGCGTTGATCCCGATGAGCGCAACAATCTCGCCGGCGTTGAGGCGCATGCCGTAGTGAAAGCGAAATTGCGAGCCTCCCTCGATACCTGGATGCAAGCCAGCGGCGACGAGGGCTTGAAGACGGAACGCAATCTGAGGCCTCAGGAAAAGTAGGCGACGCTCGTAACCCCACGCCAACGAAAAAGGGGTCCGAAAAAGAACGAAAAAGGGGTCAGACCCCTTCAAGAACTTTCTTAAAACTCCTGGGGAGCGTGGAAGAATTACGACCAGGCGCCACTGGGGGGTCTCTTCCGTTACTACCCGCTCCGTTTTCGAACACGCTCATCCCGCTTTTGAACGCGAAGCTAGATGAGTGCTCACGTAGGGTGCCAGCCCAAAAATAAGAGGATGCTCTCCGCGGAGTCTCGCCAGTTTACCTTCCCAATCGTATTTCAGTTCCATGGAAAAAAGTTTTGAGTTCCAAAAATGGCCGGTTTACCAAAAGGCGCTCGGTTTTGCGGTAGAAGCAGGAAAGTTTTCGGAAAGGATCCCACGAGAACCTTTGGGGCCCCTGCGCGATCAGCTACGAAGAGCCAGCCAATCCATCCCGCTGAACATTGCCGAAGGTTGTTCTCGCTATTCAAAGAAAGAAAAAATCAATTTTTGGCGAATTGCGCGTGGGTCCGTTTTCGAATGCGTCGCTGTATTGGATATCATCGCGAAAGAATCGGGCACTCATAATGCAGTCGAGACCATGAATGATGACCTGACCGCCATGGGAAAAATGCTTTCGGGGCTCATCAAATACATCGAAAGAAATGGGAAGTAGGGCGGTCGGACTACCAGAGCGACTACGTCGCTAAAGGTTAAGTGTTAATACGTAAGTGTTCACACTTAATAGTTAAAATCGCCGTAGGCGATTTTAATGGTACCCCCAACCGGATTCGAACCGGTGTCTTCGCCGTGAGAGGGCGACGTCCTAGGCCTCTAGACTATGAGGGCACAGTCAGAAAGAGGTCAGGGAATAGCATAGCGGCAGGGTAAATCCAACCACCGAAACGCTATTTCTGGGAACGCGGCACTACCGTGGTGGGGTTCCACCAGCGGTACTTACCCTCGTGAATTTCCTCGATAAAGTCGAGGAACCACTGCCCCTTTTTCTGGTAAGCGCCCTGACTGTCCTTATCGTAGAAGGCGTTCGCCTCGAGGGGTTGATCGCCCTGGCCAAAGGAAAAGGCCGCCATCTCCTGCTCTAGCTTTTCGACGATTCCGGGCACGGCGAACGCCGTGTGGGGGTCCTCTAGATCACGCTTCACCTTGGCGATGAACTCCGCCTCCATGCCGATGGCCTCCAGATGCGCTACGTAGTCCCGATACCCGTGCTGCTCGGCCAAGGGTTTCTTGAAGAAGCTACGTTGCACCACCGCCTCGGAACTCATCGTCTCCCCCGCGCCCAGGTATGGCTGCGATAGTGTTTTGATCGTCGACGTGTGGTGGCAGCCCAGGCAAGAGATCGGGGCCGACACCGGCACCCGCAGCTGGCGCATTTTATTTTTTTCGCCGTCCCACCGGTAACGCGTTTGCCGCGCAATCTCGAAACCGTTTTGATCGTCCCAGGCGAGACGAATGGAATCGAAAAGAAAATCCCGTTCGCTGCCCGGCACGTCACGCTCGCCGTCACGCACGCGGGTCTTGATGCGAATCTCGTCGGGGAAAAGTAGCCCGTGCGTGATTCCGCTTTCGGGCCATTGCTCATTCACGTCGATTACCTTCACCGCCCCGTTGGGCAGCGTAAGCTCCAAACGTTTCACCACGTGAAAGCCGTAACCCAAATCGTGCCCCGGCGAACCACCGTGGGGAACGAACGTGGCATAAGCGATCTGTAGCTTCGCCCGATTGGCCGGATCGTAAACCGACTGAAGATCACGGTAGGTCTGCGCCTGCACGAACTTCTGGTAGCTCTCTTCGAACGCTTCCAGGTTCTTGCCGCGGAACGGCCCTTCCAAATCCTTTATCCAGCCCGCGAGCTTTTCGGGATTTAGATGCGGCGCCAGGCCCGCATTACCGGAAAACGCGGGGAGACCCCACATGAAAAACGCGACTAACCACCCACAACCCATAGTCGGAAGAAGATACTCATTACCAAAAGGATGGCACGCGAAAAATGCGAATGATTCTCATTTTACGAGCTGGGCCGATCGCCGCTGCTCCAGTAATCTGTGGAGCAGTCCAAGATTTTGCCGGGCCTGCGAGAAACCCGGCTGTATCGCCAACGCCTTTTCGAAGTACGGGCCGGCCTCGGCGAGCCGCCCGGTGCGGGCCAGTACGGTTCCCAAATTATTCAGGGCGATGGGGTAAGTGGGATTTAGCTCTACCGCCCGCGCGAAATGGGGAGCGGCTCTTGTCAGCTCACCTTTTTGATCCAGCGCCCGGCCGAGATTAGTGTGCGCCATGAAGTTGTGGGGCTCTAGCTCCAGCGCCCGCGTGAAAAGCGTTTCGCTATTCCGCCAGTAGCCCAAATTCTGCCACGTGGAGATCGCACACAGCACGAGCACCGCCACGGCCCCCGCCCGCACGGAGCTCTTTTCCCACGCACACGGCCAAAGATCCGCAACCCACGCGAGCCCCATTACTATCAGCCCCACGTGCGGCAGATACGTCCACCGGTCGGCGTAGGCTTGGCCGCCGATTGTCACGAGACCACTCATCGGCAGCAAGGCCAGCACGAACCATAGCCACCCT
>JBGSST010000240.1:0-4612 GCA_041736915.1 Bdellovibrionota bacterium
GAGTGGGCTGCCGCTGTCGCCGGCACAACCGAGCTCGTTGTCTTTACCGCGGGCGATCTGGATGAGTCCTTTGGAAATCGTGCTGGTTTTGGCAGGCAGCGGCTCGTAACGGGTGAACTTCAGATCCTTCACGCGGCGGTAGCCCTGGGTGCCGTCCATGTTCTCGCCGTAGCCTACGTTGAGTAACGTATCCTTAGCCGAGACCGTGTACTCGGAAAACGGAAGCTCCGCCAGCTCCACCACCGGCAACGGCGATTCCAAATGCAGCAGGGCTGCGTCGACTCCCGGCGTCTCTAGAGTCGGGTGGTACTCCGGATGCAACAAGAGGCGATCCGCTTTCACGAACTTCGGCGGCGCGTCGCTTTCCGGATTCGGATGCAGCGTGAAACGATAAGTGTCTACCGGCCGCTCGTCCACGCAGTGCCCCGCAGTAAGCACCCACTGCGGCGCCACTAAGGTTCCGGTGCATACGCCGTGATCGGCTTCCAAAAAACCCACGTTGGGAAAATCGCTGGGGTCCGGCTTGGCCCCTTGGGCGATTTCCGCATCCACAGCAAACGTAAGGGTGAGAAGGATGAAAAAAGCGCGACGGGTTTTCATCATTGGTTCTTTTTTCCCACGCGGGGGACCAAAGCTCAAGTTACGAAGTCGTTGGGGCACTAGCGCGATGAGTCTAAGCTTTTGCGGTAAGGCAGAAGCCAAGCGCTGAGGTATAACTTCTGTCTAACTTTTTGTTTGTCATAACTTAGACATTAGGCCAATTTATTGGGGTAGCAGAGTGGTTGGGAGAAGGAGATCTCATGAAACATTTGGTGACCGGCGCAACCGGATTCGTTGGCAAAGTTTTGGTGGAGCGGCTGTTGAAGGAAGGGCATCAGGTAGCGGTGCTCACCCGCAATCCCGATAAGGCGGAGAAAAAATTACCCCTCGGCGTGAAGGCCTTCGCTTGGAACCCCGAGAAAGAGCGTCCCCCACAGGCGGCGTTCGAAGGGGTGGACTCCGTGATTCATCTCGCGGGCGAGGGTGTGGCCGAGAAACGGTGGAGCGACTCTCAGAAAGAAAAGATTTTGCAATCGCGCGTGCTCGGCACGCGGAACCTCGTCGATACGATGATTGCCTTACCGAAGAAACCGACGGTGTTCGTCAGCGCGTCGGCGATCGGAATCTATGGCAATCGTGCGGACGAGCGGCTCACCGAGAACAGCTCACCGGGCACCGGTTTCCTCGCCGAGGTTTGCCATGCCTGGGAACAAGAAGCGCAGCGCGCGGAAACCGCCGGCATCCGCCGGGTGAGTATCCGCGTGGGTATCGTGCTGGAGCAGGGCGGAGGAGCCTTGAAGCCCATGATGCCCCTTTTCAAGTTGGGAATGGGCGGCCCGATCGGTTCCGGCCAGCAAGGGATGAGCTGGATCCACCGCGACGATCTCGTCTCGCTGTTCCTCTTCGCGGCAAGTACGACTTCGCTTACCGGTGCCGTGAATGGCGTATCGCCCAATCCCGTGTCGAACGCCGAGTTCACCAAGGCGCTAGGCAAAGCGTTGCACCGTCCGGCCTTTTTGCCGGCCCCGGCCTTTGCGCTGAAGCTGGCGATGGGAGAAATGTCGGACATCGTTTTGCACAGTCAGTACGTACTGCCGGCCAAGGCCAGTGGTGCGGGCTTTCAGTGCAAGTTCACCACGGTGCAGGCGGCGCTCGACGATATCTGCCAACGCTGACGCCTTTATCGCGAGTGACCAAAAGCCTTCTTCATCTGGGCGGCGGAGGCTTTCAGCTGACGTAGGGGGCCATAGCCTTTGACGACGTTCGTCTCGAACTGCGCATTGAATAGGCGGTAGTCCACGAAAAGCTCTTCGCCCGCTTTGATGTTCCGTAACGTGAAGAGAACGCCGCCCACGTAACCTACGTTCGGCCGATCGGAATGGTTGATGTAGTCCGACGGATCTTTGTCCGCGATGCGAATCGACTCCACGAACCAATCCCCCATCAAACGGACGCCGGTCTGGATCGTAACCGCGGCCCGTTTTTGGAACTTCTTCTTGTGCCGAGACGCATTCAACAGCCGCACCTCACGGGTATCGCCCCAAAAGGCCAAAACCATTCCCCGCTTCAGCGCTTTAGTGGCGAAGCAACCCAGGCCGTGGACCGTGGATTCCTTGGCAAGCAATTTCACGAACATCATGGCGTTAATCTAAACTTTTCTTCAAGTAACTGTCCAATCATTCCGAACAGTTAACTACCATCAATGGATTTCTATATATAAAAACGTTAATATAGATATGGCGGTTCGCGGTGAACCCGTTTAAGGTGACCCCCACATGGCCATGCTAGTCGAAAACAAGCGCGCGGAAACGCCGGCGGAGTCCCTTTCCCGCCGCTCGCTCGTCAGCCTTTGCAAGGCGGCCGCCGACCCATTGCGCGTGGACATCCTGCGCGTACTCAGCCGCGACTCCTTCGGCGTGCAGGAGCTAGCTAGCATCTTTTCCGTACCCCAGCCGGGCATGAGCCATCATTTAAAAATTCTTTTTCAAAGTGGCCTGCTCGTTACGCGACGGCAGGGTAACTCGATTTTTTATCGCCGTCCGCTTTTGCCGGGCAATAGTGGGCTCGATGCCTTTCAATCGCAGCTTTACGGGACCATCGACGCCGTACCGCTAGACGAAAAGTACGCGCGGAAGATCTCCGCGGTCTACAAAGAGCGGTCGCGCCACTCGCGCGAGTACTTCGAGCGCAACGCCGATCGGTTCGAGGAGAACCAGGGGCTGCTTTGTGAACTAACGCAGTATCTGCCCAACCTCGCCGAGCTGCTCGATTTGATGAAGGTGGCGAAGAAAGCCCGCGCGATGGAGGTAGGCCCCGGTTCGGGTGAGCTGCTCGCCACGCTCGGCCAGCGCTTTGCCCACGTAACGGCCCTCGACGATTCGGCGGAGATGCTGGAGCTCGCGCGAAAGAAGGCCAAGGGCAAAAATCTCGAGTTCGTGAACGATTCGCTCGAAACGTATCCGGCGCCGGGGCCGGCGTTCGACGCCGTGATTTTGAATATGGTCTTGCACCACATGCCTTCACCGGCCAAGGCGTTTCGCAAGCTGGCGCAGCTTACGACGGCGCAGGGTTACGTACTGGTGGCCGACCTGTGCAGCCACAACCAGCAGTGGGCAAAAGAGTCGTGCGGTGATACCTGGTTGGGCTTCGATCCGCAGGAAATCAACGACTGGGCTACGGACGCAGGCTTTCGGGAAGAGCAGAGCTCTTACCTGGGGCTAAAGAACGGTTTTCAGATCCAACTCAAACTATTCAGGAAAATTTCTTAGGAGAACCAATGGCAAATCAAGACTACAAAGTAAAAGACATCACCTTGGCCGACTTCGGCCGCAAAGAGATCAAACTGGCCGAGCGCGAAATGCCGGCGTTGATGAATCTGCGCAAGAAGCACGGCGCGGCCAAGCCCCTTAAGGGCGCGAAGATCATCGGCTGCATTCACATGACGATTCAGACCGCGGTCTTGATCGAAACGCTGATCGAGCTGGGCGCGGAAGTGCGCTGGTCGAGCTGCAATATCTTCTCGACGCAAGATCACGCGGCGGCCGCCATGGCGGCCCGCGGAGTGGGCGTTTACGCGTGGAAGGGTCAGACTAATGACGAAGCCATGTGGTGCATCGAGCAAACCATTTTGAAGGATGGCAAGCCGTGGGAAGCGAACATGTTGCTGGACGACGGCGGTGACCTCACCGAAATGGTCCACCACAAGTATCCGCAGATGCTGGAAAAGATCCACGGCATCACCGAAGAGACCACCACGGGCGTGCACCGTTTGGTCGAAATGATGAAGACCGGCGCGCTGAAGGTTCCGGCCATCAACGTGAACGATTCCATCACCAAATCCAAGAACGACAACAAGTACGGTTGCCGTCACAGCTTGAACGACGCGATCAAACGCGGCACGGACGTGCTGCTCGCGGGTAAGAAGGCCTTGGTCATCGGTTACGGTGACGTCGGCAAAGGCTCGGCGCAGTCGCTTCGTCAGGAAGGCGCTATCGTAAAGATCACCGAGATCGATCCGATCTGCGCGATGCAGGCTTGCATGGACGGTTACGAAGTCGTGTCGCCGTACAAGAACGGCATCAACACCGGCAAAGAAGATGGCATCGACAAGGCGTTGATGGCGACCACCGACGTTGTGGTCACCTGCACGGGTAACGTGAACGTGTGCGACAAGTACATGCTAGCTAACCTCAAGTCGGGTGCGATCGTTTGTAACATCGGCCATTTCGATTCCGAGATCGACACCGCGTTCTTGCGCGAGAAGTACGAGTGGCAGGAAGTAAAACCGCAGGTGCACAAGATTCACCGCAACCCGAAGGACGAAGAGGATTTCATCATCCTCTTGTCCGAAGGCCGCCTGGTGAACTTGGGCAACGCCACGGGCCATCCGTCGCGCATCATGGACGGTTCGTTCACGAACCAGGTGCTAGCGCAGATGCATCTGTTCAAGGCCAAATGGGCCGACAAGAAGTCGGAGCCCATCACGGTGAAAGTGCTGCCGAAAAAGCTCGACGAAGAGGTCGCGCGCAACATGGTGGAAGGCTTCGGCGGCGTGATCACGCAGCTGACCTCC